>CAXSDM010000084.1:10052-11931 GCA_964235575.1 uncultured Acidobacteriaceae bacterium | reverse complement strand
GTGCGGGAGCTGCGCCGGGTGGGCAAGCGGATTGCGATCGGGTTTGAGAACGACCTGTGGGCGGTGCTGCACCTGATGATCGCCGGGCGGCTGCACTGGAAGGAGGCGGGGGCGAAGCTGTCGCGCAAGGGGGCGTTTGCGGCGTTCGACTTTGAGCATGGCTCGCTGACCGTGACCGAGGCCGGCTCGAAGCGGCGGGCGTCGCTGCATGTGGTGGCGGGGCTTGCGGATTTGGAGGCGATGGATCCGGGCGGCATCGATGTCATGACGTGTTCGCTCGCCGAGTTCCGCGAGCGGCTGGCGGCGGAGAATCGTACGCTCAAACGCGCCCTGACGGACCCCCGGATTCTGAGCGGCATCGGCAATGCGTACTCGGATGAGATCCTGCATGCGGCCGGGCTGTCGCCGATTCTGCAGACGCACAAGCTGACGGACGCGCAGTGGGAGAGCCTTTACACGCATACGCAGGCGACGCTCGCGCTATGGCGGGACCGCTTCCTCGCGGAGGCGGCGGAGCGCTTTCCGGAGAAAGTGACCGCGTTCCGTGAAGAGATGGTCGTGCACGGGCGCTTCGGCCAGCCTTGCCGGGTCTGTGGCGAGCCGGTGCAGCGCATCCGCTATGCGGACAATGAGACCAACTACTGCGCGCGCTGCCAGACCGGCGGCAAGCTGCTGGCGGATCGGAGCCTCTCGCGGCTGCTGCGCGGGGACTGGCCGAAGACGCTCGATGAGCTCGAAACATTGAAGCGGCCGGACAAATGAAGGAGGAGCAGGTGGTGGATCTAGATTGGGACGGACAGCGAAGCTTCGAGTACGCGGTGGTGGATGTGTTTGCGGAGCGTGCGCTCGAGGGCAATCCGCTGGCGATCTTCACCGATGCCCGCGGGCTTTCAGCCGACGAGATGCAGGCGCTGGCGCGGGAGACCAACCTGGCCGAGACCACGTTTGTGCTGCCCGGGGATGACCCGGCGAGCGAGGTGGAGCATGGGGTGCGGGTGCGCATCTTCACGGTCGCCGAGGAGCTGCCGTTTGCCGGGCACCCGACGCTCGGCACGGCGGCGTGGCTTTGGTGGCACCATCCGGCGCTCGGGGGAGCGGAGCACATTACGCTGCGCGAGAACGCAGGGCCGATCACGGTGCGCTTTGCGGCGGCCGCGGCCGGCAGCAGGAGTGTGTTCGGGACGATGCAGCAGCAGGACCCCGTCTTTGGCGCTGTGCATGCTCCTGAGGAGATCGCCCGCGCGCTTGGCATGCCGCTGGCTGACCTCGATGAGACCAAGCCGATCCAGACCGTCTCGACCGGCATCCCGTTCTGCATCGTGCCGGTGCGATCGATGGAGGCGCTGGGGCGGCTGGCGATTCCGCAGGCAGCGGCGCAGGCCTACCTGGCGGGCTCGGATGCGAAGTTCTTTTTCTGCATGACGCCTGACACTTCAGGCAGCGGCGCGGATTTCCGCAATCGGATGCAGTTTTACCACGGCGAGGACCCGGCCACGGGGTCGGCTTCCGGCTGCGCGATCGCCTACCTGGTCCGGCATGGGCTGGTCGAGAGCGAACGCGCGGTGGTCTTTGCGCAGGGGGTGGAGATGCGCCGGCCGTCACGGATTCATGTCCGAGCCACCCTGTCCGGTGAAAAAGTCCATGGCGTGTTTGTGGGAGGGAGCACCACGAAAGTTGCATTCGGGAGGTTTTTCCTGCCCTCGACCGAGACTTTCCCACATGCGGGATTCACGAAACGGTAGCAATGACGGGCGTGTTTCTCAATCAGTGGATGAGCAAGGCCAAACTGGCCACAGTTTCGCCGTTTCTTCCCCGGTTGCCAAGTTCGGTACACCTTCGTAAGTTGAGAAGCGTTGGAGATGAAGCGGCACTCCCCCGG
>CAXSDM010000084.1:6929-9952 GCA_964235575.1 uncultured Acidobacteriaceae bacterium | reverse complement strand
CTTTGAGAGAAGCCGGGCCGGCCTTCGTGGTCGCTCGCTTCCCGTTTCGCATCCTCTTCGGCTGCAATCGCCGGGGCCTAGGGATTTGCCGTCTCACGTCGCCAGTACGAAGAGCGCCGACGCGGCCAGTCCTGAAGTTCCGAGCACACGCGAGCGAAGAACCCGGTGCGCCTCGGTGGCGAGCGTGGCAACCTACGCGGGCCTGCCTGGTCTCTCAAGCCGCGGTCTCTCGCCGTCTCCGTCTAGCGATGGAGCGGCGCGGGCTGGAACACTGCTCGAACCGCCCCGCTCATGGGTGCGCGAAGCAGGCGGGAGAGCTTTGCTCTTCGGCTGACTTTCGTGGCACGTGGGAGAGCGAAGGCGCGAGCGGCTGCCCAGACTTGCTTCTTTTTCGCTTCTGGCGCTTGTTGCCAGGAGCCGAGAGAGGAGAGGGCCGCGGTCCACCTATCACCTCTGCGGAGGACGTCGGCCAAACAGCCGGCGGCTTTCGCATCACAGAGATCGGATACCCTATGCGCCCAAAGAAAGTCATTCTCTGCGTCGACAACAACGAGCAAACGCTGTCGGTACGTACATTTTTGCTGGAGACACGTGGCTATCGCGTGATCGCGAAGACCAGCTCCCAGCAGGCCCTGGAAGTGTTGGAGCGGACAGCTCAGGGCGCGCTCGACCTGCTGATTGCGGACCTGCTTTTGCCGGGGATGGACGGTAACGAGCTGGTGCGGCGCGCGAAGCAGATCCACCCAAGCTTGCCGGCGCTGATCGTGAGTGGCACCGTGGCGGCACAGGACCGGGCGCTGGCGGCGGATGCATTCCTACCCAAGGGGGCAGGCACGGCGGTGGAGCTGCTGGAGCGTATCCGGGTGCTGGTGGCGCGCAAACGCGGGCCGAAGAAGCATGTGCCTGCGCCACAGCCGGCAGCAGCGGTGAACGAGGGGCCGATCAAGCATCCGATGGCGAGTTAGGCATTCAACGAAATCAGCGCGAACACAGCGCAAGAAAGACCCGCGAAGGTCGCCGAGAAAGGCGCTTCGCGGGTCTTTTGTTTTGGAAGGTGGAGGGTCTAAAGAGCTTTGCGAACGCTGCTCCGTACTGTTTCCGCTACCAGGCCGTAGACCATGTGCGTGGCCATCTCGCTGGTCTTCTCGCGCGGGGTCTGGTCCCCGGGGGTATCGGAAAGCCCGAAAGCAGGCAGGACGGATTCATGGGTGAGCGCCATCAGCGTCATGCCGAAGCTGACGCCGCGCCGGGACGTGGCGGCGGGATAGAACTCGGCGAGTACTCCGTAGGCCGCGCCGGCAGTGATGCCGAAGACCCAGTGGATCGTCTCGCTGGCCACGGCCTTCGCGCCCGGGGAGAGCTCGTGGCCTGCCACTGTGTCCGCAACCTTGTCGGCAAGCAGGTCGGGCGGCTCAGGCTGACCTTCGGTCCGCGGCGGATACAGGCGCTCGGCCAGACTCTTGGCTGCGGTTGCCACGGCTCCGGCGGCCAGGCCGGCCAGCATTCCTTTGAGCACCGAGCGGTCTACGGGTGCGGCAGCGCCCGGGGTCGGTGGCTGAGAAAGCTGCTTGTTTACAAAGTCGCTGGCAAACTTCTCGATGTAGTTCATCGGTGTGTGATCCTCCAGCCGTCAGATGCAGGTTTGCCGGCTAACCGATGTAGGCGGAGGGGTCGGTGCGGTCGATGGCAGGAGCCCATCCGGTGGGCCGCAGCAGCAACGTCAGCACCGCGGCGACAGCCAAATTGAGCAGGAGCGCTGGCACGGCCGCATACATGCCTCCGATGTGCGGAACGACATACACGGAGCTTTTGAGGCCGAGTGACCAGGCCATTGCCGTGCCGGACGCCATGCCCGCGAACCATCCGGCAAACAGCGCCCAGGGATGAAACCAGCGCGTGAAGACGCCGAGGATCACCGCGGGAAAGATCTGCGTGATCCAGATGCCGCCGAGCAGCTGCATCTGGATCGCGTAGGCGGTCTGCAGCTTGAGCACGAAGATGAGCGCGCCGAACTTGACCAGGAGCGAGACGATCTTGGCCATGGCGGATTCCTGTTGCGGCGTCATGGGAGTGCGTGTGAACTCGCCCCAGAGATTACGCGTGAACAGGTTCGAGGCGGCGATCGACATGATGGCCGCCGGAACCAGCGCGCCCACTGCGATCGCGGCCAGGCAGAAGCCGGCGAACCACTCCGGGAACATCTTGAGAAAAAGCAGCGGCACCACCGAGCTGGTGTCCTTAGTGACGATGCCGGCCGCGATGGCGACGTAGCCGAGCAGCGCGATCAGGCCGAGCAGAAAGCTGTACGCGGGCAGCATGGCGGCGTTGCGACGGACGGTGTTGGCAGAGGAGGCGCTGAGGATCGCCGTGGCGGTGTGCGGGTAAAGCATCAGCGCGAGGGCCGAGCCGATGGCCAGGGTCGAGTAGCCGAGGAACTGTTTGGGCTGGAGAAAGATGGAGGCTGGCGGCGTGTGGTGGGCGAGCGTCTGGTTGGCGACGGCGAAGATGTGGGCGTAGCCGCCCAGCTTCAGTGGCAGCCACACGACCGCCACGAGCACCATGATCCAGAGCATGATGTCCTTGACGATGGCGATGACGGCCGGCGCGCGCAGGCCGCTTGAGTAGGTGTAGGCGGCGAGGATCACGAAGGCTGCGGTCAAAGGCCACTCGCCAAGGAGACCGAGCGCGCTAAGCACGACGCGGATGCCGACCAGTTGCAACGCGATGTAGGGCAGAAGAGCGAGGATGCCGGTGAGGGCGATGGCCACCGTGAGCGGCCGATGGCTGTAGCGCCCGCTGACGAAGTCGGCGAAGGTGACATAGCCGTGCCGGTGGCAGACGGTCCAGAGCCGGGGCAGCACAAGCAGCATGTAGGGGTAGGCAATGATGGCGTACGGCAGGGCGAAGAAGCCGTTCGCTCCCGCGCCGTAGAGCGCCGCGGGCACGGCGATGACGGTGTAGGCCGTGTAGGCGTCGCCGCCGATGAGGAACCACGTGACCCAGGTTCCGAAGCTGCGCCCGGC
>CAXSDM010000084.1:1638-6829 GCA_964235575.1 uncultured Acidobacteriaceae bacterium | reverse complement strand
TGGGGAATTGCGTTGAGCGCGGTGGGCAGGTCGGCGGTGCGGACGTTGAGCGACTCCTGCCGCGCGCCCACCGGGCGAAGCAAGCCGCCTGCGCCGAACTGCGAGGGGTTGGCGTCGGCCAGCGTGACGTGCAGGGTGACCATGTTGCCCTGAATAGTGAGATACGGATTCTGCCAGGTGGTCAGCGATTTGACGGCGAGATACCGCGCCTTCGAGGGCAGCGGAATCAGCTCCAGCTCGGCCCGCGTGCTTTCCATCTTCTGGCGGCGCTCGGTCTCAGCGGCCTTGCTGGTCGAAGCCGATACGAGCGGCGCGCTCGAGCACCCGGCCAGGCTGAGAAGAGCGGCGGCAAACACGGCGGCAAAGGCAATACGCACAATAGCTTTAGGATAGCGCAAGGTCAGTGCCCGGTGAAGGTTGCGGGGCGCTTTTCGAGGAAGGCGGCAACGCCCTCGTGCTTGTCGGCGGAGTTGCTGAGGCGGCCGAAGGAGCCGGCTTCAAGGGCCAGCGCCTGCTCGAGCGGCAGACCCTCTCCTGCGTCGACCACCTCCATCGCCGCCGCAACGGCGAGCGGAGCCAAGGCCGCCATGGACGAGGCCAGCGCGTGCGCGCGGGCGAGCAGGCCGGCCGCGGGGACGACCTCATCCACCAGGCCGATGCGGAGCGCTTCGGCAGCGGGGATGATGTCGCCGGTGAGGATGAGTTTCAGGGCGGCCGAACGCCCGACGAGGCGCGGCAGGCGCTGCGTTCCGCCGTAGCCGGGGATGAGGCCGAGCTTGATCTCCGGCTGCCCCAGCCGCGCGGCGTCTGACGCCAGGCGCAACGTGCAGGCCATGGCGAGCTCGCAACCTCCGCCAAGCGCGAAGCCGTTGATGGCCGCGATGACTGGCTTGCCGCAGGTTTCGATCTTGCGGAAGACGGCCTGCCCGCGGAGCGCGAGCTGCTCGCCGGACGCGGCATCCGTTTTCGAGAGTTCGCCGATATCGGCTCCGGCGGCGAAGGCCTTCGGTCCTGCGCCGGTGATGACGATGGCGCGGACGGCCGCATTGGCGGTCAGGAGCGTGAAGACGGTTTCGAGATCGTGCAAGAGCTGCGCATTCAGCGCGTTCAGCACGTCCGGCCGGTTGAGGGTGACAGTCGCCACCGGGCCGCCGCCATCGATCGCCAGCAGCAGAGTTTCATAGGTGGGCAGCACGTATTCGGTCACGTCATCCATGGGGGCAGGCTCCAAAGTACAAGGCTGGTTGAGAATACAATCAAAGCCATGATCAAGGGAATAACGGTCGTCGAGCAGGTGAGTGGAGCCGACGACTACGCGCAGTTGACGCGCCTGTTGACCGCGCTCGGATTTGAGGCGGCGAAGGGTTGGAAGGACGCGGAGGGCGAGGGTTCGCCGTTTCTTGCGCCCGTGGGAAATTTGGAGCTGGTGACGGGCCGCGCACCGGCCGAGCCGAGGATTTTGATTGAAGCAACGCAGCTTGAGACGGTGCATGCCGCGGTGAAGCGTTGGATCGCGAAAGAGAACACGGCCGCGGAGGTGACAGAGCTTGAGGACACGCACTGGAACTCGCGGTTGTTTACGCTGGCGCTGCCGGAGGGGCTGCGGCTTGGTTTCTGGCAGTCGGAGAACCCGATGCATGGGCAGCCGGCAGCGGTTGAGGGCGGGCTCTCGGCCGAGGGGATGAAGTTTGCCGTCATCACGACGCGCTGGAATACGGTCATTACCGACCGGCTGCTGCAGGGTGCGCTCGATTGCCTGCGGCGCAGCGGAGCCGCCAAGGCGGACATCGAGGTGGTGCGGGTCCCGGGGGCGTGGGAGATCCCGAACGCGGCGCGGACGATCGCCAATTTGGGCAAGGTGGATGCGATCGTGACGCTTGGCTGCCTGCTGCGTGGCGAGACGGCGCACTACGAGGCCATTTACACCGAGGTGGCGCGAGGCATCGGGCAGTCGCAGCAGGAGACCGGCGTGCCGCATGCCTTTGGCGTGCTGACCTGCGAGACGCTCGAGCAGGCGCTCGACAGGGCGGGGCTGAAGGCCGGCAACAAGGGCTTCGAGGCGGCCAGCGCGGCTATCGAGATGGTTTCGCTGCGCCGCAAGCTCCAGGGTGCGGCTTAGTGGGCACGCGCAGGAAGTCGCGCGAGCTGAGCATGCAGATGCTGTTCCAGGGTGACCTGGGCAAGCAGACGCCGGACGAGGTACGCAAGCTGTTCTGGCCCTCGGTAACGGATGTGGATGAGGAGACGCGCAGCTTCGCCGAGGATCTTTACCGTGTAGCAATCAGCCGGCGCGAAGAGATCGACGCGCTGATTGAGCAGCACTCGCAGAACTGGCGGCTGGAGCGCATGCCGGTGGTCGACCGCAACCTGCTGCGCTGCGGCATCGCGGAGATGCTGGGCTTCCCGAAGACGCCCGCGGCGATTGTGATCAATGAGAGTTTGGAGGTGGCGCGGCGGTATGCGGCTCCGGAGTCAATCCACTTTCTGAATGGCGTGCTGGATGCGGTGGCGCGGGATTTGCTGAAGGCTCGCATGGGTCTGTCTTAGGGGCGGCTAAGCCAAAACCGTTAGCTCAGCGCGGTTGAGGCGAACTTCCGCACCATGGCCAGCAGCAGGCGGCGGTCGCTTTCGGAGAGGTTGGCGGAGTAGCGCTGTACCTGGGTCAGGAAGCGGATCTGCTCCTCGCTCAGGTTGAGCGGAGAAACCTCGCGGCTGACGGGGTCCTCCGCGAAGAACTGCGAGAGCTGCAGGTCGAGTGCGCCGGCGATCTTCTGCAGCGTCTCGAGCGACGGAACCGTGTGGCCGTTTTCGACACGCGACAAATAACAGCGCAGCAGGCCGGTGCGCTTTTCAATGTCTCCCTGAGACATGCCCTTCTGCAGGCGATAATCCCGAATCGTGCTGCCGATATTGCTGGAGATCGACTTCAAGGGGGGGCTCGCCGGTGCCGGGAGAACGATGTGCATGTCAGCCATTGCCGTAAAGTATCCTTCGCGTACGCGGCAGGCAAGGATTAAGTTGGCTGGACGAGGGAATTCGGTACCAGCCAAGGTTCAAGAGGGAACGGCCGCCGCCTGCCGCGAGCGTCAGCCCATGTACATGCCTCCGTTGACGTCCAACGTGTGCCCGGTAATGTAGCTGGCGTCCTCGGAGGCGAGGAAGGCGACTGCGGCGGCGACATCGGCGGCGGTGCCGGCACGGGGAAGCGGAATGTGCGTCGTCATGGCGGACTTCTGGTCGTCGGTGAGCACGGCGGTCATCGCGGTTTCGATATAGCCGGGGGCGACGGCGTTGACGGTGATGGAGCGGCTGGCGAGCTCGCGCGCGAGCGATTTGGTCAGGCCGATCAGTCCGGCTTTCGAGGCGGCATAGTTCGCCTGGCCGGCCTGGCCGACCTCACCGACGACCGAGGTGACGTTGAGAATGCGGCCCCAGCGGCTCTTGATCATCGAGCCCATCGAGGCCTGCGTCATGAGAAAAACTCCGGTGAGATTGGTGGTGAGGACGTCATCCCAGTCGTGCCGCTTCATGCGCAGGGCAAGGTTGTCGCGAGTGATCCCGGCGTTGTTGACCAGGATATCGATCCTGCCAAAATGGGCGAGCACGTCTTTGGCGCAGGCCTTGATCGACGCTTCGTCGGCAAGATCGAGCAGGAAGGGCTTGCCGACCGCGCCGGTGACGGCCATCTCGCCGGCAACTTCTTCGAGCCTGGCCAGACTGCGGGCGGCGAGGGCAACCTGCGCGCCTTCTGCGGCGAGGCGTAACGCAATCGCGCGGCCGATCCCCTGCGAGGCTCCGGTGACCAGGGCGATGCGGCCTGAGAGAGAGGGCAATCCAGGGCTCCTTTTCAACGAACAATCCCCTTAGGATACGCTGAGGACAGGATGAGTGGCGAAGACGGGAAGCAGAACGAGACGGAGGTCTATGCGATTCATGGCGCAGACCCCGAAGTGCTGGCGTATGCGATGGCGAAGTATTCGCGGTCGGCGCTGACCCTGCGCGAGTCGCTGAAAGAGATCAGCGCGCAGAAGGCTGAGCAGTTCCTGAACACGTTCTACTTTCAGTATGGGCATCGGTCGATTGCGGATCTGGCGCACATCCCGATGGCGGTGGAGCGGCTGAGCCTGCTGGCGGCGATTGTGCTTGAGGACGAGCAGCGCTGGGATGGGCAGGAGCGCTCGACGAGGTACCAGGATTTTCGGCGGTCGGGGTGGTACACGCCCGATCTGGCGGGGGAGACGGGGTTGTTCCGGGAGGCGGTAGAGCTGCTGTTTCGCGGCTATGACCAGGTGAGCGAGGGCATGGCGCGGGCGCTGACCGCGGCCGTCGCGAAGCCGGAGACGATGAAGCAGGAGGCGTATGAGCGGACGCTGAAGGCGCGGGCGTTTGATGTGGCGCGGTATCTGCTGCCGCTGGCGACGAATACGTCGCTGGGACAAATCGTGAACGCGCGGACGCTCGAGACGCAGGTGGCGCGGCTGCTGACGAGTGAGTTCGCGGAGGTGCGGCGGCTGGGTGAGCGTCTGCGTGCGGCGGCGGCGGAACCGGCCTGGAATGTACAACATGACGCGGCCAGGGCGGTGCTCGACGAGATGGCTGCCGAGACCGGGACGCGGCCGGCTGTGCTTGAAGATATGCTGCTGCGCCCGGTAAAGGCGGCTCCGACGCTGGTGAAGTATGCGGTGGCGAACGAGTACGAGCGGGAGACACGGACGCAGCTGACGCAGGCCGCCGAGGAGTTGATGCGTGGGCAGGCGATTGCCGAGGCGCCAGTGGTGGATTTACTCGATGGGGAGGAATCGCTCGAGGTGGAGCTGGCGACTTCGCTCGTCTATCCGCACTGTCATTTTTCGTATCGGCAGCTGCGGGATGTGGTGGCTGGGCTGGACGGGCCCAGGCGGGCGGAGTTGATTGAGCTGGGCACGCGGCAGCGCGGGCGGCATGACGGGCTGCTGCGCGGGTTTCATGCCGGGGCGGCACTCAAGTTCGACATTCTGATGGACATCGGCGGGTTTCGGGACATGCACCGGCACCGCCGCTGCACGCAGCTGCTGCAGGGGTTTACGGATGCGCATGGGTACGAGACGCCGGATGCCCCGGGCCAGCCGACGCTCAAGGAGGCGGGGCTGACGGAGGCGTACCGGGAGGCGATGGAGCGGGCCTTTGCGACGCATCGCACGCTGCGGGACGG
>CAXSDM010000084.1:0-1538 GCA_964235575.1 uncultured Acidobacteriaceae bacterium | reverse complement strand
GAGATGGGCGACTCGCATATGGGTCTGCAGGCTCGGCTGATGTCGCAGGCCCTCAGGAAGCTGACCGGAACGGTTTCGAAGTCTCGAACGTCGCTCATCTTCATCAACCAGATCCGTGACAAGATCGGCGTCATGTTCGGCAATCCGGAAACGACGACGGGTGGCCGCGCACTCAAGTTTTATGCCTCTGTCCGCATCGACATTCGGCGCATCGGCGCGGTAAAGGAAGGCGATGTCGTGGTCGGTTCCCGGACCAAGGTGAAGATTGTCAAGAACAAGGTTGCCGCGCCGTTCCGGGATGCCGAATTCGACATTTTGTATGGCGAGGGGATCTCGCGCGAGGGCGACACGCTGGATTTGGCGGTGCTGCACAACATCGTCGATAAGAGTGGCGCATGGTACAGCTTCCAGGGCGAGCGCATTGGGCAGGGCCGGGAGAATGTGCGGACGTTCCTCAAGGACAACCGCGACGTGTTTGGGCGAATCGATGCGGAACTGCGCAAGAAGATGGGGATCGTGGCGGCGAATGTGCCGGTGCCACCGGTCCCCGAGTACGGACCAGAGACGGTAGTTACCTTGATTAAGGGGAAGCGCGGTTAGCTGAAGAAGCGCCAGAGATCGTCTTGGCGCGGTATGCTTTTGGGGCATGCATACCGTCAGGGCGATTTACCCGGGAACGTTTGATCCGTTGACCAACGGCCATCTGGATCTGATTGCGCGCGGCGCGAAGATCGTAGATCAGTTGGTGGTGGCTATTTTGCGCAACTCAGAGAAGGGCGCGCCGCTGTTCTCGGTACCGGAGCGGCTGGAAATGATCACCGAGGCGGTCGAGGTCTTTCCCAATGTTGCGGTGACGACGTTCGATGGCTTGCTGGTCGATTTTGCGCGGCAGCAGGGCGCGAAAGCGGTGCTTCGCGGCATTCGGGCGATTTCGGATTATGAGTACGAGTTTCAGATGGCGATGATGAATCGCAAGCTCGACCCGGAGTTGGAGACGCTGTTCATGATGCCAGCGGAGAAGTACACGTATGTGAGCTCGCGGCTGATTAAGGGAGTGTTTCGCCTGGGGGGCGACGTTTCGTCTCTTGTGCCGGAGTTGGTGGTGGAGCGGCTGAAAGCTAAGACGAAAGGATGACGCTTCAGGAGCAGTTCGGGCACATCGATATCTATGTTTTCGACCAGATTCTGCGCGGAAACATTGCGCCGGGGATGCGGGTACTCGACGCCGGGTGTGGGTATGGGCGGAATCTGGTGTATCTATTGCGGCAGGGCTGCGAGGTATTTGCGCTCGATGCCGATCCGGCGGGCGTGGCGCATGTGCGGGCGCTGGCAGCAGAGCTTCAGCCGGGGCTGCCGGCGGAGAATTTTGTCACCTCTGCGATCGAGGTAATGCCGTTTGCGGATGGGTTTGCCGACGTGGTGATCTGTAATTCGGTGCTGCACTTCGCGCGCGATGAGCAGCATTTTCTGGCGATGGTGGCGGAGCTTTGGCGCGTGCTGCGCCCGGGTGGGCTGCTGTTCTGCCGGCTGGGGTCGCG
>CAXSDM010000083.1:0-12218 GCA_964235575.1 uncultured Acidobacteriaceae bacterium | reverse complement strand
TTGCTGATTCACAAACGAAGAATCAAACCCAAGCAGTCTCGTCTATTTACCAGAGGATCGTCGTTTTATGAGCAAAGGTTGGACTTCCCTCGATATACCGTCCCAGTGTGACAAGCGAGCACTCGTGACGGGAGCCACGAGTGGCATCGGTTGGAACGCAGCACTGGAGTTGGCGCGAGCGGGCGCGATGGTGATTATGCCGGCTCGCACACAGGAGAAAGCGGACCACGCGGCAATGCGCATTCAGCAGATCGTGCCGGAAGCCAAGCTGAGCACCGCCTTCCTGAACCTCGCAGATCTCGCTTCTGTGAAGGCGTTTGCAACGCAGCAGGTTCAAGAGGGACGATCACTCGACCTTCTGATCAATAATGCCGGCGTGATGGCGATCCCGAAGCGAAGACTTAGCATCGACGGCTTTGAGCTGCAGTTTGCCACCAACATGCTAGGCCACTTCGCTCTCACTGGTCTCTTGCTGCCCTTGCTCCTGCAGTCCTCTGCACCTCGGGTGGTCTCTGTATCCTCAATGGCTCACGTGAACGGTGGTCCTGTACCCGTACAGGACCTCAACTCTGAGAAGAGCTATAAGCCGATGCGGGCATATACAAAGACGAAACTGGGAGTGATGTTGTTCGCACAGGAACTTCAGCGTCGAGCAGGCTCCCGCTTGCTCTCCGTCGCTTGCCACCCAGGGTACGCGCACACAAATCTGCAGTTCCATGGACCAAGCATTCTTATAAAGGCCGCCTCGGCGGCGCTGCTGCCCTTAGCCCAGAACGCCGCAAAAGGAGCTCAGCCTACCCTGTTTGCAGCCACGGCCCCGGATGCCAAACCATCTGGATATTATGGACCGAGTCGCCTCTTCGGTCTGAGGGGGCCCGTCAAAGAGGCGAAACCGTCGAAGGATGCCTGTAATGGAGAAGCTGCCAGGCAGCTCTTTGACGAGTTAGAGCAACTCTCGGGAGTCTGCTATGCCTTGTAAAGCAAATAGCGAAGTTTGTCACGAACGCTTGACGCACACAGACAGTTGTTTTACAAAAAGGGGCCGCCTAAAACACTTCTAGAGGGTGTTATGGACGATGCACCTGCTCATGAGGGTTTGTTTGAGGCGCTGGTGGCCGACGTGCAGTTGATTGTGCGCCAGTGGACCGGACGCAAGGGCCAGCCAAGCGCAGTCTGCATCGACAGCCGCACGCTGCAGTCCACGCCCGAGTCGGGCGGACGAGCCGGTTACGACGGAGCCAAGCGGCGCAAGGGATCGAAGGTGCACATCGCGGTCGATACTCTGGGCCACTTGCTGGCCCAGACCGTCACCCCGGCCGATCAGGGCGACCGGGACCAGGTCGCCGGCTTCCTGAGCGGATGCGGGCGACGTCGCCTTAGTAACGGACAGAGAGATGCAGGTCGCTGACATCGCGAGGCTCGGCCTGTGGCAGAGCGAGCATCCGCCACAGGACGGCAGGCATGGCAGTGATGTCATCGGCGAAGACGAGGTAAACGAAGGTAATTACCGGGTTTAGCTGGCAAGATGGACGATCGGGAGTGTGTGGGCAGGCTTGGTGCTGCTTAGCGGCGGAGACGTCCGAAGACCCACACGAGCAAAGACACCAATGCGCTGAGCAGCAGGCAGGAGACGATGGGGAACGAGAAAGCAAAACTTTTGCCGCGATAGCTCAAGTCTCCGGGCAATCTGCCGATAGGAAGATTGAGGCGGCTGAGGCCGATGACGAGGAGCCCGATGACGAGCAGAGCGAGACCGAGGAGGACGAGGGTGCGGCCAAGGTCAGGCATGCGGTCAGGCCGTCAGGCGCAGTTTGCCGGCGGAGTCGAGCAGGTCGGTGGGACGGCACGGTTTGGTGAAGATGCTGACCGGCTGCGAGAGCGTGAGGGCGCACTCGCGGACGCGATTCAGGGCAGGATAGAGGCCCGTGAGCACGAAGAT
Organism: uncultured Acidobacteriaceae bacterium; assembly: GCA_964235575.1. Classification (GTDB taxonomy): domain Bacteria; phylum Acidobacteriota; class Terriglobia; order Terriglobales; family Acidobacteriaceae; genus Edaphobacter. Next base: position 10,279 of record CAXSDM010000083.1, on the reverse strand, counting down.
GGGACAGTTCGGGAACTCGCGGCCGAGATCGTGCATCAGCGTGATTCCATCCCTGCCGGGCAGGTCGATATCGCACAGGACCAGGTCGGGAGCGCTCTCGCGTACGGAGGCGAGAGCCTGGTCCGCGTCTCCGGCGGAGGTGGCGTCGAAGCCGTTGTTGCGAAAGATCGTCAGCAGGGTTTCGGCGATGATGGGTTCGTCGTCCACGACCAGAATGCGCATAAGGGTCTCGGTAAGTGGCTTTTCGGGGTGCGCCGACGTACTGGATGCTCTAAGGGAAGGAACGGTGGAGAGCCTGAAAGTTTGCTCAACTCTCATCGGAAAGCACGGGTAAGACGAAGTCAAGAAAAGAATGGCAGCAAATGGATGTGTTTACAAATGCATCGTGTGATTTTTCGCTCTGTCTAATCCCAAAGTTGTATCTTTCGCCGAGGAGTTTCGCCGATGCGTGTTGCCAGTCTGCTGTTTGGCTTGTTTTTCTGCTTTGGGGTGATTCTGGATGCGTTCCAAACCATCATTCTGCCGCGCCGTCCGAGCGGCCGGTTTCGGATCACGCGTTTGTTTTATCTCGCTACCTGGAGGCCGTGGGTTGCGAGTGCCTGCCTGACGGCGAATCGTAAGGTGAAAGAGCAGATCTACAGTATCTATGGTCCGATGTCGCTGCTGCTGCTTCTGGGCCTGTGGGCGGTGCTGCTGGTATCAGGGTTTGGTCTGATCTACTTCGCCCTGGGAACGCCGTTCTCCGATGCAATGAACGCGCACCGAACGCCGCTCGCCAATCTGCAGACGGACCTATACGTGAGTGGGACGACTCTGTTCACGCTCGGACTGGGCGATGTGACGCCGCAGACTCTGCTGGTGCGGGCGCTTACGGTGGCGGAGTCGGGCACGGGCCTCGGATTTGTCGCTCTGGTGATTGGGTATGTGCCGGTGCTCTACCAGGCGTTCTCGCGCCGGGAGGTGAGCGTGGCGATGCTTGATGGGCGTGCAGGATCTCCTCCGACGGCGACCGAACTGCTGCAACGGCACGCCTACAAGGGAGGCGAAGCGGAGCTGATCGGGCTGCTGGCGGAGTGGGAGCGCTGGTCGGCGGAGATCCTGGAGTCGCACATCTCGTACCCGATTCTTTGCTATTACCGGTCGCAACACGACAATCAGAGTTGGCTTTCGGCGCTGGTCTCTGTGCTGGACGCGTGCGCGCTGCTGATTACCACGGTGGAAGGGGCCTCGGCGCGTCAGGCGCAGCTAACCTTTGCCATGGCGCGGCATGCATTGATTGATCTGGGGCATGTCTTCCACGTGGAGCACACGGCCAAGGAAAAGGAGCTGCAGGGTCTCGACCGGCTGCCGTCCGAGACCTTCGGAGCGATGTGCGAGACGCTCGGCGATCTGCATATGCGTTTGTGTGGAGATCCGGAGAGTATGCGCCGGTTGACAGCGATCCGGCTGCTGTATGAGCCGCATGCGCATGCGCTGTCCACGTTCTTGAAGATGGAGCTTCCGCTCTGGGTGCCGGCACCGAGGAAGTCAGACACGTGGAAGACCGTATCCGACCTGCGCGCGGGAGAGGGCCAGGACGCATTGGGCGCGGCGGAGTTTGTGAGTGATCGCTCCACGGCCTCTCATCTGCACGACGAGATTCATGGCTTCTGACGTGCGGCAGTCGAGAGACTTAAAGTTGAGGCGCCGGGCTGCCCGCGGGAGCCGGGTTGAGCTTTTGCGCGGCGATGGCACCGGCTGGACCTTGCAGGCCTTTGGCGTCCTTATCCTTGTCTTTCAGCTGGGCGTAAATTTGGCGCGCCTGCTCCGGCTTGCCTTCGTCGGTGTAAAGCGCGGCAAGGGTGATCTGGGCGAGGCCGGCCGGGATAGCGTCGGTGGGCTTGGCGGCGAGCTGGTTGTAGAGCTCGATGGCCTGCTGGTCGCGGCCGGTTCCGTGGTAGAGGTCGGCGAGCGCGAACTTGCCCAGAGCGGCGAGTTCCTTGTTCCAGAAGCCGGCAACCTGATTGAGGGTGGACTCGGCGGAAGCCGTCTGGCCCGCTTCCATCGAGGTGATGCCGGCGAAGTAGAGCGCGTTTTTGCCGTCGCGGGTCGAACCGTACTGGTGCGCCACGGTCAGGAACTGCGTGTTTGCGGCCTTGGCACGCTCGGCGGCGGAGTTGTATGTGGTCACGCCGGGCTCCTGCGGTTCGCCGGGAGTGACAAGCGGAGACTCGTACGTCTGCATGGCGCGTCCGAAGGCGGCGGCAGCCGCATCCGAGCGCCGGCTGAAGATAACCGCGGTGACGACGGCGAGAACGATGACGGCGAACAGGATCGAGGTGGTCACGATCACGGACTTGCGGTTTTCACTGACCCATTCGAGGCCGCTCGAGGAGGTAGTAAGGAAATGATCCTGCTTGAGCGCTGACTTTCGATCTTCCAGTTGCTGGAGGCGGGTTTCGTTTGCCACGGTGAGAGTCTTCCTTGAGGTGCTTGGCTGGTCTGGCGACGCGAGCCCGCAATCGGGCGCGAACGTGCGCCGTTACACGACTTCTAAGTCTATCAGGTGATGGGTCCTGGCTATGATCTTCGCCGAGCGCGAACTTCGAGCCAGCCCTCGACCATGGTTCCGCCGAAGATGCCGCGGTGCACACCATCTTCGAACAGCGAGTAGAAGTTTCCAGCGGGAAATCCGCTGGCCTGATTGAGACGTGCGAGCGCGGGTTCGGGAAGCTGAAAATCAAGCGCGGCCAGGTTGTTCTCAAGCTGCTCCGGCTTCGAAGCTCCGAAGATCAGCGACGTCATTCCAGGCTGCGCGAGGGCCCAGGCCAGCGCGATCTCTGCCGGGGACTTGCCCACGCTTTGGCTCACCTCGCGAAGAATGTCCAGGATCGTCCAGTTGCGGTCGGTGAAAAGGCGAAACGGCTGGTCGCTCAAGTCCAGGCGTCCGCCTCCAAGGACGGCGCTGTCTCCAGAGCCGCGGCTGTATTTGCCGGTGAGAAAGCCGGCGGCAAGCGGGCTCCAGGGAGTGACGCCCATGCCCAGCGCCAGGGCTGCGGGCACATGCTCGTGCTCGATGGTGCGCTCGACGAGCGAGTACGGAAGCTGCAGCGCGATGGGGCCGGGAACGTTGTGCACCTGGGCAAGGGTGGCCATGCGCGCGGCGTACCAGGCGGGGACATCGGAGAGGCCGAAATAGCGAATCTTGCCGGCGCGGACGAGGTCGCCCATGGACTGCAGCATCTCCTCGGGCGGGGTGACACGATCCCAGACGTGCATCCAGTAGAGGTCGACGTAGTCGGTCGCGAGGCGGCGGAGTGAGCCTTCGAGCGCGCGGTGAAGGTTCTTGCGGCCGTTGCCGCCGCTGAAGCTGAATTTCGTGGCGAGGACGACGCGGTCGCGGAGCTTGCGTTCAGCGATGAAGTGGCCGACAAGCTCTTCGCTGCGGCCTCCGCTGTACACGTCCGCGGTGTCGATGAAGTTGCCGCCGGCGTCGACGAAGGCGTGGAAGAGGGTGGCGGCAACGTCGTCGGGCGAACCCCACTTCCTGTTGCCGAAGGTCATGGTGCCGAGGGCGAGCGGACTTACCGGAAGGCCTGAGCGGCCGAGGGTGCGGCGGGTGCTGAGTTGCATGGAGGGTCTCGCTTTATCGATGGCTGTACGAGATTGGTTCGCCTCTCCGTCGTGACATCATGACCGAACCCTCGATCCTAGGTCCTAAAGTTCAATCTTCGAAACGTCGACCGTGGGCTTAGGGTAGGAGAGTTTGAGGGTGGAGAGGGCGTCGACGAGGATGCCGGAGATGGCTACGTTGCGGTACCACTTGTGGTCGGACGGGATGACGAACCAGGGGGCGTGCTTGCGGCTGGTGTGCGAAAGGATGTCCTCGTAGGCGTCCTGGTAGTCGGACCAAAAGGCACGCTCCTTGAGGTCGGCTTCGGAAAACTTCCAATGCTTGTCCGGGTCGTCGAGGCGGGACTGGAGACGGCTCTTTTGCTCTTCCTTCGAGATATTGAGGAAGAATTTTAGGACGAGGGTGCCGTTCTCGAAGAGCATGGACTCGAAGTTGTTGATCTGTTCGAGGTGGGCCTCGACCTGCTTCGCGGTCATGAGTTTATGCACGCGCGGGGAGAGCACGTCCTCGTAGTGGGAGCGGTTGAAGATGGTGATGATGCCCCGGGCAGGGGCGGCGGCATGGCATCGCCAAAGGAAGTCGTGGCGGGCTTCGAGCGGGGTAGGCACCTTGAAGCTGGCGACCTCGCAGCCCTGAGGGTTGATGCCGGAGAAGATGTGGGAGATGGTGCCGTCCTTGCCGGCCGTGTCCATGCCCTGGAGGACGATGAGGACGGAGTGCTGCTGGCCGGCGTAGAGGACCTCCTGCAGTTTGGCGAGCGCTTTGCCGTTCTTCTCAAGCAGTGCGTCACTTTTGTGGCCGTTGGTGAGGCCGCCTGTGGCGGAGGTGTCAAATTCGCGGAGACGGACCTTGGCATGGGGCTCGACGAGCCAGGGGGAATTGAGCTTCATGGGTCTCCTGGAGCTAAGACTTGAGGATGGTGTCCTGCGGGGTCTCGGCGGCTTTGGGCGTGACGGTGTGGGCGGTCTCGCCGGGCTTGTTCATCTCGTCTTGAACGCCCTTCATGCCTTCCTTGAAGCCGCGCAGGCCTTCGCCCAGGCCCTTGCCGAGCTCGGGCAGCTTCTTGCCGCCGAACAGGACCAGGACAACCACTGCGATAACCATCAGATGCGTTGGTGTAAAAAACTCTCCCATACTCTTCTCCCGTGCCGCGCTTACGCAATGTCAGCAGACCGGCGGCAATCCTGATTATCTCACTTCCCCGTAGGACGTTGCGCGGCTTGAACTGGATGCTGGGGATTGGATGCCTGGAGTGCAGCGAGCACGCGGAAATGGGTCGAGACGTTATATCCTCGTGAAAGAAATTTGTTTGCCCGATTGGACACCTACGAGCGATGCAAAGATGGACGAGTTTGGCGGCGTGCGGCCTGGCCTGCGCTGGATTGGCCCTGCTTCCCGGCCAGATAGAGGCGCAAGGCAAGCTGGCGGCGGCGGCTCCGGTAACGTATGACAACCGCTACGAGATTTACGGGGGCATTGACCTCCAGAACTTTCAGGCGGGTCAGAATCTTCCGAAGCGGATGAATTTCGGAGGCGTGGAGCTGAACGGGACGTATTGGCTGACCAGCAAGATTGGCGTGGCGGCGGACTTCCGCGGCGAGGCGGGGACGACGCCGGTGCTGGCGAATCCGTATACGACGCGGCCGCTGGTGGTGATGTACGAGGGGCTGCTGGGCGCGCAGTATCGCGGGCCGAAGAGCCAGCGGGCGGCGATCAACTACCATGCGTACTTCGGGGTGGGCGCGGGCGACTTTACCGAGACGCCGGTGCCGGCAGGAGAGAATATCGGGCTGTACACGAACCGCGTAAAGCCCATGGCGGCGCTGGGAGGAAGCGTGGATTTCAATCGCTCGAAGGCGTTAACAATTCGGCTTTCGCCGGATTTGATTCTGGAACACTTCGGAACTGAGACGCGGGAGTTCTTCGCGATCTCAGGTGGGGTGATGTACCGGTTTGGGCACCGGTAAATCGAGAAAAGACAAGCAGAGAGGACGCGAAGTTGCACGGAGAATACAGAGAGCGCTCTGTAGCCTCTGTGCGTGTTTGTCTTAGAAGCTTCCGCCGGTCTGCAGGAACTCGGGGGACACCGGGTTCTCGTAGACGGAGTAGTCGCGGGTGACGACGGTAAGGCCGCTGGGGGAAACAAAGTACTTCTTCTTGTCCTCGTTCTGGTCGTAGCCGATGACGGTGCCGTCGGGAATGTGAACGTCGCGGTCGATGATGGCGTGGCGGATGCGGCAGTGCCGGCCGATGTTGACGTGGGAGAAGACGATGGACGAGTCGACGTCGGCGTAGGAGTTGACGCGGACATCGTGCGAAACGACCGAGTTGCGCACGACGGCTCCCGATACGACGCAGCCGGCGGCGACGATGGAATTGATGGCCATGCCCGTGCGTCCAGGCTCGCCGAAGACGAACTTGGCGGGAGGGTACTGGTAGGCACGGGTGCGCATGGGCCAGGATTTGTCGTAGAGGTTGAAGGTGGGGGTAACGCCGGCGACGTCCATGTTGGCTTCGTAGTAAGCATCGAGGGTGCCGACGTCGCGCCAATAAAGAGCGTTCTGCTTGTTTTCGTCGACGAAGTTGAAGGCCATCATTTTGCAGCGGCCGAGCAGGCTGGGCAGGATGTTGTGGCCGAAGTCGTGCTTGGAACTGGGGTCTTCGGCGTCACGCATGAGCTCAGGCAGCAGCACGTCGGTGTTGAAGATATAGATCCCCATCGAGGCGTCGACCATGTCGGCGAGAAAGGGCGAGCGAGCCTTGGTCTCCTTGGGCTTTTCTTCAAAGCAGGTGACTTCGCCATTGCGGGCGACCTCGACGACGCCGAATTGCGAGACCTCGTCGGGGCGGATGGGCAGGGTGGCGAGGGTCACGTCGGCGCCGGACTCGCAGTGCTGGGCGAGCATGCGGGCGTAGTTCATCTTGTAGATGTGGTCGCCCGAGAGGATGATGACGTACTTCGGTTCCTCAGAGCCGATCGAGTAGATGTTCTGGTAGACCGCGTCAGCTGTGCCCTGGTACCAGGATTTAGAGACGCGCTGCATGGGGGGCAGGATCTCGATGAACTCGCCAAGCTCGTTGGCGACGACCGGACCCCAGCCCTCGCGAATGTGGCGGTTGAGCGAGAGAGCCTTGTACTGCGTGAGGATGTAGACGTGGCGCAGGTCGGAGTTGATGCAGTTCGACAACGTGATGTCGATGATGCGGTACTGGCCGGCGAAGGGGACGGCCGGTTTGGCGCGGTCGCGGGTGAGGGGGAAGAGGCGTTCGCCGGCGCCTCCGGCGAGCAGGACACCGAGCGTATCTCTCATTGGATCCTTCCGGCACAAAAATCGTGTTCGCTTAGCTTACTGCTTTGAAGACGTTTGTGGGATGCGCCAAGTATAGGCTACGTCGCAGGTGGGAGGAAGGGAACGGAATGGGGAAGGGTGGCTCTACAACTTTCTTCAGTTTGTGTGTACTTTTTTCTTGCTCTCTCACCCATTCGTGTTATTTTTACATCAACACTGTTTCACTTCTCCTTTGGAGCTTTTCTCATGCGTCTGATTGCTTTTCTCTCCCTTGCTCTGGTATCTGCTTCCGGCATCTCTGCCGCTCACGCTGCGAATCTGGTTACAAATCCTGATTTTTCCTATAATCCTGCGGCATACAGTTTTCCGGGGTATGCCGTTTCTGTTCCCGGCTGGCACGAGAGCGGAAGCAATGTGGGCGCGACCGGGTTCAACCTGGGCGGCTTCTATAACAACGGAACATTGCCGGCGGGCGACTCGACCGTGGGCTTCATCCAGACCTCGGGTGAGCTGAGCACGATTCTGCGCAACCTGGTGGTAGGCGAGACGTACGAGCTGAGCTTTCTCGAGAACGCGCGGTCTGCGGATGGATATGGCTGCTGCAACGCCAGCCCCACGGTGACCGTGTTTGTGGATGGCGTGGCAGTGGTCGCGCCAACGGCGATCAGCGCGGTGGGCGGGGCCAATCCCTTTCTGGAAGTCTCGGCCGATTTCGTCGCGACGCACAGGGTCGAAGACCTGACGTTCGCCGCAAATACGGGCGGAGCGGATGGTACGGCGCTGTTCAGTGACGTGTCGGTGGCACCGGCTCCGGAGCCGTCCAGCCTTGCTCTGCTGGGGACGGGGCTCTGCACGGTTGCGGGGGCGATTCGGCGGAAGGTAAAGCGGGGGTAAGTGGAGAGGAAAAAGGCGAAGACCTGGAGGGGCTTCGCCTTTTGTTGCAGACCTAATCTTTGGACGAATCTTCCTCTTCGGTGAGGGTGATTCGGAGCGACTTCAAGAACGAAACGTCGGTGTTGGTGAAGGGGCCCTCGCCCGGCTCGCCTGCGGTAAGTTGCAACGGCGCGGACTCCTCCTCCTCTACTTCGTTCAGACCGATAGTGGCTTCGAGCATGAGGAGGACGTCAAAGCCCTGTTCGCGGATGTTCTTGACGACGCCTGCGATATTTTCTGACTCGGAGACGGACTCATGGATGGCTTCTCCAAGCTTCTGTATGAGGTTCTTCACCTTTTGATTCAATCAGACCTCCGGCGTCCCGCTGCCTTCATTTTACGCGATGGAAATACCTCAAAAGACAACTGACTCGCATCGGGTTTTCCGCGGGGTGAAAGCGCTTGAGATGACGCCCGGGAACGGCTTGGCAGGTGTAGGTTCGGTGATTCGACCATCCCGCCTGAAGCAAAGGATACGCCGGGAGTGCGCGGGGTGCAATGCAAGCAATGGGGGATGGATGCGCCGCCTAAACGACGGTATGGTGATCGGCCCAGGCGGACTGCAGGGTTTTGGCGAGGTCGTCAACCGACTTTGAGGGCAGGGCGGCGTGCTGGAGCTCGCGCGAACGGCGGACCAAGGAGTAACCAAAGGCGAACGAGACGCCCGCCAGAAGGAAGATAACTTTTTTCATAGGGTGAGACTCCCAGTGGTGGAGTGGAGAAGCCGGTTTCTAGTATGCACGCTTTCCGGTTCAAGTACCTAGGCGGGCGGTGCACGGATTAGACTTTGGAGATGGATCGGGTTCGGTTTGGGAGAGCGTTGGGAGCAGGTGCGCGGGAGGCAGCACGTGCGCTGATGAAGGCGGCGGACGCGGCGGCGGCTCCAAATCCAAACGCGGCAGCACACACGTCCAGTGCGGTGCGGCCGGTGCCTGCGTCAATGCCCGGATCGGTGCCTCGACCGGTGCCTCCGGAGATACAGTCTCCGGGTCGGCAGGGCGGGGCGGGGGCTCGAGCGGCGCAGCAGGTGGTGCGGGCGCGGAAGTCTGCGGCGACGACGACGGCAGGGGTGCGCGAAGGGAGCTCGCGTTTTGGCAGGGCCGTGTGGAGGCCGCTCGTGAAGCTCTCGGGCGTGCTGTGGCTGGAGATGACGGGCGTCTTCTTCGGTCTATTTGCGGTGACCGCGGCGGTGGGCGTGTGGAAGAGCCGGGGTGAGCTGCATGGGGAGGGCGCGGCAGAGCACCGGATCTGGTTTGCGGCGGGTATGCTGGTGCTGTTTGGGTATTTTTCTGTATCGAGTTTCGTGCGGGCGCGGCGGCGGGGACGAGGGTAGGTTCGCGGAGCTCGGCGGCCTGCTCTAAGCGGACTTGGGAGTGAGCGTGGTGGCGAAGCGGGCGCCTAGAAAGAAGATCGCCGCGCCGAGAAGGAGCGCGAGCAGGGTGGAGCCGAGGCCGTCGGCGAGGTTGGAGCGGTCGCTAATAGCTCCGATGAGGGTAGGGGAACAGGCGTCGCCGAGGGCGTGGATGGCGAGGAGCTGGCCGGCGAGGGCGGTGGCGCGGATGCCGGGTTGGACGGCGTTGACGGTGGCTGCATTTACCGGTCCAGATCCGAGGAAGATGAGGAAGATCGCCAGCGCGAGCGACGGCACGGTGAGCGCGGCGGTGTGGAAGAGGCGCGGGCCGAAGAAGCAGACGAGCGCGGGGAAGAAGGCGGCGAGGGCGCTCCAGGCGGGGACGAGGTAGAGGGCGGCGGGGTTCGTGCGAGACCAGCGCTGGGCAATCGTGCCGCCGGCGATCGTCCCGAGGAGGCCTCCGGCGACGGTGACGGCTCCCATGATGAAGGAGGCGGAGGATTGGGAGCGGCCGTCGAGACGCTGGAGGAAGGTGGGCATCCAGATGGAGAGCCCGCCGATGGTGAAGGTGACGGCGGCGTATCCGCCGATGGAGCAGAGGTAGGCGGGGTTGTGGAGAAGCGAGGCAACGGCGTGGCGGTTCGGGGTGGGCTTCGCGTTGGTGCTGGCGCCGCGGGCGGGCTCGCGCATGAAGGCGGCGATGAGCAGCGCGAGCACGATGCCGGGGATGGCGGAGACGGTGAAGGACATGCGCCAGCCGTAATGCTGGCCGATGTAGCCGCCGGTGAGATAGCCGAGCGCGGCGCCGACGGGGACGGCAATGTTGAAGAGGGTGAGGACGCGGTTGCGCTGGTCGGGCGGGTAGAAGTCGGCAAGGATGGCTGGGGCGAAGATGCCGAAGCTCGCCTCGCCGAGACCGAGCGCGGCATGGCGGACGTTGAGCGAGGCGAAGGAGTGGACGAAGGCGGTGAGGAGGTTGACGGAGGACCAGAAGAGCGCGGCGAGGACGATCATGGGCTTGCGCGGGAAGCGGTCGCCGAGCCAGCCGGTGAAGGGGGAGACGAGGACGTAGACGAGAAGGAAGTAGAAGGT
>CAXSDM010000082.1:0-12348 GCA_964235575.1 uncultured Acidobacteriaceae bacterium | reverse complement strand
CTAAACGCTGAAGCTCGAACCACATCCGCAGGTGCTCTTCACTGTCGGATTGTCGAATTTGAAGCCCGCCGCTTCAAGCGTCTCCACATAATCGACCGTACAGCCATTCAGATACATCGCGGAGGTCGCGTCGACAAACACCTTCAAATCGTCGAACCGCAGCACCTTATCCATCATCCCGCTCTGGTTTTCAAATGACATCGAGTACTGAAACCCGGAGCAACCGCCGCCAACCACGCCAATGCGCAACCCAGCGGGAAGCGGATCCTGCGTCGCCATAATCTCGCGAACCTTGCCGATTGCCGCATCCGTCAGCTTGACCGGCAGAGCCGATGCGGATGGCGGAGCCTCAACGACCTCGGGAACAACAACAGATGTGGACATATCAGAATCTCCTTGAAACGTAACCCTTCCAGTGTAGCCGGGCATGAACGCCGCAGCAACCGTCTCTTTATAAGATGTGTCCGGCGCCAGAGCGATGCACGCGTCCTCCCCCCTGCCTACGCAGCGGCAATGTTCGCGCATAATAAGGCATGTCCCTGCTTTACTTCCTGGCCGACGCCTTCATCAACACCTTCGGCATCACCCAGCCTACCGAGAAAACCCGCAGGCAGGCAGCGCTCTTTATCGGCGCCCTGCTGCTGATCCTGGTAGCGACTGTTACGGTCGTTGGATTCCTGCTGCACGGCATCCTGGGATAAGCTATTCCCAAAATGGGAAATTAAGAAAGAAAACCGTTGCAATTTGACACAGTGGCGGTATGCTTCTCCTGCGAGACGGTCCGAAGTTGTAGACGCTCCTACAACCCACGGCTCGAATCGAGTACGCACCCTAGCCGGGGATGGAGAATACCATGACATTGAATCCTGTTCTACTCACTCTCTGGGCGGTCCTCTCCGCATGCTTCGTAGGCCTGCTCATCTATCGCAGCCAGCTGACCCGTTATGAGGATGAGAAGCTCTACCTCAACGAGGGCGAAGCCCGCCAGCAGGAGAGTCACCGCTCCATCGTCCGCCGCATCAACCACATTCAGCCCGTCGTCCGCATCATCGGTGGAGCCGCCAGCCTCGTTACCCTCTGCGCGGTCGGCATCTACGTCTGGAACGCCTGGCAAACCATCCAGTAACGCCCGAGCTCCCACCCATCTCTCCAGATCCGCCCCGAAGTCGATCGTGGCGGATCGTTCTCTCGCGGACCAGCCGCCTGCAGACCCTACCGTTCGCTGTCCAGGTGCGTCATCGCCTGCTTGTCATAGCGCGTACCCGCGATCTCGCTCGCCGGCACAGCCTGTTCAAGCGCCTGCAGCTCCTCTTCGCTCAACTTTAGCTCGACCGCCCCAAGCATCTCCTCCACCTGCTTGACCGTGCGTGCGCCCAGAATCGGCACAATCTGCTCGCCGCGACTCAGCACCCACGCAATCGCCAGTTGTACCGGCGACACGCCACGCTCTGCCGACACCTCCCGTAAAGCAGCCGCGAGCGTCTGGTTCTTGGTGAGGTTCGCGCCTGTAAAGCGCGGCAGAAACCTGCGAAAATCTGCCTTTTCGGTCGGCAACGCTCCAGTCAGCAGTCCGCGGCCCAGCACGCCATACGCCGTGACACCGATCTCCAGGGCGCTCAGCCCAGGCAACACCTTATCCTCCATCCCACGCGTGGGCAGCCCATACTCCAGCTGCACGTCGGTGATCGGCGTCACCGTCTGCGCCCGCCGCGCCGTCTCGACGCCTACCTCGGAGAGTCCCGCCTGCCGCACAAATCCCTGCTTAACCATCTCGGCCACGCCACCCATCATCTCCTCGATCGGAATCTTGTCATCCAGGCGAGCCGGCCGATAGATATCGATCTCGCGCACGCCCAGGCGCACCAGCGAATACGCCAGGAAGTTCTTCACCGCCGCCGGCCGTCCCTCGAATCCCGACCACGCCCCCGAAGGCGTGCGCATCGCGCCGAACTTCACGCTAAGTACGACCTTGTCGCGCGCCGAGGACCCCAACTCCCGCAACGCCCGCCCGATCAGCAGCTCATTGTGCCCCATCCCATAAAAGTCGCCGGTATCGATCAGCGTCACGCCGCCTGCGATGGCCGCATGGATGGCCCGCACCGACTCCGCATCGTCGGTCGCCCCGTACATCCCGGACATGCCCATGCAGCCAAGACCGATCGCCGACACTGCTTGACTTCCCAGCTGACGCTGAACCATCGAACACTCTCCACTCTCAATCTTAGGACTGCTTCACGCGGAACGGCCGGGAGTTTCTTCTCTCCCGGCCGCTTGTGCGTGCGACAGAAAAATCAGGCGTTATACGTGGAAGAAGACACGCGCCCGCCGCGGCCGGTCCAATTGGTATGGAAGAACTCGCCCCGCGGCTTGTCGATCCGCTCATACGTGTGCGCGCCGAAGAAGTCGCGCTGCGCCTGCAGCAGGTTGGCCGGCAGCCGCTCCGTACGGTAGCCATCATAGAAGGCCAGCGCGGTCGAGAACGCCGGGGTCGGCACCCCGATTTCAATCGCATGAATGATCGCCTTCCGCCAGCTCGCCTGGTATTTGTTCAGCACGCCGAAGAAGAACTCATCCATCAGCAGGTTTTCAAGCTCCGGATTCTTATCGTACGCATGCTTGATGTCGTTCAGGAACGCCGAACGAATGATGCATCCGCCGCGCCACATCAGCGCCACGCCGCCCATGTTCAGGTGCCACTTGTACGTCTTCGCCGCCTCGCGCAGCAGCATATACCCCTGCGCATAGCTGATCAGCTTCGAGCAGAACAGCGCTCGGCGGACGTCCTCGATGAAGGCCGCCTTTTCCGCGATCGTCAACACCTTTCGCGGACCTTCGAGCAGCTTCGAAGCCGCCACCCGCTCCTCCTTGATCGCCGACAGGCAGCGCGCAAACACGCTCTCCCCGATCAACGTCACCGGCATGCCCATGTCGAGCGCCGAGATTGCCGTCCACTTCCCCGTGCCCTTCTGCCCGGCCGTGTCCAGAATCTTGTCGATGATCGGCTGGCCGTCATCGTCCTTTTTGGCAAAAATGATCGCCGAGATCTCGATCAGGAAGCTATCCAGCTCGCCCTTGTTCCACTCCGTAAACACGCCGGCGAACTCGTCCGGCGTCAGCCCCAGCCCGTCTTTGAGCAACTGGTAGGCCTCGCCGATCAGCTGCATGTCCCCGTACTCAATCCCGTTGTGCACCATCTTCACGTAGTGTCCGGCGCCATCCTCTCCCACCCAGTCGCAGCACGGCGTGCCGTCTTCCACCTTCGCGGCAATGGCCTGGAAGATCTCCTTCACATGCGGCCACGCGTCCGGATTGCCACCCGGCATGATCGACGGGCCAAAGCGCGCGCCCTCTTCGCCTCCTGAAACGCCGGTCCCGATGAACAGAATGCCCTTCTCTGCCAGAGCCTTCGTGCGCCGGTTCGAATCCGTAAAGAGCGAGTTGCCGCCATCGATCACGATGTCGCCCTTCTCAAGGTGCGGCACAATCTGCTCGATCGTCTGGTCGACCACCTCGCCGGCCTTTACCATAATCATCACGCGCCGCGGCGTCTTCAGCTGCGAACACATCTCCTCGATCGAGTGCGCCCCGACGACCTGCGTGCCCTTCGCTTCGTCGGCCAGGAACTCATCCACCTTGGAGGTGGTCCGGTTGAACACAGCCACCTTGTACCCGTGGTCGTTCATATTCAGCACCAGATTCTGTCCCATCACCGCAAGCCCAATCAGGCCAATATCGCAACTTCCCTGTTCCATCCGTCTCTCCTTTTTAAAATGGTTTTCAGTACAGAACCGTACGCCGCACAGTCCTCTACCCCACGCGGAATAACAAACGATATCACTGCGGCTGGCACCCTGGCCGCAGGAATCGCGGCATCAGTGGGCTCGGAACGACACTGGATGCGCCGCGGCCCGCGGCCCCGGCTTGCGCCCATAGCGCAGGATCAGTCCATCCTTGTTCGTCTCCACCGACGAGATATACCCGCGCAGATGCGCAATCTGTTCCGGAAAAAACGACATCCGGTTCTCTTCGACCGTAATGCCGTTTACGCCTTTCAGTCCCAGCATCGACCCCAGATCTTCTCCCACCATCTTCATCAGCACCTTCACCGGGATGCCATCTGCCTTGATCTGGCTCGCGTCGAGCAGCAGCGCCCTGCCATCGGTCGTCACCGGGCCCGAAATGGTGAACTCGATCGGCATCAGCTTCGTAATGCTTCCGCTCAAAGTCACCTTCCCCAGGCCGTTCTCAATCTTCAGGTTCTTGATCTTGCTGTCGGTTTTGCCCAGCTTCTCGGAAAACACATGCGTCAGGCTCTCATTGCTCACAAAGATCTCCGCACGCGAGACCACCGTCACCTTGGCATAACACTCCGGAGCCTTGCTTCCCTGCGGCACCAGCGTCGCCGCAAAGTGACGCAGATCAAAGGTCACGCCCGGCTGCGAGCTATAAGAACCCGTCTCCATCACAATATGCGAGACCTGCGACGAGCATGGATTGGCCTGCGCGTGGAGGTCGGCGCCCCACAGCAGCAACGCGACAAGCGGCAGGACATTCTTCACAGCGGGCACCCCGGCTTGTCACACCACCAAGCAACGAACCAGTGCCGGATTCTACTCCCTGGAACGCTTGCTCGTGCACTCCTGAAAAGGCATGGAGGACGCCATCATTTTTCTAACGGCTTCTCGATATGGTCGATCACCAGGAACTCGACCGGCCCGCGCTCCGGTGTCAGCGTCAGTCCCAGCTGCTGCTTCACCGCGTCGAAGAGGGAAGGACGGTCCTGTACCTCCCGCGGCAGGCTTTCGCTTGAAGCCCCCGGCGGCAGCACCGGCGCAAATGTCAGAGTGAAGTCGTAGTTTCCGTCCAGTCCCGTCAGGTTGACCACCGGCCGCGCATCGTTCTGGAGTGTCTGACCAAGGAACCAGCAGAGGTAAGACATTGGCACACGCACGCCCCGCACTCCGTCGGGACTGAAGTTGACTGGGATGTTGTAGTCCTGCGGAGTGGTGTTCGGTTTCATTTTCAGGCCCGCCGGATCGAGCTTGAGCGCATACACCTTACCCTCTTTCGTCTCCCGGTGAAACTTCAGCCCGAAGCGCTCGGCCAATAGGTTCTGGTACATCGTGTGCAGGTCGTCGAGTGAGTAGGAGGTGCCATCCGTCTTGGCCTCGACGTCAAAGCGCTCCGCGTTCAGCCACTCCGGCCCACCCAGAATCTGGCGCATCGGCACCTTATACATCAGGCTGATCATCAGTTTTACCGGCACGTTTTGAGCCGTGTACCCGGTCCCGCGCGGCAGCGCCTTGATGCCGCCGTTCAGCCCGTCCGATTTCGACGGATGAATGGCCGCCACATCGAAGCTAAGTGCTGGCGACGGAGCTTGCCCCCCGGCAGCATCCCAAAGGCAAAGCGCCAGCACCATCGCTCCCCATCGCTTGATCATCAGAGAATTCCTCTGCACCTGATCCTAAGTGCATCGGTCCGTCTCAAGGAACACGAAACGTCGCGTCCAGCGAACGCGGAAAGCGGAGTACCGCCGCCCACTCCCCATTGCGCGAAGCCTGCCACACCACATCGCCGTGCAGCAGCTCAGCGATCTGCCGCGGGTTAAGATCGCGATGAAAATCGAAGTACCGCGCATCACTCCGCTCGGTTGCACGGCTCAGCGAGAAGCTTCCCGGCGGAGGCACCCACTTGGTCGAAAACACCAGCGCCGTGTCATAGGCTCCGGGCTCCTGCGCGGCATGCTCCACCTGCTCGCGATCGAAGTCGTCGATCGCCACCGTCTTGATCGGCCGCCGCGTGTAGCCAAGCTCCGGATGCTGCATCTCCGCCGTCGCCGGCCACGCGCTCAGCACCGTCGCCTCCGGAAAGCGATGCGCGATCACGGCGATCGCGCTCGCATGGAGGAGCACAAAATCCCGGTACGTCAGGTTGTCTTCCGGCGCAAAGCTGTAGGGCGGGTTCAAGAACAGTCCCGCCAGAAAAGCCACCGCCGTCAGCGCGCTCAACCCGTACAGCGCACGTGGTCCGCGGCTCTGCCACACGGCCACGCACAGCAGGAGCACCAGCGGGTACATCGGCAGCAGATAGCGCGTCAGTAGCGCGCCGCCCAGGATCGAAAACGCAAATGCATTGCCCGCCAGCACAATGCCCACCGCCATCCACGCCGGCCGCAGGGCCGCCAGCCGAGCCGCTCGTGCCCTGATCCCCGGCATCCTCAACGCCGCCACCGTCGCGACCACCGGCACATACAGGTTCATGTGCGCGGTCAGGTGAACGATCCGGTGCCACAAACTCACAGCTACCCGCGCCGCACTAAAATTCGCCGTGGCGTTGTAGCGCAGAAACTCCGGGTTGCCGAACACGAAACCAGTCGCATGAAAGTGATACGCATACCATCCCGCCAGCGGAAGCACCGGCACAAACAGCGCCGCCAGCCACCCCAACCGGACCCGCGCCTGCTTCCCCCGAGCCTCCGTCACCAGCAACGTAAACTCCCACAATCCCAGCACCAGCGGGGTCACGATCGCCGTTTCCTTGGCCAGCGCCGCCAGCGAGAACAGCACTCCCGACGCGACCGCGCCGCGACCGCTCGCCCCTCTTACATAGCGCCCGAAGTAATACGAGAGCGCCCACAACGTAAACGCCGCCGCAAACAGGTCCGCATGCGCCATCGTGCTTTGCGCAAACCAAACCGGGTAGAGCGCCGTCAGCAGCGTCACCAGCGCCGCCACGGTGGAATCCATCAGCTGCCGCCCAAGCCGGAATGCGCCCAACAGCGCCGCCGCCGCAATCATCGCCAGAAACGTTCGCGTGCCGCTGATTGCCAGCCCACCCACATGCCACCACGCCGTCAGCAGCACGGAGGGCAGCGGAGGATGCGCGTTGGTCAAAGTCGATTGTGGAATCAGAGAGCCGGTACGAAAGAAGTCGAGTGCCGCCGGAACGTAGTAGCCCGCCTCATCCCAGAAGTAGGGCAGGCGCAGCAGCGGCCAGTGCGATAGGTACACCGCCACAAAGAAGAGCGGGTAGAGAATCCACAACGGCAGCGGCTTCTCGACCGGCGCGGCCACCGCACTGAAGTGCGGACGAGGAGCACCCTGCGCGCGCGGCCGAACAAGCACATCCACCCGGTTTCCCCCGCAAGCAGCTCTGCCTTAGTTGACCGGACCGCCATCCGGAGGAACCTGCGCCTTGAACACCGGCTGCGGCTGCGGCTGACCTTGCGGCTCAAGCGCCAGCCGGCCAAAGGTGGACTCATACTGCGCCAGGTTCTGCCCCAGCACATTCCAGAGCGCCTTGGCCTGCTGCGGGCTGAGATAGATGCCTTGGAAGTTCTCGAGATCCACGAACTCCGGCGCGTCCTGGCGCATGGTGCCGAAGACGAGTTGAAAATCCCACACGCTCATCTTCACCTGTACGCTGTTCGCGTAGCTCTCGCGATAGCCTTCTACATTCTTGAGCCGGATCTCGGGCTGCTGCGGTTCGGGTTTCGTCTGGCTCATACACGTCCATTCCTGCAAGATTTTGGTGCGAAAGGGGGGACTTGAACCCCCACGGATTGCTCCGCCAGATCCTAAGTCTGGTGCGTCTGCCAATTTCGCCACTTTCGCGCAAGCTAATTGTACTCGGCGTCCGGGCGCAGCCCAACATCTGCCGCCTTATAATGAGTCGTGCGGAAGTTCGTCGTCTCTCGTCTCGTCTCGCTCGCCCTCGCGGCCCTGTTCTGCGGCACGCCTAGCAACTCCCAAGCCCTCGCCCAGGCCTCCTCCGCAGCCGACGCCAAGCAACCCGGCGGCCGCGTCGTCCTCGTCCTGCCCTTCGACAACCGCTCCGGCCAGCCCACCCTCAACTGGATCGGCGACTCTTTCCCCGCCACCCTCAATCAGCGCCTCAGCTCCGCCGGCTTCCTCACCATCTCGCGCGACGACCGCCTCTTCGCGCTCGACCACCTGGGCCTGCCCCCCGGCTTCCGTCCCACCCGCGCCACCACCATCCGCATCGCGCAAACCCTGGACGCAAATTACGTCATCGTCGGCAGCTACAACGTGCAGGGCGAGCGCATCCAGGTCCAAGCCCAGGTACTCGAAGTCGACAAACTCAAGCTCTCGTCGCCGCTCGACGACTCCGCCGAACTTTCCCGCCTCTTCGACATCGAAAACGCCATCGCCTGGAAGATCGCCCGCCAGGTCCAGCCCGGCTTCTCCGTCGCCCAGCAGACTTTCCTCTCCGCCTCCGCCGGCGTCCGCCTCAGCGCCTTTGAAAACTACATTCGCGGCACCGACGCACCCACCCCGCAGGAGCGCATCAAGCGCCTCGAAACTGCCGTCCAGGACGCCCCCACCTACGCCGAAGCCCAGCTCGCCCTCGGCAAAGAGCTCTACACCAGCCGCCAGTTCGACCAGGCCGCCGCCGTCCTCGCCAAGGTTCCGCAAAGCAGCCGCTTGGCGCTCGAAGCCAACTTCTATCTCGGCCTTGCCCGCTTCAACGCGACCAAGTACGCCGACGCCGCCAACGCCTTCTCCTTCGTCGCCGCGCGGCTGCCGCTGCCGGAGGTCGTCAACGACCAGGGCGTCGCGCTCGCCCGCCAGAACAAAGACGGCACCGCGCTCTTCCAGCGCGCCTCGAACGCCGACCCCAACGACCCCGACTACCGCTACAATCTCGCCGTCTCCCTCTACCGCCGCGGCGACTTCGCCGGCGCCCAGCGCGAGGTCGAAGCCGCGCTCAAGCTCAAGCCCACCGATCCCGAAGCCCAGCAGATGCGCACGCTGATCGCCGCTGGACGTCAGGCCCCCACCTCAGGCGGCTTTGAGCCGACCACCCGCCTGCGCCGTGTCTACTCCGAGGCCGGCTTCCGCCAGGCGACCTTCCAGCTCGACCAGGTCCGCGCCATGCGCCTCGCCACCCTGCCTAAAGACCAGCAGGCCACCGAATACACCCAGCTTGGCCGCGATTACCTCGCCCAGGGACTCCTTCCCGAAGCCGAGCAGGAGTTCAACTCTGCCCTCACCGCCGACCCCGCCAGCGCCGCCGCCCATGTCGGCCTGGCACAGTTGCGCGAGCGCAGCGGCGATCTGGACCAGGCCCGCCAGGAGGCCCAGGCCTCGCTCAAGCTCAAGCCCAGCGCCGCCGCCTGGCTCGTCCTCTCGCGGCTCGACCTGCAGAAGGGCGATCTCGCCGCCTCCGTCGTCGACGTTCAGAACGCGCTCCGCATCGACCCCAGGGACTCCGCCGCCCTCGGCATGCGGCAGGCGCTGCAGTCCCGCGGCCAGAGCGTCCCATGAGCCC
Source organism: uncultured Acidobacteriaceae bacterium (assembly GCA_964235575.1). GTDB lineage: Bacteria > Acidobacteriota > Terriglobia > Terriglobales > Acidobacteriaceae > Edaphobacter. The sequence continues at coordinate 3,054 of CAXSDM010000082.1, read as the reverse complement.
GGCCCTCGCCCAGCTGCTCGCCTCCCCGGACGCCGCTCTCCTCGCCGTCGTCGCCGGCATCCTGCTGCTCTACGCCGAGTTCAATCTCCCCGGCACTGTCCTTCCCGGCTGCCTCGGCGCGCTCTCGCTCATGCTCGGCCTCTTCGCCCTCAGCCGCATGCCGATTCAGGCCGCGGCGCTCGTTCTGGCGCTCGCGGGAGTCGCCCTGATCCTGCTCGCCCTCGTATCCACCCACTTCCTGCTGCCCGCCACCGTAGGCCTGGCGACACTGACCGCCAGCTTCCTCCACTTAGTGGATGGCGCCCGCCATGGTACGGCCATCGACCTGCCGACCGCTCTTCTCGCCGCGTCCCTCTTCAGCGCAACCACCGTCTGGCTCGGACGTGTCGCCCTCCGCGCCCGCCGCAACAAGCAACTTCCCGCGCGCGCCTCCGCCCGCCTCGCAGAGTAGACTGAACAACAGTGATCTTCGGTAAGGGAGTCAGTTCCTGATGATGAAAGTATTTCGCCGGCGCATCGGCACGAGCGCCGCTTCTGCCTTAACCCTTGTCACCGCCCTTGCCTCCGCCCAGCAAAAGCCCGAGACCGCCCTCAGCCGCCAGCTCGCCCGCATTGACCTCGCCGTCAACGCCGCCGGCTCCATTACCTCCAACACCTCCGGCAATAGCTATCTCCCGCAGCTTGTGCAGCTCAGCCCCAGCAACACGGTCGGCGCGCTGGCCCAGATCCGCTACACCAAGTCTCCCCTGATCGGCGCCGAGTTCAACTACGGCTTCGTCCGCTACACCGACAACTTCACCGTATCCGGCATCGCCGGAACCCCCTCCGGTAACGTGAACTACGTCCTCGGCGCTCAAACCAAAGTCAGCGAGTACTCGGTCGCCTACATTCTCCACGCTCCGGGCAGCTACTTCGGGCTGCATCCGTTCGGCGGCGTCGGCGTCGGCGGATTCGAGTTCGCGCCCACCGGCGGCGGCGGCCAGGGCCTGCCCAAAGAACCCCGCGGCGTCTACCTTTACGAGCTTGGTGCGGATGCCGCTTTACTCGGCCCAGACTTCGGCGCGCGCGTACAATTCCGGCAGCAGTTCTTCGGCGCGCCGGATTTCAACCAGAATTACCTGGCGAACAACAAGCGCTCCGTCACCTCGCAACCCACCATCGGCTTCTGGTACCGCTTCTAACCTCTTGGTTGTCCTTCCCGAAGGGAATTCGCGGTTGCACTTGGCTCGACCCCACAGGAACCACGCCAGTGAACAGTCTGACCGATCCTCACGACGAAGACACCCGCACCGCGACGCCGGACCGCGAGATTACGCTCGGCACGACACTTCTGCTTGGCCTCTTCTTTGCCCTCGCCGCCCTGTGCGCCGCCTGCTTCGGCTTCGGCTATTCGCTGGGCGCGAAACACTCGAGTACCGTCACGGTCGCGTCGGAAGCCCAGCCCAGCCTCAAGCTCAACGGCTCCAAGCCCGCCGCCGGCAGCGCCGCACCGGCCGCAAACGTCCCCACTGAGCCGACCGTCGCTCCCGCGCCCAAGCCCGAAAACCCTTCCGCCGAAACGGCAACCATCGATCCAACCCCGGCCGAGCCTCCGCCCACCCGCGCCCGTCCTCCTGCCGACACCACGCCAGTCACAGCCAGCGCTCCGCCTCCCCCGCCCGCGCCCGGAGCCACCCAGTTCCTCGTCCAGATCGCCGCCGTCACCCACCAGGAGGACGCCGACCTGATCGCCTCCACCCTCACCCGCCGCGGCTACGCGGTCAATATCCGCAACGAACCTCAGGACAAGCTGCTGCACGTCCAAGTCGGGCCCTTCGCCACCAAGAAGGAGGCCGAAGCCATGCGGCAACGGCTGATGGCCGACGGCTTCAACGCCTACATCAAGTAGCCAAAAGACCACGTCATCCTGAGCGCAGCGAAGGACCCCTGTATTGGCCGTTGTCGTTGTTCGTTCTAAGCTGTACAGCATCAGGTATTCTAACCAGCCGCGACGATCCGGGCGCCTGCCACCAACGGCCGCATCCTCGCCGGCAACGCCTCCGCAATCGCCGCATGCACCGCCGCCATCAGCTCCTCACGCGTAGCGTATCCCGCCGGATCGATGGGCTGGAGCAGCCGCACCTCAACCACTCCAGGCGTAATCAGCGTCTTGCCCTTGGGCAGGCAGCGTTCCGTACCCCACACCGCCACCGGAACGATCGGCGCCCCGGTCCCCTGGGCCAGATAAAACGGACCCTTCTTGAAGCGCGACAATCGCCCGTCCAGCGATCGCGTTCCTTCCGGAAACACCACGATCGGCAAACCTCCCCGCACCGCGCACGTCGCCGCCGCCACGCTGGTCTGCGCCGCCTCTCGTCGCGACCCTCGTTCCACCGGGATAAACCCGCCCAGCGTCATCGCGCGGCCCAGTAGCGGGATGCTCATCAGCTCCTTCTTGAGCAGCACCACCGAGCGCCTCGGAATCATCGGCATCAGCGCCGGCGGGTCCAGGTTCGAGACATGGTTCGCCATGAAGATGCAGCTCCCATCCGCCGGAATGTTCTCGAAGCCACTCACGTTGACGCGCACACCGGCCAGCCGCACCCCTGTCCGCGTCACCCACATCGAAGCCCAGTAGAGCCACGTCACATCCTGAGTGATCAGCGTCAGCGGAATGCCGACCAGGCCCACAGGAATGCCAAAGGCAAGATAGACGCAGAGCAAGGTCAGCGTGGCAAAGGCATCTCGCAGCGTGCTCATAGCCGTTTCCGAAGGACCACGTCAACCAGCCATGCTGACGGCGAGGTTCGCCTGCGGCAGCAGATGAAGCGCCCGCGGGAGCAAAGAATAGATACCCCCAAAGCCGCCGTTCGACATGATCGCCACCACATCGCCCGGCTCCAGTTGCGGAGCCATCCCCGCGACAATCGCCTCCGCATCCTCCCGCACTTCGGCCGGAACGCCCCGCTCCCGCAGCTCACGCACAATCGTCTCCGGGACCAGCCGCTCCGCCTCTGCAATGACACCGGATTGGAACACCGCCGCCAGCACCACGCGATCCGCCAGCGCCAGGCT
>CAXSDM010000081.1:0-12442 GCA_964235575.1 uncultured Acidobacteriaceae bacterium | reverse complement strand
AACGAGCTATTTGCGAAGGTGGAGCTGGTGGCACGGGAGCGGCGCAAGCGCGTGTCTACCGGGCAGATGAACAAGTTTCTGGAGCAGGTGGATTTTCAGCGGGCGAGCGTGCCGATGAACAAGCGCGTGCGGATCTACTACATGACGCAGGCGCAGGTGGCTCCGCCGACGTTTGTGCTGTTTACGGATCGGGATGTGAAGATGCACTTCTCGTTTGAGAGGTTTTTGGCGAACCAGATTCGGGAGAGTTTCGGGTTTATTGGGAGTCCGATCTGGTTCAAGATTCGGGCTCGGAATAAGAAAAAGGAAGAGTAAGGCAACGGCAAGTACGTCCTTGCGCCGGACGGGCGCCACTTCGTGGGGTGTTGGACGCTCCGCGTGTCTTCAGGCCAGGGCGGGGTTCATGGGGAAGGATGGGCCGTCGTTGTCGTCGTCTTCCTCTTCTTCCTGGGAGGGTTGGGGCGGCGGCGGGGTGAAGGGGCGGCTGGGGTCGGCGGGCTCGCCCGAGGGTTGGGCGGCGGGGTCGCGGAGCGGATGGATGATCTTGTCGAGAAAGCTGGCGAGCAGCGGTACGTTGTGGGAGGGTGAAGATGCGGCGGGTTGGGGGTACATGGCGTTCCTTGTACGTTCGAGACGAGTATCGCAGAGGCTAGAAGGGGATGACAACGAGGTTGGGAATCTGGCGGAAGTGACGGAGGTTGGCGGTCAGGATGGAGTAGCCCAGGTGAAGCGCGGTCGCGCCGATCATGAGGTCGATGAAAGGAATCGTGTTGCCGATGGCCTGCTGTTCTCCGTCGATTCGGCCAGCGAGCCAGGCGATTGGTTCCGTGTAGTCGTACACATGGATGTCCATAAGCAACTCATCCAGGAACTGCCGGCGGGTAGCGGCGCGTGCTGCGGTGTCAGCTCGGAAGATGCCATGGACAACCTCTGTGACGCCGATGGCAGACAGTCCGAGCTCCTCGTCATTCGTCAGCAGGCGAACCCGCCGCAGGAGAGCTGGTTCGTTCATTTTCATGCGCTCTGCCTGAATGGGAACGCTTGAATCGAGGATCACTCCCATGGATTGGTGAGGTACTCATGTTCATGCGAACGGATTCCAGCTTCTACGTCGTCTCCGAACTTGTCGTCGAGCAAGACGTTGCTTGCACGTTCCTCGGCGTGACGGATTGCCTCGCTCAGCGTTTTCCGAATGGGGATCACGGACGGCGGCTGAAGGACGGCGATGGTCTTTTCACCGCGATCAATGCGGATCTCGGTACCGGCAGAAAGCTGGTTAAGCAAACCAGGCAGGTCGCGGGCGGCTTCGGCTTCGGAGACGTGGAGGATCGCCATGCAGCTAGGATACTGCGGCTTCCACGGGGATGGGAAGCCATTGTTGCCAAGCTGTGAGGGCGCGCTCGCACTGGAGGCGGTGGCGTTCCTTCTTGTCGCGAATGCGCTTGCGGAGGTCCTCTTCGAGCGGCGGCAGGAGGTCGAAGGTGATGTTGGCAGGTTGGAACTTCTTGCCCTCGGCGTGGGTGATGTAGTGGATGAGCGAGCCGTGAGCGCTCGCGCGTGGGGCGGGCGTGGGGGTTAGCCCATCGGCGAGTTGCGCGGCGTAGATGCCGGCGAGCAGCCCGGAGGCGATGGACTCGGTGTAGCCCTCGACGCCGGAGAGCTGGCCGGCGATGAGGAGGTCAGGGCGGGCGCGCAGCTGGAGGGTTTCGGTGAGCAGCGAGGGCGCGTGGATGTAGGTGTTGCGATGGATTTGGCCGTAGCGAAGGAAGGTGGCGTGCTCGAGGCCGGGGATCATGCGCAGGATGCGGGCCTGCTCGCCGAACTTGAGGTGGTTCTGGAAGCCGACGAGGTTGTAGGAGTCGGCGCGGAGGTTCTCTGAGCGGAGCTGGACGGCGGCGTAGGGCCAGCGGCCGGTCTTGGGATTGGTGAGGCCGGCGGGCTTCATGGGGCCGAAGCGGAGGGTGTCGCGGCCGCGGCGGGCGGTTTCCTCGATAGGGAGGCAGCCTTCAAAGTAGTTGAGCTTCTCGGTGGGAGACCCCGGATCTGGAGCACCCGGAGTCGTGGCGGTGGGGAGGTGTTCCCAGGCTTTGGGAGCTACGGCTTCGGCGGTCGTGAGGGCGTCGAGGAAGGTGTTGTACTCATCCTTGGTGAAGGGGCAGTTGATGTAGTCGGCGGTGCCTTTGTCCCAGCGCGCGGCGAAGTAGACCTTGTCCATGTCGATGGTGGAGGCGTCGACGATGGGAGAGATGGAGTCGTAGAAGGCGAGGTGGTCGGCGCCGGTGATGCGTTGGAGGGCGTCGGTGAGGGGCTTCGAGGTGAGGGGGCCGGAGGCGAGGATCGTCAGGTCGGCATCGCTGTCGAGCGAGAAGACTTCTTCGCGGTGGATGGTGATGTTTGGATGTTGCTCGAGGCGCTGGGCGACGCGGGCGGAGAAGGCGACGCGGTCGACAGCGAGGGCGTGTCCTGCGGGGACCGCGGATGCGTCGGCGTCGGCGAGCAGGAAGCTGCCGGCGGAGCGCATCTCCTGCTTGAGGAGCCAGGGGGCGGAGTGCTCGGACTCGGATTTAAGGGAGTTGGAGCAGACGAGCTCGGCGAAGTCGGCTGTCTGGTGGGCCTCGGTGGAGCGGTGCGGGCGCATCTCGTACAGGTCGACGTGGTGGCCTCGGGAGGCGGCCTGGAGTGCGGCTTCGGGGCCTGCGAGGCCACCGCCGATGACTCGGATCTTCATGATGCTAGGTTACTGCCACACCAGGGACAATATGAAATTGCGATAACGGACTCGCCGCCATCATGGATGATCAGGCCGTACCCGTGCTTTCCACGCCAGACCAGTGCATCCGGGCACGTCCACGGACTGTCCGTGAACGTCACACCGCCATGCGAGTTGTGCAATCATCCTCTGACTACACGCTGGTGTAGGCACATTAGCTTTTCGCATCGCGGCTAGCGGTATGCCTCACGCCGATTTCGAACACCTGTGATGGAGATCGTATCTGGCCCAGATTGATCGAAGAGAATGCGGTAGTCACCACAGCGAAGACGAAGCCCCAGCAACGGTGGCTGAAGCTTCTTCACGTCCCCAGTTCGATTGATTAGATAGCGGTCGATGCAGTTAAGGATAGAGACGGCGACTACGCGGTCTACCTTCTTAGTTCGGCTCTCGCTTCAGGAGACCAGAGTATGGCGAGTCGGCCAGAGGGAGGAGGCTCGGTCACAAACCGAACTCGCGACGAATTTCATCATGCGGGATACCTTCTCCGCTTCTGAGCGAGATTCGAGCACGTTCAATGGACGCAATGGTGTCGGAGTTGAGTTCCTCGTCATCCAAGGGTGCCATCGCCAAAGACTTTGAGAGTGGTTCGATAAGAGAATCGAGAAGAGTGCGAACTGCATGGAGCTTCTCTTGCGGAAGGACATCAATAATCATATGGGCTTCCTGGCGCTCTTGCGTGAGGTCGAGTTCCATGCAGTCTCCTTTGCCGCAGCACCTTGATCTTATTTCATTCTATGTTGAAGCTAACGCTTTCAGTTCCATGTTGGCGACGCGCATGATGCGCCACTCGGTGAGGATGTGGGCGCCGACTCTTTCGTAGAAGGCGATCGCCGGGGCGTTCCAGGCAAGGACGTCCCACTCGAGGCGGGGGCAGCCTTCGTCAACAGCAATTTTGGCAAGATGGGTGAGGAGAGCTCGGCCGATTCCCTGCCCTCTTTGTGTCGGAGTCACGTAGAGGTCCTCGAGGCGAAGGCCGTGGTGGCCGCGCCAGGTGCTATAGCTGGTGAAAAAGAGGGCGAAACCGGCGGGGGTACCGTCGACTTCAGCGATCACGCAGCGAAAGCGTGGTTTAGGGCCGAAGCCGTCGCGCAGGAGGTCAGCTTCGGTGGCGACGACAGCTGCGGGTTCGCGTTCGTAGAGGGCGAGTTCGCGGATGAAGCGAAGAATGGTCGGAACGTCTTCAGGGATGGCGGGGCGGATGTGCAGGGAGGGGCTCAGCTGGGCTTCTCCGGTGTGTCTCTCGGCTGGTTGTCCGGGGCTGGTGGCTTGTCCGGTTTGTCGTCTGAGTCGGGCGGGGGCGCGGGCTTCTTGGAGGCGGGTTTGGGCTGGGCGTCGAGCCACTTGTCGAAGGGGAGAGTGAAGCCGAAGAGCTCCTGCTTTTTGCCTTTGGGGTCGGTGTAGCGAATCTCCTTGACGTAGAGCGAGGCGTGACGGAGGACGGGCTCTTCGAGGTCGCGGGTGTCGTAGAAGACGTAGCCGGCGCGGGTGCTGTGGGCGGGGACGATGAGGGATTGGAAGCCGAAGTCGGCGTCGTCGTTGAGGATTTTCTTGTCGACGGGTTCGGGGTGGGTGGTGATGGGGGTGAGCGGGATGTGGGTGCCAACGGTGGATTTGCGCGAGAAGAGGCGGCGGTTGAGGTCTTCGTCGGTGGCGGCGGCTTCTTTTTCGCCTTCGGCGGGCAGGAACTGGATGCGGACTTCTTCGAGGTCGAGCGGCTCGTCGCGGTCGTTGGTGACGATGACGCGGACGGCGAGGAAGCCGTGCGAGACATAGGGCAGGCGGAAGAAGGTGCAGGCGTCGTGATCGATGCAGGGATCGGCGGCGAGGGTGACGTGCTCGTTGGGGTGGGGGTCGTTGGCGGGGTACTTGGAGGCGGGGTCGACGGGGGGTGCGGGGCGCGGCTTGTCGGAGGCATGGGCCGCGGCGCACATGGCGAGGGCAAGAAGGGCGGCGGCGAGGGGAGCGGACTTGGGACGCGGAGGCATGCTGGAATTGATTATCATCCTCGCTGATCTTTGAGTGAAGTTTTGGCTGCGGCTGCCGATAGAGATATCAAGGACGAACGAGGCGGCGAGAACGATGGGAATGGCGGGATACAGCTTACTGCTGGCGCTGGGCCTGGGGCTTAGCGCACCGTGGTGGCTGTGGCGGATGGCCACGAGCGGGCGTTATCGGGCGGGACTGAGCGAGCGCCTGGGCCGGGTTCCGCGGCAGCTTCGGGCGGCGGTTGCATGGACCGCCGGAGAGCGGCGCGTCGTGTGGGTACATGCGGTGAGCGTCGGCGAAGTGCTGGCGGTCGAGCGGCTGGTGGGGGAGTTGCGGGAGGCCCTGCCGGGATGGGTCATCGCTGTGTCGACGACCACGGCGACCGGGCAGGAGGTGGCGCGGAAGCGACTGAAGAGCGTGCCGGTATTCTTCTTTCCGCTGGACTTTGCGTTTGCGGTGCGGCGGTATCTGCAGGTGCTGCGACCCTCGCTGGTGGTGCTGGTGGAAAGTGAGCTGTGGCCTCGGCTGGTGGTGGAGTGCGAGCGGGCGCAGGTGCCGGTCGCGGTGGTCAATGCACGGGTGTCGGACCGGAGCTTTCGGCGGACGATGCCGGTGCGCGGGCTTTGGCGGCGGATGGCGGCGAAGGTAACGATGTTTCTGGCGCAGGGCGAGGAGACGGCGGGGCGGTTGCGGGAGCTGGGGGTGGCGAAGGAGCGGGTACGGGTGAGTGGGAATCTGAAATACGATGTCGAGCCTGCGGAGACACCGTTCGTGAAGGTGCTCCGTCCTCTGCTGGCGAAACGAAGCCTGATCGTTGCGGGAAGCCTGCTTGAGCCGGAGGAGGCACGGCTTTTGCGGCTTGGGCCGGAGCTTTGGCGCACTTGCAGCGAACTGGTTCTACTGCTCGCGCCGCGGCACTTCGAGCGGTTTGGCTCGGTGGCGGCTCTGGCCCGGCAGGTTCATCCGGGAACGGGAGTGTATCTGGCGAGCGAGCTGATGGCGCAGTCCGAAAGCAAGGAGCCGCTCGAGACGTTGCGTTCGCCGGCCGTTATCGTGCTTGATACGCTGGGCGACCTTGCTTCCGTGTACGCGCTTGCGGATGCGGCGTTTGTGGGCGGCAGCCTGGTGTCCAGGGGAGGGCACAATCCGCTGGAGCCGGCGCGGTTTGGCGTGCCGGTCGTAATGGGCTCTTCGTACGAGAACTTCCGCGAAGTGGTGGACGCGATGGTCACTGCACACGGGATCCGTATCGTCCGGGATGAGCGGGAGCTGGGCTCCGCGTTGCTGGAGCTGCTCGACGATCGCGAGGCGGCAAAGGAGACCGGGCGGCGGGGCAAGACGGTCTTTGAGACACGGGCGGGAGCAACAGAGCGGACGGCTGCGGCTCTGTTGGAATTACTGGATGCGTAGGCCGTGGGCTGCGCCATGGGTGCCGCTGTATTGGGCGGGGTTGTGTGTTAAGAATGGGCTTTACGGTGCGGGTCTCTGGAAGGCGCACGCGCTGCGTTGGCCGGTGATCAGTGTAGGGAGTTTGTCGGCTGGGGGCGCGGGCAAGACGCCGGTCGTGATCCTGCTGGCAGGTTTGCTGGAGCGGCATGGCTTGGCAGTGGACGTGCTGTCGAGGGGGTATGGGCGGGCCTCGGGTGCGGTAGAAGAGGTCAACGCGGACGGCTCGGCGAAGCGCTTTGGGGATGAGCCGCTGGAGATGGCGCGGGCGGGCTTGCGGGTATGGGTGGGGGCGGATCGGTTCGCCGCGGGGGAGTTGGCGGAGGGGCTGGAACCCACATCTCAGAAGCGAGATGTGGGACGCCCGGAGTTTAGGCAGGTTCAAGAACCTGTCTTTCAGGAACGGATGCATATGCTGGATGATGGATTTCAGCATCGTCGGCTGGGGCGGGCGCTCGATGTGGTTCTGCTGACGGCCAGGGATGCGGAGGATCGGCTGTTGCCGTGGGGGAACCTGCGGGAGCCTCTGCGGGAGCTGCGGCGGGCTGGGGTCGTGGTGCTGCGGGCCGAGGAGGCGGAGCGGCTTCGGCCAGTGGTCGCGCGGTATACGCAGGCGGAGGTGTGGGTGATCTGGCGCGAACTGGTGCTGCCTGAGCGGCGGCTGCGAAGGCCGATGGTGTTCTGCGGGATTGCGCGGCCGGACGGTTTTCTGCGGATGCTTGCCGAGGCTGGGTGCGAGGCAGTAGGGCAGGTGATGTTTCGGGATCATCAGCGGTATGGGCAGGCGGAGGTGGACAGGATTTTGGCAGCGACGCGGAAGGCGGGAGCGGACGGATTTTATACAACCGCCAAGGACGCGGTGAAGCTGCTGCCGGAGTGGCGGGCGAGACTGGAAGAGGTTGGGCCGGTGGAGGTGGTTGGTTTGTCGGTGAAGCTGCAGGATGAGGCGAAGGCAGTGGAGACCATGCTGCGGGCGGTACGGGGAAGCGGGTGAGAAGATGGGGGCTTGGACCTCGGGACACCAAGGCGGTCGAATGCGAAGAGGCCTTTGCGGGTCTTGATTGTGCGTGTGGGAGCAATGGGCGATGTGCTGCATGGCTTGCCGGCGGTGACGGCGCTGCGGCAGGCGCTGCCGGAGTGCTTTGTGGGTTGGGCGATCGAGCCTCGCTGGAGCTCGCTACTCACAACGGATGAGGCGCAGGCGCGCGGGGCGGAGATGCCGGTGGTGGATCGAGTGCATGCGGTGCGCACGCGGGAATGGAAGCGAAGGCCATTCTCGGCGGAGACGCTGCGAGGGATCGCAGACCTGCGGAGGGAGCTGCGGGCAGAGCGGTATGACGTGTGCGTGGACCTGCAGGGATCGATCCGGTCGGGGGGGATCGGGTGGATGGCTGAGGCGCGGCGGTTTGTGGGAGCAAGCGCACCGCGCGAGGAGCCGGCGGCGATGTTCTATGGAGAGCGCGTGAAGGTGCAGGCGAGGCATGTGATTGCGGGGGCGTGTGAGCTGGTGAGCGCGGGAGTGGGAGTGAGGCTAAATCCGGCGGCGGTCAACTTGCCGCGCGATCCGGAGGCGGAGCGCTGGTGCGAACTAAAGTTTTCCGGGTTTGCTGCCGATAAGGACTTTGTGCTGCTTTGTCCAGGCGCCGGCTGGGGAGCTAAGCAGTGGCCGGCGGCGCGGTACGCAGAACTGGCGCGGCGTTTGCATGCGCAAGGATGGCAGGTACTGGTGAACGGAGGAAGCGCGGATGGAGAGGGAGTGGACGCGATCACGGGAGCCTCCGAGGCGTGCGCGGTGCGCTGCGATCTGGCGCAGTTGATTGCCTTGAGCCGGCGAGCTGCGCTGGTGGTCGGCGGGGATACCGGGCCGGTGCACCTGGCGGCGGCGCTGGGCCGGCCGGTGGTGGCGCTGTTTGGGCCGACCGACCCGCTTCGCAATGGCCCGGACTTTCCGGGAGCACGGGTGCAGGTGTTGCGCAATGCGAGCAGCGTCATGGATTACCGGCGGCACCGGGAGACGGAGGCAGGGCTCGGTAGAATCGGAGTGGACGAGGTGCTGGCCGCGGCCCACGATGTGCTGAATGAGGGGAGACGGCAGGATGGCTGAACCGACGGGCTGGCGGCAAATGGCGAAGCGGATCCGGGTTCCGATGGGATTTGCCTTCACGGCGCTATTCCTGTTGCTGGCCCGGCCCACGGCGCGAACGATGCTCTGGAGCCTGCTGCTGGTGGTTCCGGGTCTTTGGCTGCGGGCCTATGCGGCCGGGTATGTGCGCAAGAATGCCGAGCTGACCACCTCCGGACCGTATGCGCATACGCGCAATCCCTTGTATCTCGGCTCGATGCTGATTGCCTTCGGGTTCGGCGCTGCCTCGGCGAACTGGGTGGTCGTGGCCTGCCTGGGGTTTCTGTTCGCGGCGATTTACGTGCCGACGATCCAAGGCGAGGAGGAGTATCTGCGGGGGCGCTTTTTGGGGTTCGACGAGTATGCGGCGACCGTCCCGCGTCTGTTGCCGCGGCTGCGTGCGGCGGTGTCTTCGCAGGCACGCGGCGGCTTCTCGCGGCCGCTTTATCTGCACCACCGCGAGTACAATTCTCTGATGGGGGCCGGAGCGGTTTACCTCGCGTTGGCTTTGCGGCTGCTGGCGGAGCGCCATGGTTTCCTTTGAGCCTTCTCCCTTTGTACCAACCCGACGAGAAGTTCGGGAGCCCAGATTCAGGTGACGGCCTTTGCCCCAACGCAAAACGCGGAACTTTTTTCTCCTGACCTTGCTTATTCTTTGGATCGCACCGTTGTTCACCTATGCCCAGATTCTGGGACTCGGCAAGCCGGCGCCCCCGGTGGTCATCCCGACGCTGCCACCGCCCGAGCCTGGGTACGTGTTCCCGGCGCGGCAAACGCTGACGTTTTCGGTCGACTGGCGGGTGTTCACGGCAGGTACGGCGGTGTTTCACCTGGAGCAGCAGGGTTCGGTCGAGAAGGTGACGGCAACGGCGGACACGGTGGGCAACGTAAACATGATTTTCCCGGTGGTGGACCAGTTCGAGGCCGGGTTTGACACCAAGACGGGCTGCTCGGTTGGGTTCAAGAAGCAGATGCAGGAGGGCCGGCGCAAGGTCAGCGGCGATCTGACGTTCAACTACGGCACAGGCAAGCAGAGCGAGATCAACCGCAACCTGGTGAAGGGCACGACGACGACCCAGCAGGCATCCATCCCGGCGTGCGTGGCGGACTCGCTCTCGGCGATCTTCTATGTGGCTTCGCGGCCGCTGGTAGTGGGGCAGCAGGTGCGGTTTCCCCTGGCCGACTCCATGCGCACGGTGACGGTCGCAATGAAGGTCGAGGGTAAGGAAGAGATCAAGACGCCGGCGGGCACGTTTCAGACGATTCGCGTGCAGCCGACGGCAGACGAAGGTATTGTGAAGAACCGCGGCAACATCTGGATCTGGTACACGGATGATGCGCGGCACCTGCCGGTGCAGATCCGGGCGCGGCTGTTCTGGGGCACGATTACGTTTCACCTGCAGTCCTATGAGGCCAAATAGGTGAGCCCGGTTGAGCAGGAGCATCGGCTGGTGGAGGTTGGGCGCTTTCGCGATCCGGTGGAGGCGCAGATGGCCAAGGGCATGTTGGAATCGGTCGGCATCGAATGCTTTCTGCAGGGCGCGAACGCCAATGCGCTGTATCCGCTGGCGTTGCGGGTGCGTCTCCAGGTGCGCGGGAGCGACGAGGCGGAGGCGGTGCAGCTGCTGATGGAGGCGGAGTTGGGAGTGGGCGATGAGTGAACGGCCGAAAGCTGTGCTGTGTCTCTCGGGCGGCATGGATTCCTGTGTGTGCGCGGCGCTGGCGGCGAAGACGCACGAGGTGTATGCCTTGCACTTCAGCTACGGGCAGCGGACCGAGGCGCGCGAGCTGCGGTCTGCCGAGGCGATTGCTGAGCTGACCGGGGCCAGTCAGCTGATGCACCTGAAGATCGACGTGTTCCGGCGGATCGGCGGGTCGGCGTTGACGGATGAGGCAATCGCAATCCCACGGGCAGAGGCGGAGACGATCGGAAGCGAGATTCCGGTAACTTATGTTCCGTTCCGCAACGCCCATTTTCTTTCTGCCGCGGTGAGCTGGGCGGAGGTGCTGGGCGCGAAGACCGTGCTGATTGGCGCCGTGGAACAGGACAGCTCGGGTTATCCGGATTGCCGGCCTGCCTACTATGAGGCATTCAATCAGTTGATCCGGATGGGGACCAGAGAGGGCGACATCCGGGTGGAGACACCGCTGATCCGCATGCGCAAGAGCGAAATTGTGCGCTTAGGAGTTGAAGTGGGCGCACCGTTCCATGTAAGTTGGTCATGCTATGCCAGCGAGCAAGAAGCCTGCGGCGTGTGCGATAGTTGCGTGTTGCGGTTACGGGCTTTTCGCGAAGCCGGAGGGACGGACCCGGTGCGTTACGCAGAGCTTGATCCGAAAAGCGGCACGGAAGATGCATAGAGACTCGAAGCAGCATGGCATTTGCGCGATAACCAGCTCTCAGGGGAGAACGAAAGTGAAGACATTATCAGGAATGAGTCGGTTGCTGACGTTGATGGGCGCAGCCGCGGCAACTCTGCTGCAAGGATCTTTGCTGCAAGTATCCGGGGCGGCGGCGCAGGCTCCTACGGCGACACTGCATGGACGTGTGACGAACCCCGTTGGCGCGCCACTGAAGACGGGCGACGTGAAGCTGACGACGGACAAAGGTGCGGAAAAAGATCGCACGTACAAGTTTGACTTTCCGATCGATGCCAACGGCGACTACAAGGGCGCGAATATCACGCCGGGTGACTACCTGGTGGTCGTCATCGCGGATGGCAAGACGATCGACTTTCAACAGGTAACGCTGAAAGCCGGCCAGGACGCGCCGCTGGACTTCGACATGACGCGGGCCGAGTACCTGAAGAGCATGACGCCGGAAGACCGGGCGAAGCTCGAAGAGTACAAGAAGAAAAATGCGTCGATCACGGCCGATAACGCCAAGATCGCCAATATCAACAAGACACTGGCGCAGGCGCGGCAGGACGAGAAGAACGGCAAGGCGGACGACGCGGTGAAGGCGCTCTCCGATCTGACGCAGCAGAAGGCCGATGAGCCTGTGCTTTGGGCAAGCCTGGGCGAGGCGCAGCTGGCCTCGGCGGATGCGGCGGCGGCGGCGGCGAAGGCGGCGAAGACCTCGCCGACCGACCCTGCAATTCTGCAGAAGTACGGCGATGCGGCGGCCTCGTACCAGAAGGCAATTGACCTGAATGCAAATGCCAAGAAGCCCAGCCCGGAGAACCTGGCGGCGTCTTACCTGAACATGGGCCAGGCGCTGGCGAAGTCCGGCAAGCTGACCGAGGCGGCGACGGCGTATGAAAACTCGGCCAAGACGCTGCCTACGAGCGCGGGTTCCGCGTACAGCAACGAGGCTGCAATCTTCTTCAACGCGGGCAAGCTGGACGAGGCGGGCGCGGCGGCGGAGAAGGCAATTCAGGCGGACCCGAAGCGCCCGGACCCCTACTACATCAAGGGTCAGTCGCTGATCCCGAAGGCGACGCTGGATGCGAAGACGAACAAGTTTGTGCTGCCTCCAGGGTGCCTGGAGGCCTACCAGGAGTATCTTGAGCTGGCTCCGGAGGGCAAGTTTGCGCCTGAGGTGAAAGACTTGCTGAACAATCTTGGGCAGCCGGTGAAGAACTCGTTCAAGGCAGGCAGGAAGTAGAGTTTGTTTGCAAAGAAAGGCCCTGGGCAGAGATGCTCGGGGCCTTTTATTTTGTGAGGGAGAGCGATGGGATCGGCACCAAAGCAGGTCGTGGAGTTCGAGGAGGCGCTGGCGACTGTGCTGCGCGAGGCGCGGGCCAAGGCTGGGGTGACGCGGGTGGGTTTGCTCGAAGCGGCGGGCCGGGTGCTGGCGGAGGACGTGCAGGCGGACCGGGATCAGCCGCCGTTCCATCGGGCGACGCGGGATGGTTTTGCAGTGCGGGCGGCGGAGTGGGATGCGGCTGCCAGGGCGCGGGTGTTGGGGCAGGTGCGGGCTGGAGACGAGTGGCTCGGCGGTGCGGTGCGAGCTGGCGAGGCGGTTGAGATTATGACCGGCGCTCCGATGCCGGAGGGCGCGGACGCAGTGGTGATGGTGGAGCACGTGGAGCGCGGGGCGGATTGGGTGCAGGCAGCGGGTGAGCGCGGGTTGAGCGCGGGGGAGAACGTGGTCGCGCGCGGCAGTGAGGCGC
>CAXSDM010000080.1:0-12701 GCA_964235575.1 uncultured Acidobacteriaceae bacterium | reverse complement strand
CCCGGCACCGTCCACGGCGTCGTCGTCGCCCAGGTCCGCCCCGACTCCCCCGCCGACAACGCCGGCCTCCAGCAGGGCGACGTCATCCTCGAAGTCAACCGCCACCCCGTAACCTCGGCCGACAACTTCGTCTCGAGCGTCCGCGGCACCAGCCCGTCCGACCAAGACCTGCTTCTCCTCGTCTGGTCGCACGGCAACGCCAGCTACCGCACCCTGCGCACCCTCCCCAACCAGGGCTAACCCACCAACCTAACCACCAAATCAAGCGCCCCACATCTCGCTCCAGAGATGTGGGGTTTCTTATCTGCCTCCACCCCAGTCACGGAACAGCGCAGATCAAGGCTCAAGAATCAGTTCACATTCTCCAGAGTGGCAGTTGACCAAACCCTTGAACATCAGCTGCGCTTCTGCGTGTTCGGGCAGATAAGCGCTCATCCGTGCTCGCTTTAGCTTTTCTACAGCTCCCGGCACCTGCTTGTCCCCGGTCGGTTCCGCACGCACGACACCTTGGTTGCTCACTAGCAGCTTGTACTCCGCGACGCCCGGCTCGCCTCGCCCAAGCGGTATTCTTCGCACGTCGGCCAAAGCCGTCCCGCCAGCTGAAATCCCGGAGTGCGCTCCCGCCTTCCGCAGATCCTGCACACGCTCAAGCAACGCCTTCGCTTCGCGGCTTGGTTCCTTGTGCACGCCAAGCGCGTCGTAGCGAGCTTCAGAGGCTATTCCTAATTCATAGTCGGCAAGCGCGGCGTTCCGGTCTCCGCGAGCCATATCTATTTCTGCCAGATGCTTACTCACTTCCAAATTCTGGCGGCCCAGCCAGGCAGCTCGCACATACGGTTCTGCCCGCTTTGCGTCCCCTTCGCGAAAGTAGATCCAACCCATCGTATCCCAGCTCGCCTGCAGCAAAGCTGTTTTCCCCAGAAGCACCGTGGGAGCTTCATCCAGCGTCCACAACCGGCTTGCCGCCTCCATCTTTTCGAGAGCCAAGCGTGCTCTTTCTTCGCAAAGGGGTAGCTCCAATCCGGCGTTCGCCAGCTCGTAAGCCGTATCGTTCATCAGGCCCATATCTTCCGTCGTTTTCAGCAAAGCGGTCAATGTTTGATGGCCTTCGTCTCTCATATCAGCGTTCAACTGAGCTCGCCCCAGCAGAAACTCCAGCCGCTCGTTCGGTTGTCCATTGAGCGCTGTGCGCGGTACCGCCTTCTCTGCTCTTGCCTTCGCAAGGTTGGGTTCATTGTCCGCGAGCTGTATCGAGATCAGTTCCACTTCCGGCACCGGGTTCTCTGGCGCAGCTTCGGCCCAATGTTCCAGCGTCTCCTTCGCGTCTGCCCGGTAGCCGCCCGCCAGTTGTATCTTCTCAAGAGCTTGGTACACACTCAAGTTGGATGGATGCAGCTTCAGTTCCTCTTGCAGATCGTGGATCGCGTTGGATGTCTCTCCCATGCCAATCGAAACGCCCGCCGAGAGCGCCCATAGCCCGGGCTGAGTCGGATCGATCGCCTTCACTTGATTGACCAGCGAACGAGCCCGGACCAGTTCGCGCGCTTGTAAAGCCGTCGCCGCGTCCCTAAGTAACTGGGAAACACTGGCGCCGCTCTCCGTCGTCCCCGGTCCCTCAGAAGAAGCAGCCGTCTCTGAAGTTGTTCGAGGAATAAGCGCTGTCGTCGACCCCGTCTTCGCTCCCTTCCGGCTCAGTTGCACATACATCTCACTTCCAAGCTCGGCTTTCTGCGCGAATTTGCTGTAGCTCTTCCAATCCGCAACGGAGACCCGCTCCTGCAAGACCTCTACTCGGCGCTCCGCATGAATTGTTCCCTTCTCAAACCGGTACGTCACGTCATAGTTGACCCAGGCCGATTTCACATGCTGCGCTTCCGGCAACTCGGCGGTCCAGCCGTTGGGAAGCGTCATCGCGGCGTCCGATGTCTCAACGCGCGGTACGCCTAGCTCCAGTGATTCGACCGGAGGCTCCTTCTCGTCGGGGACCGGCAGACCCACAGGCGCAAGCTGCGCGATAATCTTCAGGTTCGGCCAGTCGCCTGCCTTGTCGCGCTTGTAGTCGAAGCTCACTCGCAAAGGCTCGGAAGTATCCTCCACCCGGCTGACCTCCATATGACTCGCGGTTCCGATATACCCCATCGACCCGCACAGCTGCTGCGCAAGCTGATCGTACTGCGCTGGCGAAACCTGCCGGATCACGCCGCGCATGAAAACCTCGCTGTCGCCGCGGAAGAAAAGCGTGATCCGGGACGTGGACATGCCCTCCGCATCCAGCGATCCGACCGCCTCCATCCTTTGCGTCTGCGCCACCACGGGCCGCAGGGGAGTGCGCTCCACCCGCGCCGGACCGTCCGCAGGCACCACCAGCGCATCGCGATCCCGCGTCACGTAGATCAACATCCCAAACGGCGCAACCTCGGCCGTGGTATCGAGCCAGACGGGCTTACCGTCCACCATCACCCGCGTCATCAAGTGGTTGAACGAAGCAGGCGAGGGAACCGCAGCATTGAACCGGATCCCCGCGCCGATCAGTACCGCATCCGGGTGGAGCCCAAGTGCCTGCAGCATCGCCGCTAGCAGCGTGTGCTTATCCTTGCAGTCCCCATAATGATTGCTGAGCACATCCGCCGCGCTATGCGGCTGGTACCTGCCTACGCCAAAAGCTACCCCGATGTAGTGGATCTGTGTGGCCACATAGCTGTAAACAGCCTGCACCTTCTCGTCCTCCGTCGCCTTACCTGCGGTCAGTTCGGCGACCTTCGCCTTGATCTCCGCATCCGGGGACATGCGATCCCCCTCAAGCCCCCGGTACCAGGCGCCGACCGCCTCCCAACTCTTAAATGTCGTCCAGGCCACATCCGGCAGCTTTCCCTGTCTGGTATCGAGTTCCTCGTCGGCAGTCCGGATCCTCTTTTTCTCAACCTCCTTATGCGCCTCGGCTTCGGGGCCAATCGTCGGGCCGAGCTGTGTATGCACCCAGCTGTAACTGTGCCGGTCACCCTCATCCGTTTCCTTCGCCTTCTGGCCCGGGCTCCAGACCGTCACCGCCGTACCTCGCGGAACATTCACTTCCAGCGTCTCGGAAAGGACAACGCCGTTGCGCAAAAAGGTTTGCCCTCCCCAGAACTCACCGGGAGCCTCCGCCTTGGTGCGCACAACGCGTGCCTTCCACTCCAGGTGATCGCCTACGCGCAGGTCGCGTAGAGGGAGCTGCGACTCTTTCAGGTCGCTGTAAAATGGAGCCTCGCGCGTCACCTGCTCGGCCACCTCCATCGCGCTGCTCGGCGGCGTCTCCGTACTGCTGCCATCCTTGTGCCGAATGCGCGCGTACACCCACTCCACATGCTCGGAGTTCGAAGCAAAGGGAAGCGAAAGTACCGCCACCTGCTTCAGCGCCGCTTCCGACTGAATCCGGGCAGACGCACTACGCTCCTGCACTCCGGTGCCGTCAGCCTGCATGCGATAGACATACTCCAAGCTGTCGATCACGATCGGCTCGGTGTCGTAGTTCTGCGCGGTCTTTGTAAAAGCCGGCCCTCCCGCTGCCTTTTGCGCACAGGCGACGGCGATGCCCATCTCAGGCAGGGGCAGACATAGAAACAAGAGAATCAACCAGCGAACTTGCATACCTCTGCTGTATAGAGCAGATGAGCGGCAGAATCAATGACTCTTTTCAGGACCCAGTACACTCGAGTACCGGGTAGCCGCCCAGGATCAAGAACCCGGCCCTTCTTATCCTGTCAAGCCCCCAGACCCTTTTCTATCCCTGTAACTGAAACAAACCAAACAAGAAAATCACCCAAGAAACTTGGCATACCCACCCCACTCAACCTGTTAAACTGTTAGCAGACTCAAAACAACGAACCAGGCTCCCACTCCGGGACCGCGTGGACTTCGCCAAACCAACCACCTCAAACCAAAACACCACCAGCCCGTGGGGGGCACACCTATGCCAGACCAGACCACCGTCACCTCCGTCCGCCAGCAATGCCGCCACATCTTCACCGACGGCCACCGCTGCGGCAGTCCTTGCCTTCGCAACGAAGACTTCTGCTACTACCACCACACCTCCCGCAAACCCGCCCCACGCCGCCCCCGCGAGTCTCCCGGCTTCGACATCGCCCCGCCCGAGGACCGCGCCGCCATCCAGCTCACCATCGGCGAAGTCCTTGCCCGCATCGCCTCCGAGCAGCTCGACCCGCGCCGCGCCGGCCTCCTCCTCTACGGACTCCAGATCGCCAGCCTTAACCTGCCGCGCCAGGCAGCCTTGAAGACGCCGCCTGAGCCCGGCAACATCGTCGAAGACATCACCGAAGACCCGGAGCTTGGACCTCTGGCACCACCCGCCGAGTTCCAGAAGGCCGACCGCGCCCTCAACCTCGAAGAGATCCTCATGAAACAGTGGGCGCTCTACGAAGGCAATCCAGAGTCGTAGAACGCAACCAGCTCGAGACCCAGTCGAGACTCAAGTCCAGACTTAACTTACCTGCTCCGAAGACTTTACATACTTAGGGAGGGGGTGGGGCGATCCCTTCCCCTTCCTTACACCGCAAAAGAATTTCAGGAACTCCGAATTGCGACCACATCGGTCTGCAATTGTTGTACTCTGATCTCGGATCAGTTCAGTCCTAGATCAACGGTCAGCCCAGACCGCCCTCGCGAGCGCCCTCCCCCCGCGATCGCGCGGCCCTGCGTCTGCCCCGGAGAGTCCCATGAAGCGCATCCGTTCCACGCCCGCATCGTCCGCCAGAAGCCGCCGCCTCCTCACCCTCGCCGCCTGCGCTGCCGCGCCCGCCCTCGCACAGACCGTCCCTACGCCCCCGGCGCCCTCTACCCCGCTCCACCACACCGACTCCGTCGACGTCACCAGCGGCCTGCCCGACAGTGTCTCCATGCAAAAATTCACCTCGCCGCTCCTCGACACCCCCCAATCTGTCTCCGTCATCCCCCAGTTCCTGCTCCAGGACGAAGGCGTCTCCACCCTCCGCGACTCCCTCCGCAACGTCCCCGGCATCTCCCTCGCCGCCGGCGAGTCCGGCGCCCAGGGCGACAATCTCACCATCCGCGGCTTCACCGCCCGCAACGACATCTTCCTCGACGGCATCCGCGACTTCGGCTCCTACTACCGCGACAGCTTCAACTACGAGCAGGTCGACGTCCTTGAAGGCCCCGCCGGCATCCAGTTCGGCCGCGGCTCCACCGGCGGCGTCATCAACCAGGAAAGCAAAGTCCCCCTCTCGCACCCGCTCGCCGACGTCCAGGTCCAGGGAGGCACCGACGCCACCCGCCGCATCACCGCCGACCTCAACCAGCCGCTCCCCCACACCGCCAACGGCACCGCCCTCCGCCTCAACCTCATGGGCATCGAAGCCGGCGTAGCCGGCCGCGACATCGCCGAGATCCGTCGCTACGGCGTCGCCCCCTCCATCTCCATCGGCCTCGACTCGCAGACCCACGCCACCCTCAGCTACGTCCACCTCACCGAGTCCGACATCCCCGACTACGGCCTCCCCTGGCTCTTCAACCAACTCGCCCCCGGCGTAAACCGCCACAGCTACTTCGGCTTCGCCCCCCAGAACGGCTCCGACCCCAACTTCCTCCGCACCTCCGACGACATCCTCACCCTCCGCGCCGAGCACCAGTTCGACCACGGCCTCAACCTCCACACCATCGCCCGCGCCGCCAACTACCCCCGCAACGTCCAGATCACCGAGCCGCAAATCTGTTCCAACGCCTCCGTCGCCGTCCCCGTCGGCGGCACAGTCTCCGCCCTCCCCACCTCCTCCGTCACCGGCGCCACCTGCCCTTACACCATCGCCTCCAACCCCGCCTCCATCGCCGTCAACCGCAACCAGATCCAGATCAAGAGCACCGAAGGCGACCTCTGGGACCAGACCGAGCTCACCGCCCGCTTCAAAACCTTCGGCCTCCGCCACGAGCTCACCGGCGGCGCCGAGGGCGGCCAGGAGATCTCCAACCCCATCAAGTACGCCTACACCATCAACAAGCTGAACTCCGTCCCCTCCACCACGCTGCTCAACCCCGACGAGCAGCAGGCCTTCAGCGGCACCGGCTACATCGCCTCCATCACCCACACCAAGTCTGACTCCATCGGCGCCTACTTCGTCGACACCGTCCACCTCAGCCGCCTCTTCGAGCTCTCCGGAGGCGTCCGCTTCGACCGCTTCGACACCCACTTCAACCTCTACCAGCCCTCCGCCCCCGCCGGAGCCACCGCCACTGCCGCCATCCCGCCCCTCGAGCAGGTCGTCCAGCAGCCCTCCTACCGCGCCGCCTTCGTCTACAAACCCAGCGTCCACGGCAGCGTCTATTTCGACTACGGCACCAGCTTCAACCCCTCCGCCGAGTCCCTCTCGCTCTCCGTCTCCAGCTCCATCCTCCCTCCCGAAGAAAACGAGACCTACGAAGTCGGCGCCAAGTGGTCCTTCCTCCGCGACCGCCTCATGACCGAGGCCGCCCTCTTCCGCACCGAAAAGGACAACGCCCGCGAGACCGACCCCACCAACTCCAACAACATCGTCCTCGCCGGCAACCAGCGCGTCCGCGGCCTCCAGTTCTCCGTCGTCGGGCGCCTCCCGGAGGGCATGGACCTCGTCGCCGGCTACGCCTACCTCGACAGCGCCGTCCTCTACTCCAGGCTCTTCCCCACCTCCGTCGGCTATCAGCTCGCCAACGTCCCCCGGCAGACCTTCAACACCTTCCTCACCCACAGCCTCCCCTTCCAGCTCAAGGCCGGCCTCGGGGGCAACTACGTCGCCAGCCGCACCGCCAGCTCGACCACGCCGTACGTGCCGCTCACCTTCTCCGGCCCCAACGTCGTCAACGGCGTGACCAGCTATACCGTCCTCTCCACCGGCATGAAGCAGGTCCCTGGCTACTGGATCTTCAACGTCATGGCCAGCCGCCCCATCACGGAAAAACTAGCCCTCCAGGTCAACGTAAACAACCTCCTCAACCGCTTCTTCATCGACCTGCCCCACCCCTCGCACCTCATTCCCGGCGAAGGCCTGAACGCCCTCATCGCCCTCAACTACAAGTTCTAGATCAGTCGTAAGTGGTGAGTGCCGAGTGATCAGCACCACCACCCCTTTTGCTCCCCACCCCTTACCCCTTCTCACTAACCACTAACCACTAATCACCCTCAAAAAAATGCTAACCACCATCCCTAACCTCCTCACCCCCGAAGAAGTCGCCCACTGCCGCACCCGTCTCGCCTCCGCGGACTGGGTCGACGGCAAAGTCACCGCCGGCTACCAGGCCCAGCAGGTCAAGCGCAACGCCCAGATTCCCGAGAACTCCCCCGTCGCCCGCGAGCTCGGCGACCTCATCCTCGCCGCCCTCGCCCGCGCCCCGCTTTTCATGTCCGCGGCCTTACCTCTCCGCGTCTTCCCGCCCATGTTCAACAGCTACGCCGGCGGCCAGACCTTCGGCGCCCACGTTGACACCGCCATCCGCCAGTTCAGCTCCACCGGCCAGCGCATCCGCACCGATCTCTCCTGCACCCTCTTCCTCACCGAGCCCGAAGACTACGACGGCGGCGAGCTCGACATCCAAATCCAGCCGCCAGCGACCTACGGCCTGCACTCCATAAAGCTCCCCGCCGGTTCGCTGGTCCTCTACCCGGCGACCAGCCTCCACGCCGTCCGCCCCGTCACCCGCGGAGCCCGCGTCTCCAGCTTCTTCTGGCTGCAATCCATGATCCGCGACGAAGCCCAGCGCACCATCCTCTTCGACCTCGACACCGCCATCCAGCGCCTCGCGCTCGACACGCCCAACCACCCCAGCAGCCTCCAACTCACCGCCGTCTACCACAACCTGCTCCGCCAGTGGGCCGAGATGTAGGGATTGCCTCCGCTCTTCCTCAATCCACCCGAAGCTACAACCCAAAACCCAAATGTGGTATTCCCTAGCCGTCCCCGGTCCCGTATCCTGCGTCTAAAGTTGTGGATCACGGAAACCGAATGTCAGGCAGGTTGAAACCACTTAGATACCTTTGCGCCGTCGCCGGCCTAGCGCTTCTCTCCGCGTCCCTCCATGCCGCCCCTTGGCTCGCCCTCGGACCTGACGGTGGGGACGCTCGTCGCCTCGCGCCCGATCCGCGCGACCCTCGCCACCTCTTCCTCGGCGCGGTCGACGGCTGGATCTACGAGTCGCACACCGCCGGTGAGAGCTGGCAGCGCCTCGCCCAGGTCGGCCAGCGAGACGACCTCGTCCTCGACTCGATCGTCGTTGATCCCACCAACCCGCGCCACCTCATCGTCGGCGCCTGGGTCCTCAGCCACCCCGATGGCGGCATCTTCATCAGCAACGACGCCGGCCTCCACTGGACCAGCCAGGACGAAATGCGCGGGCAATCCGTGCGCGCCCTCGCCATCTCCTCGGTCGACCCAAGAATCGTCGTCGCCGGCAGCCTCCAGGGCGTCTTCCGCTCTCACGATGGTGGCAGCCACTGGGCCCAGATCAGCCCGCCCGACAGCAAAGAAATCCACGAGATCGCGTCCGTCGCCATCGACCCCAAAGACCCAAACATCATCTACACCGGCACCTGGCACCTGCCCTGGAAGACCACCGACGGCGGCGAACACTGGAACAACATCAAGCAGGGAATCATCGACGATTCGGACGTCTTCTCCATCATCGTCGATCCCGACTCCCCCAAAACCGTCTACGCCAGCGCCTGCTCCGGTATCTATAAGAGTGAGGACGCCGGCCTGCTCTTCCATAAAGTCCAGGGAATCCCCTCAACGGCCCGCCGCACCCGCGTCCTACTGGAAGATCCGCAGAATCCAAACATCGTCTTCGCCGGCACCACCGAAGGCCTCTATCGCACCGTCGACGCCGGCAAGACCTGGAAGCGCACCACCGGACCCGAGATCACGGTCAACAGCGTCGCCATCGATCCCGCTACTCACCGCGTGCTGCTCGCCACCGATAAAGGCGGCGTCGTCGCCTCGGACGACGGCGGAGACACCTTCCACTCCGCCAACGCCGGCTTCTCCGCCCGCCAGATCACCGCGCTCAAACGCGACGAACTCCACCCCGGAACCATCTTCGTCGGCGTCGTCAACGACCGGAACTGGGGCGGCGTCTTTCAAAGCGACAACGGCGGCTTCAACTGGACTCAGCGCAGCGCCGGCCTCGATGGGCGCGACGTCTTCTCGCTCGGCCAGGCCCCGGATGGCACCCTCATCGCCGGAACCGCCCACGGCCTCTTCCGCCTCGACACTTCCAGCCAAAGCTGGACGCGCGTTGAAGACGCCCCCAGCACACCACCCGCAACGGCCCCGCGTGTTGTTGCTTCTACTCCCCACGGCCCCGTTCTGCCCGTCCGTCCGCCCGTAGCCGTTGCCCCGAATCGCTACACCCAGCGCACCGGCACCCAAACGCGCAGCAGCGCCGCCGCACATAAGTCCTCCTCTGTACCGCACAAATCCACTCCCTCCCGCCTTCCCGCGGGCGCTCACGGGAAGCCCGCGCCCACACCGAAGGCATCCACAAAACTCGCCGCCGCGCCTCGCACTGCCCCAACCCCTCCGCAGGTCGTAGCTGCCGCGCTCCCGCCCGCCGCACCGGCCGCTCCTGCACCACGCGGCTTCGATGGCGGCGTCTACGCCATCGTCACCGCCGAACGCACCCTGCTCGCCGCCACTTCCGCCGGCTTGCTCGCCAGTACCGACCAGGGCGTCACCTGGACCTCTGCCGGTCCCGCCGACAGCATCAATTGGCGCCTGCTCGGCACCGCTGGACAGAACGTGGTCGCCGGCACCATGAACTCGGTCCAGTTTTCCGCCGACTCCGGCAAAACCTGGTCGCCCGTCCAGGTCCCGCCCAAACTTACCCAGATCGATGCTGTAGCGGTCGATCCCTCTGGCACCGTCTGGGTCGGAGGACCCCAGGGCTGCTTCGTCTCCTCAGACGCCGGCTCGAACTGGACCACCATCAAAAACCTCTTCGTCCAACGTGTCAATAACCTCTTCTACGACGAGTCCACCAGCCGCATGACCGTCACGCTCGGCGGCGCAAACAGCATGATCTTCACCGTGCAGCTCCCTCAAAAGACCATCACCTACGCTGACTCCGGTTGGAATCTGCGCTTCGCCCGCCCGCTCAACGATCACCTCGTCGCCGTCACCTTCTTCGACGGCCTGGTCTCTCAGCCGCGCATGGTTCCGTCGCCTCTGGCCGCCCAGGCCGCCGGTCTTCCTTCCACCTCACCACAACAGCCCTGACCCGCTCCGCCGCCTGCCTGCTGCGCGGGACTAAAATAAAGCCATGAGCGCGCCGACCTTCCGACCCCGTCATGGCTTCCAGACCGACGACCCCGCCCTCTTGCCTCTAGCGGAAAAGGTCCAGGCTGGCCAGCGCCTTGACTTCACCGACGGCGTCACCCTCTACCGATCCGGAGATATCCTCGCCGTCGGCTGGCTCGCTAATCTCGTCCGCGAGCGACTCCACGGCGACCTCGCTTACTTCAACGTCAATCGCCACATTAATCCCACCAACGTCTGCATGGCCTCCTGCCGCCTCTGCGCCTTCGGCCGCAAAAAGGGTGAAGCTGGCACCTACACCATGGCCCTTGAAGAGGCCTGGGAGACCGCCGGCACCGGCCTCACCGAAGCCGTCACCGAGTTCCACATCGTCGGCGGCCTTCACCCCGACCTCCCCGTCTCCTACTTCCTCGACCTCGTCCGCGGCCTCAAGCTTCGCTACCCCAAGGTCCACGTCAAAGCCTTTACTATGGTCGAGGTCAACTTCCTCGCCAAGCGCGGCAAGCTCTCCGTACCCGACCTCCTCACGCAGATGAAAGAGGCCGGTGTCGACTCCATGCCCGGCGGCGGCGCCGAAATCTTCGCTGACCGCGTCCGCCACATCATCTGCGACCACAAGATCGACGGCTCCGAGTGGCTCGACACCGCGCGCCTCGCCCATCAGATGGGCTTCCGGTCCAACGCCACCATGCTCTACGGCCACGTCGAAAACGACGAAGACCGCGTCGATCACCTGCTCCGCCTTCGTGCCGTCCAGGACGACACCGGAGGCTTCCAGACCTTCATCCCCCTCTCCTTCCACCCCGACAACACCGCGCTCGCCCACATCCCCAAGACCTCCGGCATGCTCGACATCCGCCAGATTGCGGTCAGCCGTCTCCTGCTCGACAACTTCGCCCACATCAAGAGCTACTGGCAGATGGTCTCCCCCCGCATGGCCCAGATCGCCCTCCGCTTCGGCGCCGACGACATCGACGGCACCGTCATCGAAGAAAAGATCTACCACGACGCCGGAGCCACCACCCCGCAAGGCATGCGCCGTGCCGACCTCGTCCGCCTCATCACCGAGGCCGGCCGCATCCCCTTCGAGCGCGACACCCTCTACCGCGCCGTCACCCGCAGCCAATCCGAAGACACCTTCACCGTCGCCGTCTAAGTGTCTTCGGGCAATCTGGTGCGGGTCCCATCTTTTCCAGTCTCATTGAAAAGGTTGGGATGTCGAGCTAAGCTCGACATCCCTTACCGCCCACATGCCCCAACCCCCCTCCTTCCACCTTCGCGACGCCCAACCCAACGATCTCGAAGCCATGCACCGGCTCGACCAGCTCTGCTTTGCCGAGCCCTTCCGCTTCGACCGGCCCACCATGCGCCGCTTCGCCTCCGAGCCCGGCGCCATCGTCCTGCTCGCTTCGACCGGCCAGCCGGACGGCCCAAATTCCGGCCCAGACCTCCTCGGCTTCGTGCTCGTCCATCTTCTGCACCGGACTAGCTTTCCCCTCGCCTACGTCACCACCCTCGACGTCCACCCGGACCACCGCCGCCAGGGCATCGCCGCCGCCTTGATGCGCGAAGCCGAAGTCCGCATCGCGGCCGCGAACGCGAACGCCCTGCGCCTCCACGTCTTCACCGCCAATCTTGGAGCGATCCGCTTCTACGAGCGGCTCGGCTTCCATCGCGTCTCGCACCTGCCGGACTTCTACGGAGAGGGCCTCAACGCATACGTCTACAGCAAACCTCTCCGCTGATCGTTCCGCGGATACTGTCAAGCCCCATCTTGCGCAAAAATCTTCTAACCCTTTTCCCTGCCTCAGTTAGCTGCGAAGAAACTTGGCATACCTACCCTCTGCGTCCAGGTAGAATAGAACTAGATTGATTGCGGCGGGAGCACCAGGGCGTAACCTGTCACTCCCGTATCGTTTGCACTTAGGTCTGGACCGAAGTCCAGACTCAAGTGCAGTCGTTTGAAGACTTTAGGTACTTTAGGGGGAGGGGGAGGGGCTACTTCTTCCCGAACACATCCCCCATCCGCCGAATCTGCGCGCCCACTCCGCGCAGCTTCTCCTCGATCCGCTCGTAGCCGCGATCGACGTGGTACACGCGGTCAAGGATCGTCTCACCTTCCGCCACCAGCGCCGCCAATACCAGCGACGCCGAAGCCCGCAGGTCCGAGCACATCACCGCCGCCGACTGCAGCGGCGTGCCCCCCCGGATGGTCGCCGTACGCCCCTGCACCGTGATGTTCGCCCCCATCCGGTTCAGCTCCTGCACATGCATAAAGCGGTTCTCGAAGATATTCTCGGTCACGTTGGTCGTGCCCGCGGTCTGCGTGGCCAGCGCCATATACTGCGCCTGCATGTCGGTCGGAAACCCCGGATACTCCTCGGTCGAGATATCCGCCGCCTTCAACTCGCC
>CAXSDM010000079.1:10421-12899 GCA_964235575.1 uncultured Acidobacteriaceae bacterium | reverse complement strand
TTGCAGGTTCGATCCCTGCCTCGCCTACCACACGGACTCGGTGCCATCGCGCTAGTTCTGGAAGTCCTAAATAGCAGAGACTTGAAGCCGTTTAGTGTTCCTTGGCGTCTCACGTCATTCGTTGACATCCGGGGGTAACCAGGGCTTCGCCATTCTGGTCAAAGGAGTTGTCCCCAATGGCCTCTCAACGGTGTGGCAGTGCGCAATGCGAGAGCCGGAGAGAAGTCAGTCCTGATGTTCGATGAACGAGGTCTCCATTTGGAGATCAGTGCTGATAAGCAAGCAGTGGTATTTAAAGTACCGCTTCGGGTGCAAGGAAGCGGCTATCGCTTGGAACGTATCCAGATAGGTTCCTGAAGGAAGCCCGAGAGAAGCTCCATGTTGCCGACTTCTGGCCAAAGGTGTTGATCCGAGCGCTGAACGTAAGTCCGCATCCAGGATTATCTGGTGAGCTTGATGCGTGCGGCACCCGAGGACGAAGTGAAACGCAACGAACGAATGTGAACCATTTTCTCGAGGGAGCTAGAGGAGAACCGCTCTCGGACCTCATTCCACTGATACGGTGTCTGAACCACTATAAGAACCACTGGCTATGCAAAGTCTTTCGGTCGAGGATGTATTCGATTTTGCGCGTGTACCGAGATTCCGTAGGACAGGCCAGGGCTCCGCAACACTACGCGAGTCTCGCGGCGAAAGCTGGCTGAAGGCGCGCCGGTTCGTTGGTCCGGACGCCATCGCCTTAGGAAGGCAAAGCTGAATCAGCTCCGCGGCAAACCGCTCAAGCTCGTTCAGGCAGTCCTAAAGGAGCATGTGAAAGGGCACTTTTGGCTTCACCTCGACTGATCCTACGACCGCCAAAACTCAGGATCTCAGGATTTACGCCTGCTTCGCTCCTAGGATCTTCGACAAGACTTTGTTTGTCACGGAAGCGCCGATAGCGACAAAGCAGGGATGCTGGCCCTCGGACGAGGAGAAAGACCAGGTTTCCTTCGAAGCGCTTTGCTTCGATCGTCGCCCCCGCTTCAAGTGCGGCGAGGATAGCGCCTTCAGATTGCGGAAGCCTGAAGCGAAATTCGACAATCGGATCAGCCACGAGTGCGTCGTCGATGGCAAGCAGAAGTTTTTCCAAGCCCGTTCCCTGAAGCGACGAGACGGGGATAGCGTTACGGTCACTCGAGAGGTGGGCGAGTTCCTGAGACGCGATTAGATCGACCTTGTTTAACACCTGGATCACGGGTTTCGCTAACACTCCAAGCTCCGCCAGAACCGTTTCAACTTGACTTTTCTGCTCCTCGCGGATCGGGCTGACGGCATCCTGAATGTGGAGAAGAATCTCTGCGCGCTCGACCTCTTCAAGCGTTGCGCGGAAGCTCGTTACGAGTGTGTGCGGAAGGTTGCGGATGAAGCCAACAGTGTCGGAGAGCAGGATCCTGCGCCGGGAAGGGAGCTGCAGTTGCCGGAGTTTGGGGTCGAGCGTCGCGAACATGCGGGCGGACTCAAGCACGCCGGCCTGGGTGAGCGCGTTGAAGAGGGTGCTCTTGCCGGCATTCGTGTAGCCGACGAGAGCCACTACGGGGACCGGCACGGCCTCCCGACGTTGCCTCTGTTGATGGCGGATGCGGCGCACGGCGTCGAGCTGGGTCTTGATGTGGTCGACCCGAAGATTAATCTTGCGACGATCGGTCTCGAGCTGGGTTTCACCGGGGCCGCGGGTTCCGATGCCGCCGCCAAGCTGCGACATGGCACGGCCGCGTCCTGCCAGGCGGGGCAACTGGTACTCGAGCTGTGCGAGTTCTACCTGAAGCTGGCCTTCGCGGGTCTTGGCATGGCGCGCAAAGATGTCGAGAATGAGCTGCGAACGATCGATGACGTGGCACGGTAGCCGGGATTCGATGTTGCGGAGCTGCGATGGAGTGAGGTCGTGGTCGAAGAGGACGAGCGATGCGTTGCTGCTTGCTACAGCACCCACGATCTCGTCTAGTTTTCCCTCGCCGACAAGGCTCGAGGGATCGGGCTTCTGGCGGCGTTGTACAAGCGTGGCGGCGATGGTGGCGCCGGCTGATCGTGCCAGTTCCTTGAATTCAGCGCGGCTGGCAGTGAAGTCGAGGGAAGAGGGTGCCTGGTCTTGACAGTCTTCTTCCCCAGCCACGACGGCGGCCGCCGTGCGGGCAAGTCGAGCGGCTGCAGTGAGCTTGTTGCGCTTCCGAAGTTCTCCGGTAAACTCAACGACAACAAGAACGGCAAGTTCCTGTTGAGTTTGCGAAGTACGTAGCTCGCGGGCAAGTAGTGCCGCGTCCTGCGCTTCTCTTGCTTCGACGAGACTACGGCGGACTGTCTTTCCGCGATGCCGGCGTGATTGTGCCTGATTCGGAGCGGCTTCAAGCGAAGCTTTCTTGCTGGTCACAATTCTCTCAATTCAGGCCGCGGTTCGGGCCGACTCTCCTGATAATAGTGAAGAATCCTCAGGAGTACCTATTC
>CAXSDM010000079.1:8793-10321 GCA_964235575.1 uncultured Acidobacteriaceae bacterium | reverse complement strand
AGAGCCTGTAGCAACCAAGCCTTATGCCACCCTTGCGCATACCGCCAAAAGCCGATCTCCAGCACCTGCCCGGATCGAAAGTTGCGCTTAAATTACTCGCGAAGGTAACTGGTGCGTCATAGGACACAAGGTTGCTCCGACAGCTTATCTATTGCCCTGTGATTGAACAGCTGCGTGTCAGGATCTAACAAGAAGTTCTTTGGCGTGTTAGCTGGTGCACCGTACAGAACCCCACAGAGCGGTCCGGACGAAGCTTAGCAGTCTGGGGATTTCAGCGCAGTCTGCACTCCTTCTATTCGAGGATAAAGCTCACTCCTGTCTGGCAGGATGGTCGGAGAGGTAGTAATGCACATCTGTGCTAGAAACTCTCGATCTTGCCCATTCTGCTGCAGTTGCTCTTCAAAACTATTCTGTATATATTTCGGGCAAAGTGTGCTGAGTCTGGCGTTCAGTTCATGTGCATTCTCGGCTAATTCCATCAAGCTGGCCCTCAGTTCAAGGCGCTTCGCCACATGCATGAGTCTGGCGGCTTTAAGCTTGTATGCTGCTACGAGTTCGCGGTTCGATAAACCTGGTTGCTTCATGGGATCACCTTTCTTTGTGGGCTAGGTAAGCTAGGCTAGGCTAGCCTCTACTCTCGTGGACACGGGAGCCCCTACGGGGCTTCCCGTCTGCTTGAAGCGAGGTGTAAGTTATACGCGCAACTTACGGCGGAAGGCACCGGCGACGCTGACGAGGCCGGTGCCGAGCAGCATCAGTGAACTGGGTTCCGGGGTGACGGCGGCGTTGGGTGCGGGAACGAAGCCAGGATCGTTGGCTGTGGCTCCATCCTGAAAGGTCAACCCACCGAGCTCAAAGGTGGTCTGGTCGGTGTAGACGACGAGGGTGTCGGAGCTTTCGCCCGGGAGTACTCCGCTATTTCCGTCATAGCCGAAGTTGAGTACGCCATTGACGGTCATGAGTGCCTGGGTAGGAGCCACCGTGCCTGTTCCTGCAATGTAGTCTGCGGCAATAGGATCGATGAAGCTGGCGATGGTGAACTCGAGGATAGGATCATTGCCCGCAGTCGCGACGTTTGAGAAGTTAAAAACGAAGTCAAGGCAGGTCGGGCACATAGCGCCGGCACCACCGCGGTAAATGGTCTCGGTGTACTTGACGACAAAGGGATTGGGGTCGCCGCCGGCAGAGGTGGCCTGAGTGGTACCGCCGATGAAGGAGTTCGTAACGTAGGTGCCGCTGGTGTAGGCGTCCGTGGTGGTCGTTCCGAGCGTGATCGGCGCAGCGAATGCAGCGGAGGTGGCAAGCGCGAGTGCTGAGAAGGCAAGAAAGGAGCGAGTAAAGCAGTTCAGCATGGAAACTCCTAAGGGTTTGTCCTAGTGGTTGTATGTGTCCTACAACCTAAGACGTACTCTATGCAGCGCAACGGAGAGGAGCAAGTAAAATCTTCACTCTTCTGCGGCAGGTTACGGAAGATGTTACGCAGTAACTGGGTTGGCCGATTGGTCGGGTCGAGAAGGGCCATGGACTG
>CAXSDM010000079.1:2042-8693 GCA_964235575.1 uncultured Acidobacteriaceae bacterium | reverse complement strand
GTAGATGCCTCGCCTACCATGTCCCGCTCGGCCGCCTGTTACGCCTCGAGCAGCACGTCCGCCGGCTTACCATGCGGCACGTTGCTGGCTTGCTTCTTGATCCCCGTTGCATGACGCAGGACCGCCAAAGCCATGAAGCCGAGCGCGAGTGCGCAGACGCCATTCCAGCCGAAACGCGCCCAGGCGTGGGTCGAGAGCCAGGAACCGAAGGCAGCTCCGGCGAAGTAAATGAACATGTAGACCGTATTGAGCCGGCTGCGGGCGGAGGCGTCGATGCCGAAGATGCGGGTCTGATTCGCGATCTGGGTCATCTGTGCGCCCACATCCAGCAGCACCACGCCAAGCACCAGAGCGGAGACATGCAGCAGCGTCGAGGCATGCATGGCGACCGCGCCCCACAGCAGCAGATACGAGAAGATCAGCGTGCTCAAGCCGAGCGTGATCACAAGGCGCGAGCCGCGCCGGTCGGCGAGGCGGCCCGCGACCGAGGCGACCAATGCGCCCGCAGCGCCCACGATGCCGAAGCTGCCCGCCACGCCTGGCCCCAGGCCGTAGTACGACTCCAGCAGAAACGCCAGCGTGGTCCAGAAGCAGCTGAAGGAGGCGACGACCAGAGCGGCGATGACCGAGGATTCCAGCAACAAGCGCTCAGTGACCGCCAGCGTCCATAGGCTTCGCATCACCTCGCGATAGCTGAGCGAGTGCTTGGGCGGAAGCCGGGGCATCGTGCGCCACAGCAACGGAACAAAAATCGCGTTGAGAACCGCCGCGACGACATACACCCAGCGCCAGCCGTGGATGTTGCTCACCCAGCCGGCAAAGGTTCGAGCCAGCAGGATGCCCAGCAACAAGCCCGTCATGACGATGCCGATGGCGCGTCCACGCTGCGTGTCGTCGACCAGATCCGGCGCGATCGGCACCACGACATGGGTCACCGAGGCGAGCAGGCCGACCAGCATACTGGCGAGGATCATCAGCGGCAGCGTCGGCGCAAGCGCAAGCAGCAGCAGCGCCAGGGAAACGGCACCGAACATGCGCATCATCAGCGCGCGCCGCTCCATCACGTCGCCGAGCGGCACGAAAAAGAGGATGCCGCAGGCATAGCCGATCTGGGTTGCGACGGCCACAAAGCCGATGCGCTCGGGCGTCGTGGAGAAGGTCCGGCCCATTTCGCTGAGCAGCGGCTGATTGTAGTAGATCGAAGACACACCGACCGCGCAGGCGAGGCCCAGCAACGGCAACGGGGCACCACGAGGTGCTTGCTTACCCGGCGAGTCTGCGATAACTGGGACAGAACTGGAGTGAGTTGCCATGCAAAAATTGTCCCTGTCACCAGTGTACCGGAGCAACTGCAAGCCTCACCGTGGGTGTGTGGAGCGCTGCCGACATCCCGAACACCAGCTCGATAGCTGGTCGCCCGGCGGGTCGGGCATGCCACTCGCCTGGGCTCACGCAGAGTATATTAAGCTGCTGAGATCGATGGAACAGGACAAAGTCTGGGATATGCCGCCGCAGACCGTGCAGCGCTATCAGGTGGAACAACGGACTAGTTCGTTTGAAATATGGACAGAGCACGAGCCGCGGCAGTGGGTCTCGAAAAGCAAGCAACTCGCATGGACCTGAATCGTACAGGTGAGATCACCTGGACCGCGGACGCATGGCTCCTGTTCGAGTGAAAACCGGGGCTCCGGTTCTTGGCCTCCACTCGGCACTTCTAGCGTTGCCGTCGAAGTGGAAAGTTATTCGAATTGGGATCGAGCAGGCTGGCTCTTGCGTCACACGCGGGTAGCAGCTCGCGGTAACGGAAGGACTGAATAATGATCGGCTCTGCGGGCGGCGTGCTGGTGCAGCGGCTGGCCGTGCCGGGTTTAACGTAGTCGACACCATCTTCACCAGCAACAAACGCGACATGACCACGCCTCCGATCCGTCCTGAACTGGCACCGCCCGCCACCTGGGGCAAGGGAGTGCCGCGCCTCAAGTAGCGTTTGCGCCGGGATGGGTACCCGCCGTTCCCTGGGTGTGGGAGTACCGCTCCGTGTACCTGATGCCTTTTCGCTCTGCGTGAGCCTGCGCGGAACCTTAAACTTAGGATGCGATGGAGTTTCTGGGTCGAGCTCGGAGGGGCGTGTGGGTCGCGGCCTTGCTGTGCGGGATGACCGCGTTTGCAGCGGCTCCGCCCAGCTCGCGCACGATGAAGCATGCGGTTGCCCTGACGCCGTGGGAGCAGGCGCAGCGAGCTCGGGCGGCGCTCGAGGTGGAAGCGCAGGGACTGCGAACGCGGGCGGCGTACCTGCGGGTGCTCGACCTGTTTCGGGCGATCTACCATGACAATCCGCGGGATGCACATGCGGCGGAGGCGGTCTACTCCGTGGCGGAGCTGCTGGCCGAGCAGGGGCGGGATCTTGAGGACGCCGGGAGCCTGCACGCCGCGGTCGGGCAGTATGAGTTTTTGCGCACGCAGTACCCGGCGAGCCCGCTCGGAACGCCGGCGCTGCTGGCCGAGGGTCGGATTGAAGCCGGTGACCTCGGCGGTATAGCGATCGCGCGGGCGAAGTGGAGTCAGTTGCTGCGCGAGGCTCCGCGGAGCGAGGCGGCGCGGCAGGCGCGGTCGGAGTTGGCTGGCTTGAATAAGCCGGCCCCGGCGGTTGTACAACCCACTCATCCCGGTGAGGCCGGGATGAATGGGGCACCCGTGCGTCCTGTGCCTGTGGTCAGGACAGCGCAGCCTGTGGACACCGTTGCGCCGGTGCGGCGGGGGCCGTTGGCGCAGGTGACGGGGATTCGGCATTGGTCGACTTCGACGTATACGCGGGTGGCGATCGACCTGGGGGACGAGGTGACGTTCGAGGCGGCACGGGTGCCCGATCCGGATCGGCTATTCTTTGATCTGCATGGGGCGAAGCTGGACGCGGCGCTGGTGGGCAAGACGTTCGATGTGACCGATGACGGCTTTCTGAAGCGGATTCGCGCGGCGCAGGCGGGCGGCGATGTGACGCGTGTGGTGCTGGATGTGAGCGATGTGAGCGAGTACAGCGCGTTCCTGCTGCCAAATCCGTACCGGCTGATCATCGACATTCATGGGCGAAAGCCGGCGGCGCAGGGACAGGTGGCAGCGAAGACTGAGCCGGCGTCCGAGATTCCGGTCGCGACAGCGGCGGTGAAGCGGGCGAGCGCGGCGGCAAACAGCTCAGGTCTGCCGGCGATGGCTCTTACTGACGGCGGCGAGGCGGTGCGGCCGACGGCTACGGCCGAGTTGCCGACGCCTGTCCGCACGTCTGCTCCAGCGCCGCGGGTAAGCGTGGTGCAGAAGCCAACGGCAGCGAAGCCGGTGCCGAATGCGGTCGCGGTAGCGAAGCCGCAGACGGCGACCGAGGTAGCCGCGGTGAGCGAGTCGCCGGGCAAGGTGGACGGGACGGGTGCGCCGACGTCAAAGCCGATCGCGGTGCGGGAGGTGAGCCTGGGTGCGGGCGCGCGCAAGACCAAGGCCACGGCGGCTGCCGCGGACGCTGCGCCGGTGCGGGCCGCGGACAAGACGGCCGACGGCGAGACGTCGCTGATCCGCGCGCTGGGCCTGAAGATTGGGCGGATCGTAATCGATGCCGGGCATGGCGGACATGACTCGGGCACGATCGGCGCGGGCGGGATTCAGGAGAAGGACGTGGTGCTCGACGTGGCGCTGCGCCTGGGCAAGCTGCTGCACGAGCGGCTGGGCGCGGAGATTATCTACACGCGGTCGGACGACACCTTCATTCCGCTCGAGACGCGCACGGCTATCGCAAATAAAGCGCAAGCGGATCTCTTCCTGTCGATCCATGCCAACAGCTCGGCCGATCCGGCGGCGCGCGGCGTGGAAACCTACTACCTGAACTTTACGTCGGACCCGATGGCGCTGGACGTAGCGGCGCGCGAGAACGCGGTGTCCGGCCAGTCGATCCACCAACTGAGCGACCTGGTGAAAAAGATCACACTCAAGGACAAGATTGCCGAGTCGCGGGAGTTCGCGGCGGATGTAGAGGATTCGCTTTATGCGGGGCTGCTGAAGGGCAACGCCGGGCTGAAGGATCGCGGGGTGAAGAAGGCGCCGTTCGTGGTGCTGATCGGGGCGAACATGCCGTCCATCCTGGCCGAGATTTCCTTTGTCACCAACCCGCAGGACGCCGATCAGCTGCGGCAGCCGGAGTACCGGGAGCGGGTGGCGGAAAGCCTGTACCGCGGCGTGGCCAGGTATGAGAGCGGGTTGGCGGGGACCCGGCCGGCGGCGGTCAAGCGGGCGTCGCTGCAGTAATTCGATTGCGCGCAAAGGGCTGTGCGCGGCGGAGCGAGAGGTGCGCTCACCAGGCGAGGCCGATGGTAGTCTCAACCTGATGGATCTTCGTTTCAGACACGGTCTGGTGCTCTGGCTGGCCTTGTGCGCAGGCTCGGCCGGTGTGTGCGGACAGGGCGTTCCGCCGGCTTCGACCACGATCGTGGAGCCGCCCGCGCCGTTGTTGCCGCGGCAGGTGGGTAAGCTCGCACTGGGGGACTCGGCCACGGGTTCGGCCGGTGACCTGACGGAGGAGCGTTTCGGCGCGGGGTGCGGTCTGGTTCTGAAGCCTGCCGGTGCCGGGCAGGGCGGTCCGGAGTGCAGGCAACTGCTTAAGGAAGACGGGCTGGCGCGCTTTGCGATAGGAAGCTACACGGGCGACGGACCTGCGCGGCTGGTCGGTGCGCTGCAGTTCAGCGATGCGACCGGAGCCTTCAGTGCCTTCACGTACTTTCGGAGTCAGTTAACTGAGCTTCGCGAGCCCGAGATGGACTATAAGGCAGGGCGCGCGGTCGCGTCCGCCGGCGGGAAGAACACCCTGATCTGGGCGGGAACCAGCGTTCTAGCAATCAACGGGCCCTTGACCAAGCAAGAGGTGGATCAGTGGCTGGCGGTGCTGCCGAAGGTCGGGGGGCGCCGCAGCCTGCCACCGCTGCTTCCCACGTACATGACGGCCTCCGGGGTGCGGACGGACTCGCTGCAGTACGCGCTCGGCCCGACGGGCTATGCGGCCACGGGCGGAGTACTGCCGGCTGCCGATCTAGGCTGGGACAAAAGCCTCGAAGTCGCTACGACGGAGATCGCCGGCAAGGGCGGCCGGGGCAAGCTGACGCTGCTGCTGTATCCGACGCCTCAAATCGCAGGAGAGCGCGGGCGGGCGATCGAGAAGCTGATCAACGACCGGGGGCCGGCAACGTTCGGGGCGACAGTAAAGATGCGGCGCATCGGGCCGATGCTTGGCATCGCCTCGGGCGCGTTTTCGTCCGATCAGGCAGAGGCTCTGGTAGGCGGATTGCGCCTGAACGAGGAGGTAACCTTCGACTCTAAGAAGCCGCTTGAGTTCCATACGGAGGTAAAGAAGACGGCCAGCCTGCTCCAGAACATCGCCGTGCTGTGCGGCGTTCTGATCCTGGCGGCGCTGCTGCTGGGCTTGTTTCTGGGCGGAGCGCGGGCCGGCGTTCGCGTTCTGATGGGAAAGCCCGCGGCCAGCGAGCCGGAGTTCCTGACGATCAACCTGCGCGGACGGTCGTCGCCGCTGCTCTCGCCGCCTGGCTCGGACCAAGGTACGCAAGGCAGGTAGGCGTTAGACCGGACTAGATCGGTGCTGCACAACCAACGGTGCAAGTTGAGGACCAAAGTCCTGTTCTCCACAGGCCCTTCGTCCGCCGAAACTCTTCGAGCGCTGGCGCAGTGTGTCGGGGAGAGAGTTCCGGGTCAGAAAGCCGCTCGCTAAGTCATTGCAGGGAAGCAAGTTGCAAGCATTACCTTTTCATCTTGACACTGCATTTTGGCGCTCATAGTATTTCGCCAGAAAGTTCAGATGGCTTTGCCTCCGTCCGGACTATTCTCCCAAACGAAGAGGCCGCCCTGTTGCCGGGCGGTCTTTTCCCTTTGCTGGAGCCTTTAAAAGGAGCGCAAGAGGCATTCCCATGCGGCTGAAAAGCGAGAACTTCGCCTTCAGGCGACAGCAAACATTACTCCAAGGATGCTCACGCGAGCGCCCTCTCATTGTGCTTGTGTAGGATAAAACACATTACGGGCTGCAGCGCTGGAACGACCTGAGTTGCCAACATCGCGGTGAATCTACCGGACTCGTACACCGAGGGAGATTCACATGCAGGTGCGGCTTGTTAACCCCAGCGATAACTCGTTTGGCACGGCGGTCATTACGCCGCGTTGGCTGTTTGTGCTCGCGGCGGCGACTCCGGCGGAGGCAGGCGATCCGGTTCTGATCGATGAGTCGCTCGAGCAGATCGATCCGGAGACGATTGCGGCGGGCGACATCGTCGGAATCAGCGTGCATACGGGCAATGCGCTGCGCGGCTACGCGGTGGGCCGGATGGCGCGGTCACGCGGTGCGTGGGTCGTTTATGGCGGCATCCATGCCACGCTGTTCCCGGAGGAGGTCTTCGAGCTGGGCGAGGCACACGCCGTGGTCAAGGGTGACGGGGATATCGCCTGGGGAAATGCCGTGCGGGACTGTCTTGCCGGGAGGCTGGGCAAGGTCTATG
Source organism: uncultured Acidobacteriaceae bacterium (assembly GCA_964235575.1). GTDB lineage: Bacteria > Acidobacteriota > Terriglobia > Terriglobales > Acidobacteriaceae > Edaphobacter. The sequence continues at coordinate 2,157 of CAXSDM010000079.1, read as the reverse complement.
AGGGCGGCCGGATCGAGGGACGGCAATTTCTGCCCGCGCGCTGGGATCTGATGCCGCGCGACAAATATATGTGGGCTTCGGTGCAGACGATCCGCGGCTGCCCAAAGCATTGCTC
>CAXSDM010000079.1:0-1942 GCA_964235575.1 uncultured Acidobacteriaceae bacterium | reverse complement strand
TTCAAGGACTTCAACTACTCCGGCGACGCGCTGGCGAAGCAGCTGCAAACGTTCAAGCAGCACGGCGTGCATGTGCTTGGGTCGTTCATCTTTGGTCTGCCGACCGATAAGCCGGCGACCTTCGATGCGACGGTGGCAATGGCGCTGAAAGCCGGCGTCACCTTTGCGCAGTTCGTGATGATGACGCCGTTTCCGGGTACGGTCGACTTTGCCCGCTGGGAGAAAGAGCAGGCACTCAGCCCGACGCTGGTGGAAGGCACTCCGATCACGCGCTATTGGCTCATTCCGACGGCGATCCGTCCGAAGATGTTTACGCCTCATCCCTCGATGAGCTCGGAGGAGATCCGCCAGCGCACCCAGCGGGTCTGGGATCGGTTCTACGATTGGAAGTCAATCTGGAAGCGCTCGGCCTGTACGCCGACCTTGAAGGCGCGCGTGGCGTTCATGTTTCTCTCCAAGCTATATCGACAAATGTACGCCGGCACCGGGATCTCGACCGACAGCGCGCGCCGCAAAAAGTCCAAGCGCGCGGCCCGGTGGACGGCGGCTCAATGCCGCAAGCTATTCGTCGCTGCGCCGATGCCGGAGCTACAGTCTCCACTGTGGGAGGAATCCCTCGCCTCGGAAGGAGTACGGCCGGCGTTTCTCGGCGCGCGCGCGGAGGCCTTCCGCGTACTACCTTGAGGGCGCTGGCGCGGGTTGAGTGTAGTAGCCGTCGCGGGTGCGGACCGACAGGCCTGGCTTGTCCAGCTTAAGGTCGAGATGGTGATACGTCTCGGGCGCATCCGCCGGCGGGGGCTCGAAGCTGATTTCGTACCAGGACTGGAGATCGTCAAAGCAGCGCCGAAGCATCCCTGCGACATCCGTGCTGGCCTGCAGCGCCAGTCCCCCACTCTGGAGGGCGAGCACGGGAAGCGCTAGGTCGCCGAGATCGACCTTTCCCGGACTGCCGACACCTTTCAGGAACTCCTGATAGTAGTTGGCTCGAAGCACATTCTCCTGCGCGCCGAGCGGGTTGACGCTGTAAAGGGTGACGTTTGCCGCTCGCAGCTGCGTGGAGAAGGAGATAATGTTTGCGAAGATCTGCCTCTGCTGTTTTGCATCGAGCTGGATGCGCGGCCCGGAGAGCAGCGGCCAGCCGGGCGAGAGCCATACCAGGACCTTGCGGCCGGGCGGCAGGCCTGCGACATAGCCGGTGAGTTGGCGAACGGCCTTCAGCGAGAGTTCGAGACGCTCGTCCGCACCGTAGATACCCGTATTGCGGCGAAGCTCGCGAAGACCGGCCGAGTAGTGATCGAGCGAGGCGCTGAGCGCGTTGCCATCCGTGGTGAAGGTCTGCTCGCTCTGGGTGCCAGTGTCGGTGATGACGGCGAGATTGGTAGGATAGGCAAGTTTTCCCTCGTTCGACTTAAGGAACTTTTGCAACTGGCCCTGCTCGTAGGCGACCTCGGTAAAGGGAGTGTTCACGGCGTCGAGCACGAGCAGGACCTGTACCGGTTCCACGGCAGGCGTGGCCGCGCGGAAAGCAGTGATCGGGGTGGCCGCGTTATTGTCGGTCAGGGTAAAGTCCTGTTGCGTCAGGCCGGCGATCGGCGACCCGGATTTCTCCGTGACCGCAACGTTAAGATGGATGCTGCGAGGCGCGACAGGGGCCTGCTGAGCGGCAGCGGAGCAGGCTACGGAGAGCAGCAGAACGAGACGAGAACGGACGACAGGCATGGGTGCTCCTTTAATCGGCTTTGTGCCCTGCTCGCAAAACGGCAGCAGCCGAGCTGTAAGGTTGGATGCGAACTGAAGTTGCCTGCCTGGCCGCTCCTTCAAAGCTCCCCAGGTCAGCCCGATTTTGCTTTAGAATAGAGTCGGCAGGCCGATGTAGCTCAGTTGGTAGAGCAACTGATTCGTAATCAGTAGGTCAGCGGTTCAACTCCGCTCATCGGCTCCA
>CAXSDM010000078.1:0-12953 GCA_964235575.1 uncultured Acidobacteriaceae bacterium | reverse complement strand
AGATAAACGTCAAGATCATTACGGACCATTTATTTGCAATCTGATCGAGAACGGGTCGCACAGTTAGGATCGCCATCAGCAGCGCTTCCCACCTGTCAATTGCATAAGTCACCTCATGTATACCTAGACCCCGCAAAGTTCCTTGTTGACACTAAGTATATCCATATACCTTCAGAGATTAACGTAAGGAGGTCGGGCAATGTCGTTACAGGGAAAGGTCGCCGTCGTGACAGGCGAGCAGCAGTGGAACAGGACTTGCGATCGCAGATCGAGGGTTCTCGGGTATGTATTGTGGGGCGGCGGCAGTCCGAATTAGCCAAACGTCACTAAAGCTTTGGGCAAGAGCTTACAAGCACTCTAGGGCGATATCACGATTAAAGAAAATTTGGATCGTGCTTTCATCTTGTGTAGCAACAAGCCGGAAATCGACATCCTCGTCGCAAACTCAGGAAATGGCCGATGCTCTCTCTTGAAAAGATTACTGAGGATCACTTCGACAACACCTTTGACCCAAGCAGGATGTGACCGTGCTGCTTGGGGCGCGAAAGCTGGAGGAGGGCGAGAAAGCAGCGGAGGGTCTCGGAGAGAATGTGCTCCCCATTCAGTTCGACGTTACGGATCCGGGATCGATCGATGCCGCAGCCAGCCGCATCCGCAAGGAGTTTGGCCGGTTGGACATTCTCATGAACAAATGCTGGGATCTCGCGCGCCAGAGCTGGCAGCACCTTCCAGGAGGCCGTCTCGACAAATCTTCTAACTGCTGCGCCGCTGGCAGACACTCGTGCCGTGTTCGAGACGAACGTCTTTGGTGTGATTGCCGTCACGCAAGCCATGCTGCCGCTCCTGCGGGAGTCGCCTGCGGTCGAATCGTGCTTACTGCCAGCTCGGGAGCTTCCATGATGCTGAATTGAGATCGAACCAACTCACACCGGAACATGTTCGGCAACTACTCGGAGTCGAAAACAGCGGCTCATGCGGTGACACTTGCGTTTCGCGCTCGCCCTGGAATCGACCAACATCGAGGTCGATGCGGCCTGCCCCGGGTTCACGTCAACGGCCCTGAACGACTTCAACGGCACACGGAGCGTGGATGAAGGCGCGCGCAAGCCTGTTCGCCTTGCGCTCATCGGTCCAGACGGTCCCACAGGCACCTTCTCTGATGAGAACGGTCCTGTGCCCTGGTAGTTCGGAGCCATTTGCGGCTGCAACGCAGCGCGCGAGACAATCTACGCCGAACAGCAAAAACAACGCGGTCTAGCACGGCGTATGAATTGCGAGTTTCAGCGACTAATCGTCATTCGCTTCAAAGGACGTTGTTTCGAAGCGAAGCAGGCCTTGTTGGGATGGTTGAGGATTTCTGAACTCCTAACTTACTGCTTACGTCGTGCTTCTGCCACCATTGCTTAAACTGGGGGCACCCGGCTCTCAGCCGTGCCAGTTTTCAAGGACAAAAACAGATCGATCGGTATTTCTAACCAGCACTTGCAGGTGCGTGTGTTCTGCCGTGCTGAGCAGAAGCGCTTTGGCCAGCACCTCAATCGTAGCCACGGATGGACTGACGGTCCGCCCGTATTCGAGACTAATGTACCGGTCAACTCCTATCCCGGCAAGTTCCGCAACCTCTTCGCGCCGCAGACCCGGGGTTCGGCGTCTTCGGTCCTTTTTCAGATCGCTTGGGTGAGGACTCAGCTTCTGCCGTCGCGACCTCAGAAAGGTCGCCGAGCTTGTTCCGGCTCGTCACTACGTCAGCTTCGGTGTGTCCGCTTATGCAGGTACAACTCAATCCTAGGGTAGTGCCAGGCCTTCCAAGGATGTTTGACCTGCGCAACTCTTGAATGCGAGGTGATCCAAATGGAACTGCCATCCTGAACGTATTCGGTTCCAAACTCAAGGTGCAGACCTTGCCCGATCCGATTCGAGGAACGGGTGAAGTGATTGTCGATGTCATCGCGGCTCCGGTGTTGCCCTATGCAAATGAGGTCTTTAGTCACGAGCGTAAGTACCTCATGACTTTGCCGATGGTGCCCGGGTGCGGAGCTATCGGCCGTGTGCGGTCGGTAGCTCCCGACGTATTCTTGGATCATGCGAAACCTGATCACGATACGCAGTGGATGTACTCTCCATACGCAGTGACGGGCCTGACGCGCCTCATCCACTCCGGCCTGCAGAATTTAATCAGTTCACCACGACAGCGTTCCGCCTCAGCGACGCGAATGAGGCGGTTGAGCAAGCCTCTATCAATGCGCGCCCATTCTCTCTTACGGTCATTCAGCCTGATGCCGTCCTGACACCATGGCGTAAAACCATTCGCCAGCGCTGAGAAAATCAGCTTAATCGATACATTATTTGTCGGCTATCTTCTAAGCAAGATCTAATCCGGCAGTTTGTAGCAGTGGCGTGTAGCGCCAAAGATGGTTTCGCCCGTAGCTGGAGAGAAACGCGTGAACAGGCTCTTGGCGTTTACCTCCGTGGTTTTTGACACATTACCGGTTCACCGCATAGTCGGCCTCCTCGCCAGAACTTGCGCATCAGATTGAAGGATTTCTATGGAAGCGGTTCGATTCACATAGATGGCACGATTCCGACATGTTTTCGTCGTTGTAAATTGCATTGTGTTACGAATCGCCGAGCAAAGCGAGAGCTCATACAACGAGAGCAGGCCGATGCGCTCATCGAGCGCGTTTAAGAAGAATGATGACTCCTCATGAACGCTGTTATCGTCAGTTGAGGCTCGTGTAAGGTTCGACCGATCATTTCCCGCATAGCGACTTCCAAGACCGACGACATATAACCGCCTTCCATAAGAGATCGCGAGCTTCAGGCGGTCAGGTCCACGGCAGGCCTGCTTACATGGCGGTACAACCGCCGTCAGCCATCCGCAGCGTGCCGGTCACAAAACTGGAGCGCCGCGAAGCGAGCCAGGCCACCATTTGCGCAATTTCTTTTCGGCTGGCCCACGCGACCAAGCGCATGCATGTGTTCGTAGCTGGCGAGTGTCGCCCGACCATCCTCGACGATGCCGGCAAGGATGTCGGTCTTAATAACGCCGGCGCCGATGGCGTTGGCATGGATGCCCTGCTCGCTGTATTCGAGCTCGATCCCCTTGGTAAACTGCGCGATGGCGCTTTCCGACGACACGTACGCGATGGTAACCTTCATGCCCACGGTGTTCACGGCCAAGGCTAACCCTCTGCGCGGAACTCACCCACGTTAACGACGAAAGTGCCGTCGTGAGGATGGACACCTGGCGGAAATTTGTTGCGGGCCTCCAGCCGCATCGCCCCGGAGAGACGTTACTTCTCACAATGCGCCTTCACAGCACCGATCCCGATCTACACCAGCTTGTCGCTACAGAGTTCTCGCGGATCTGTCATCGGCGGTTAAACGTCGATACTCTTGCCCGCAGGGTCGCTCTGAAGTTTCCAGGTGCCTCCTTCCTTGAAGGTGGATGCGGTGCCAAAGGTGTCCTCCATAAACTGCATGTAAACGATCTTGCCGCGCTTCACCCGGATGAGAATGCAAAAGGGTGATGTAACCGTGCGGTGCTGAGTGTGGGATTCGTACGTAAACCTGCCGAAAACGGCAGCGCTCTCCTCTGATTCAAGGCGATCCGTGATGCTCAAACCATGGTTCTTCCAGTACCTTCCTACCTGGCTATAGGTGTCTATGACCGCTTGAGGACCATGCGCCGTACCGGCCCATGGCATAATACGCTTCAGATCGGGATTGTCGAAGTTGAGAGACACATAGGTGATGTCGGGATCGCACAAAGCCCGTACGACTTCGGGGTTTGTGGGATCTGCAAGAAGATCTTCTATCATCTGTGTAAGAGTTCCTGACATGGGTGCTCTCCTTTTTCTTCTAGAGATGGCATCAGCGCCTGTTTGCGTTATGAGCAGGAGGTATTTGAGCGTGACGATAGACCGAGTCTGTGTACGGTTTCTTCGATATTCTCGAACGAGATAAGGTTAAACACAACTGGCTTGGTGGAACGCTTTCATCAGATGACCGCTCCGAACATCAAACCAGCTGGGAGAGCTTTTATGAGTCACTCGGAAGAGGCACGAATGCTGGCGACGCTGGACAGTTTTTATAAAGCCGAGAGCGCCTATCTAAGAGTGGGTGGCGGAGACTTCGCCGCGATTGCGGCCACGCTCGATCCGGAATGCGTCATCTACCAACCTTCCTCGCTTCCCTACAATGGCGTGTGGCGCGGGCACGGCGGCTTTGAGGAATGGATGCGATTGTTCACACAAATTTGGGCTTCCCTGGAGGTCACCGACCCGGAGCAGATGCCCGTAGGGAACGTTGTGATCAGCCGCTCGCATGTGTATGCGGAGCGTCGCGGGAGCGGTGAAAAGCTTGACTGGCCACTGTTGCAGTACTTCAGATTTCGCGAGGGTCTAATCGTTGAACTCTGGCCGTTCTACTGGGATACAGCCACACTGATCGACCAGTTGCAAAGGAGGAAACATGGCTAAAGAAAAGACGCCGAGACAGGTTCTTGAAGACTTTTACGAAGCAGAAAAGATGTACATGCAGGCCCGTGCATCCGGGCAAGAGGCGAGCTTCGATGCCATCGCGGCCACGCTCGATCCGGCTGTGATTCTCCACCAATCGCCTGATCTTCCGTTTGGCGGAGAGTATGTCGGACACGACCAGTACGAGCAGTGGGCGATTGCCATGAGTTCCATCTTCGACAAACTCGAAGTGGCTGAGCAGCAGTGGTTTGAAAGTGACAACGTGGTTGTCGTGGTCTGTCGTTTCAAGACGCATTCCCGCAGAAACGGCTCCGGCCAAGATCTGCCGATGGCGCAAGTGGTTACCGTTAAGGATGGGAAGATTACGGATTTCCGGCCTTTTTACTGGAACGTGCCTGCTTATATCAACGCTGCACAGGTGGCTTAATGCCAGAAGAGTAGGTTCAGGAAGCCGATTGCTTGCTGCCCCCTTGTATTCCGGCTAGACCAAGCCTAGCAGGGTTTTGAACGGTGCAGCGGCTCACCTGGGCATATCTTCGCACTGCACTTTATCCAAGTGACCCTGCATGGCTGATGGCAAGTTCCAAGATAGATCTCCTCGTGCACATCTATTACGTGAGAAGATAAGTGATGTTACAGATATTTGTTTTACTCACTTACTGTGAAGGCCTAGTCTCGCACTTGGTGGCCGCCCTCTACAGTCTGGGAGCGGCATACGAGGTAGGTATCTCCGGACGCCTGCGCAAGTCGTCGTTCAGCACGGGCATCCTCACGGCCTTGGCGGAAAAGGTAAGAGGCACGATCGATCTGAGTGTCGTTACCCTGGAGGGGTATCCCCTTCTACAACGAAGATCTCGAAGAAGAGCCGGGCATCCCAGCTGTCGCGGAACTAAAGCGCAAAGTTCAGGTCAGCGATGGAGTCGTCTTTGCCACTCCCGAATACACCATGGCTCCCAGGAGTTTTGAAGAACACTCTTGACTGGATGTCACGCCCCGTATTCGAGTCCTGTTTCAAAAATAAGCCGGTTACGATCATCAGCTCCTCGAGGTGTTTACAGGTGGCGTTCGCGCGCAGTATCGGATGCGAGAGACCCTGATTTCCATGCAAGCGCATCTGGTCATGGGACCGGAAGTGGTTGTGGGCAGTGTTCATCGCAACTTTGCAGACGGTCGATACATGGGTGAGCAAGGATTTGACGTTCATGGCGCAGTCTCACCATGCCAGTGCTGGCCCTTGGAGGCCAGAGTGCGGTAGGTGATTCCCAATACTTCGCTTCGGACCAAGTATGAACCCGGAAGTTGGCAAGACTTTTCGCCTTGACCAGATTCAGGAGGCTATGGCCTACGAATCCGAACCCGGCGCGAAAGCGATTCTCCTGCCTCAGTCGAAGAGCAACTAAGTCGCATCACATTCCTTGGCCCGTCATCGTTGGAGAAGTTGGCTCAGTGGTTTCCATAGCGATCTCCCAGCGCACAGTAGTATGGGACCGTTTCAAATGTCTGTCTGTCAAAATTTGCCTCGGCTCCACCTAAGTCGGCCACCTGTCGATACCTTAGCGTTCCGTCCATAACATTCCGCCGCAAAAACCAGACCTCCTGCTCTAAAATCATCATGGGAGACTTCAGGAGCACTTCATGCATGACGCCCTCACCATCGGCATCCCGGTTTTTTTCATCTTGGCCGGCATTCTCTTCAACCGTTCCGACCTGAAGGATCTCCGGTCCGAACTAGAGGGAGAGATCAAGGAGTTGCGCGACGAAATGAACCGCCGCTTTGACGCCGTCGACCGCCGTTTCAACGCCGTAGACGCCGAACTCCGCTACTTCCACGGCACTACCGGCAAGCTCGACGGCCGCATTCGATTCCTGGAAGGCAAATGAACCCGGCCATTGAGTGCATCACCGACGCCGCTTCCAGCCCCGCCCCTGAACCCTCCGGCCTCAAGCCCATCCGCCGCGCCCTGCTCTCTGTCACTGATAAATCCGGTCTTCTCGAGTTCGCCCAGGCCCTCGCCGCCCACCACGTCGACCTCGTCTCGACCGGCGGCACCGCCAAAATCCTTCGCGAAGCCGGCCTCCCGGTCCGCGACATCGCCGACCTGACTGGCTTCCCCGAGATGCTCGACGGCCGCGTCAAGACGCTGCACCCCAAGGTGCACGGCGGCATCCTCCACATCCGCGCCAACCCCGAGCACGCCGCTGCCGTTCAGGCTCACGCCATCGTGCCCATCGACATGGTCGTCGTTAACCTCTACGCCTTCGAGCAGACCGCCGCCAAACCCGGCGTTACCCCTGCCGAGCTGATAGAAAACATAGACATCGGCGGCCCTTCGATGCTTCGCAGCGCGGCCAAGAACTTTGAGGACGTCGCCGTCGTCAGCTCACCGGCCGACTATCCCTCGCTCATCGCCGAGCTCTCCGCAAATGCCGGCGCCCTCACCCAGGCCACTCGCTGGCGCCTCGCCAGGCAGGCTTTCGCCCTCACCGCCGCCTACGACTCCGCCATCGCCTCCACCCTCGAAGCTCTCCCCGAAAACTCGGGTGCCCCCTCTCAAATCCTGCCCCAGACACTCCGCATCCGCGCCTCCCAATCCGCCGTCCTCCGCTACGGCGAAAATCCCCACCAGGCCGCCGCGCTCTACACTGACGGCTCCGGCAAAGGCATAGCCAACGCCAGGCAGCTCCAAGGCAAAGAGCTTTCCTACAACAACCTCGTCGACCTCGACGCCTGCTGGGAGCTCGCATCCGAGTTCCCCGTCACCCCCGAAATCCCCGCCACCGTCGTCATCATCAAGCACACCAATCCTTGCGGCGCGGCCACCGGCTCCTCCGTGCTCGAGGCCTACACCCGCGCCCTCGCCGCCGACCCCGTCTCCGCCTTCGGTGGCGTGCTTGGCATCAACCGTGAGGTCGATGGGCGCGCCGCCGAAGCCATCGCCAAGCTGTTCGTCGAGGCCATCGTAGCACCCGCCTTCACCCCCGAAGCCCTCACCTACTTCGCCGCCAAAAAGAACCTTCGCCTGCTCCAGATCACGCCTACCCAAACCCCGCGCATTCTTAAGCAGATCTCCGGCGGCTTCCTCCTCCAGGACGCCGACCTCCGCCAGACCAGCGAAATCGACCTCACCACGGCCACCGATCGCCAGCCCACCCTAGAGGAGATGCAGGCCCTGCTCTTCGCCTGGCGCATCTCGAAACATGTCAAGTCGAACGCCATCGTCTATGCCCGCACCTCGGACGGCCACGGCCAGACCGTAGGCATCGGCGCCGGCCAGATGTCCCGCGTCGATGCCGCCCGCTTCGGCGCCATGAAGGCCGTCCTCCCGCTCGCCGGCTCGGTCGCCGCATCGGACGCCTTCTTTCCCTTCCCCGACGGACTCGAAGTCGTCGCCCAGGCCGGAGCCACCGCCGTCATCCAGCCCGGCGGCTCAGTCCGTGACCCCGAGGTCATCGCCGCCGCCAACCGCCTGGGCCTCGCTATGGTCTTCACCGGCATCCGCCATTTCCGCCACGGGTAACCCACGCAGCCCGCATCCACAACCTTTGCTCCATATCCGGGTTCCAAACGTAGCAGTGCCAAGCCTTTCGTCTCGTTGTACACTGCCACCAAACGACGCTGGCTGTCTCGCATCCAAATGCGGCAGCTTCCCGTCTAAATGAGTGTCCCGAGCCTCCTCCGGGACTGAGCGCAAGGAACGGTACAGGACAAAGACAATGACATTGCGCCCCGCTTCTTACTTCCGCCCCTCTGCCTCCCTTCTTCCACTTGGCCTTCTTCTGCTCGCGGTGCAAACCTCCTTCGCCCAGCAGCCGCAGAAGCCCCTGCAGGCCCGCGACAAATCTGTCCAGCTCACCCCCGCAACGGTTCCCGATCACACGGCTGCCTACTACCACGACGGCCTCGCCCACCTGTATGAAGAGATGGCCGTCAATAATGGCCGACCCGACTACGCCGCCCAGGCTGTCGAAGAGTACAAGCTCGCCCTCAACGCCGACCCCGATAACAAATATTTACAGGACGGCCTGGCCGACCTCTACTTCAAGATCGGCCGCATCCGCGAGGCTGTCAATGCTGCCCAGGATCAGGTGAAGAAGGATCCGAGCGACCTTGCCGCGCACACCCTGCTCGGCAAGGTCTATCTCCGGTCGCTCGGCGATATGCAGGGCGCGCAGACCGCCGAGATGCTGCAGCTTGCTATCGGTGAGTACGAGAAGCTTGCCCAACTCAAGCCGAACGACGTCGAGACTCACCTTGTACTCGGCCAGCTCTACGGCTTCCATCATGACACCGCCAAGGCTGAGGCCCAGTTCAAGCTCGCGCAAGGCCTCGACGGTAACTCCGAGGATGCCGTCCTGAACATGGCCCGGCTCTACGACGAGGAAGGCCAGCCGCAGCAGGCTGTCAACGCCCTGACCGCCATCCCCGCCGACGACCGCAGCGCCCGCATCGACTTCGCGCTTGGAGGCAGCTACGACCAACTCAAGAAGCCCAAAGAAGCTGCTGCCGCCTATCGCGCCGCCCTCGACGACGAGCCTGACAATCCCGATACCCTGAAGGCTCTCGGTGCTGCCCTGCTCGCCGACAATGATCTCGCCGAAGCCGGAACCGTCTTTGAGCAGCTGGTCGCGCTCGATCCATCCGACTCCGAATCCCAGGTCCATCTCTCAGAGACCCAGCGTCGGCAGGGTCACTACGACCTTGCCCTCGCCACGCTGAACAAGGCCAAGTCCGCCAACAACAGCGCCGGCAACCTGGAACTTTCGTTCAACGAAGCCGTGCTTTACGACGCCCTCGGTCAATATGACAAAGCCGTCGCCACCCTGAAGAACGTTCTCGAGTCCACCCAGAAGTCTGCCTACTCGGAGCCTGAAAAGAGCAATCGCGCCATCTTCCTCGATCGGCTTGGCATCGTCTACAACGAGCAGAATAAAACCTCGGATGCCGTTGACGCCTACAAGCAGATGATTGCCATGGGTGGAGACTTCGTACCTCGCGGATACCAGGGCGTCATAGACTCTTACCGCAATGTGCACCAGTGGAAAGAGGCCGCGACCGTAGCCGCTGATGCCGCAGCCGCTCTGCCCAAGGACCGCACCGTGCAGCTCATGTATGCCATGCAGCTCGCCGACACCGGCCAGATCGACCAGAGCCTCGCCCTCGCCAACAAGCAACTCAATGGCACCCCCGCTGACCGCGAAACTCTGATAAACATCGCGATCATCGACCTGCGGGTCAAGCGCTCCACCGACGCCCTCGCCGAGCTCGACAAGGCCCAACAGCTTGCGTCGACCCCGGACCAGAAGCTAGGTATCGACCTGATGCGCGCCACGGTGCTCGACCACGACAAGAACTACGACGCCGCCGAGGCTGAGTACAAAAAAGCTCTCGCTCTCGACCCGAACAACGCCACCGTCCTCAACGATCTCGGCTTCATGTACGCCGACCGCGGCGTAAAGCTCCCCGAAGCCCTCACCATGATCAAGAAGGCCGTCGAGCTTGACCCCCAGAACGGTGCCTATCTTGACTCACTCGGCTGGGTTTACTTCAAGCTCGGCCAGTACGGCCCCGCCGAAGAAAATCTGCATAAGGCCATCGACCGCACCTCGACCGATGCCAGCATCCACGACCACTTAGCGGAAGTTTATGAGAAGACCGGTCGCCTTCAGCTCGCTGTCGGCCAATGGGAGCGCTCCATGACCGAGTACGCCCACTCCCTGCCTGCCGACGCCGACCCCGCCGACATCGCCAAGGTCCGCCGCAAACTAGACGATGCCCGCATCAAGCTGGCCAAGAACTCCACCGCCCCAAACAAGAAATCCTAACCGGGTGCCCCCATCCTTTTGATCTCATCCGAAGGATGGGGTATCGAGCGAAAGCTCGAACGCCTCTCCCCTGCCTCTCAAAACAAAGCCGCCCATCCGATAAACTGGAAGAGGTCCATGCCCTCTTCCTCCAATCCGCAGGCCGTCTCTGACCTCGACGCACTCCTGCAGACCCGCGCCTTCCCTGCCCCGCCGCACACCGACCGCACCCCCTTTCAGCGCGACCGCGAGCGCATTGTGCAGGCGCGCGCTTTTCGCCGTCTCGCCGGCAAAACCCAGGTCTTCACCTCGCGCGCCTCCGACCACTTCCGCTCGCGCCTGACCCACACCATGGAGGTCACGCAGATCGCCCGCGCCGTGGCCGCCGCGCTCGATCTCAACGAAGACCTGGCCGAAGCTCTCGCCCTGGTCCACGACATCGGCCACCCTCCCTTCGGCCACGCCGGCGAGCGCGCGCTTAACCGCTGCCTGGAGCGCCACCACCTCCGCTTCGACCACAACCTTCACGCCCTGCGCATCGTCGAGCACTTTGAGCAGCGTTACGCCGCCCATCGCGGCCTCAATCTCACCCTCGCCGTCCGCGAAGGCATCATCAAGCACTCGCGCGACTACACCTCCGCCGCCCATCCCGAGCTCGCCCCCTACCTCCTCGACCAGTGCCCGCCGCTCGAAGCGCAAATCATCGATCTCACCGACGAGATCGCCTACCTCACCGCCGACCTCGATGACGGCGTCGAATCCGGCCTCCTCCGGATCGCCCACATCCGCGAGCATGTCCATATCCTCGCCCGCTGCTTCGACCAGGTCGAGCGCCTGCACCCCGGCGTCGACGAGCGCTTCCTCTTCCACGAAGCCCTGCAGCTCATGCAAAACGTCCTCACCTCCGACCTCATCGCCACCACCCGCCGCAATCTCGAAGCCCACCACCTGCACACGCTCACCGAAATCCGCCGCCATCCTCACCGCCTCGCCACCTTCTCGCCCGAGGTCGAGGCCGAGCGCCAGCAGGAAAAGCGATACCTCCAGCACACTCTTTATAGCTGCCCGGAGCTCGAGCTCGAGCACGACAAAGCTGAAGAAGTCGTCACCGAGCTCTTCGGCTTCTGGACCGCCTACCCCGACGAGCTTCCCGAGGGCTACCTGCAAGAGATCGCCGCTGACGGTCTGCCGCGCGTGGTCGCCGACTACATCGCCGGCATGACTGACGCCTACATCCTCCAGCAATACGCCCAGGTCAAGCGCATCCCCAGGTTCATCCGCGCCTAAGCTCTGCTTTCCTCCAGGCGCCTACAACTGCAACCCACCGGTAAGGCTTGCCACATGCTCCACTCCATGCGATGCGCACCACCGCTTCAGCCCCGTCGCGATATTCTCGACCGCGCGCGGATCCGCGTAGCTCGCCGTCCCCGCCTGCACCGCCGTCGCCCCGGCCAGCAGAAACTCCACCGCATCCTCCGCCCGCAAAATCCCGCCCATCCCCACCACCGGAATCTTCACCGCCCGCGCCGCCTCGTACACCATCCGCACCGCGATCGGCTTGATCGCCGGCCCCGAGAGCCCCCCGGTCACATTTGCAATCCGCGGTCGCCGCGTCTCCGGATCAATCGCCAGCGCCAAAAATGTATTCACCAGCGACAGCGCCTGCGCCCCCGCCGACTCCGCCACCTTCGCCATCTGTGCCATCGACGTCACGTTCGGCGACAGCTTCACCATGAGCGGACGCGCCGAGACTCGCTCCGTCTGCCGCACCAGGTCCTCCAGCAGCTTCGGGTCTGTCCCAAACACCATCCCCCCATGCGAGGTATTCGGGCACGACGCATTCAGCTCATACATCGCGATCCCCGGCGCATCGTTCAGCGCCGCAATCACTTCCACGCAATCCCGTACCGTGAACCCGAACACATTGGCGATTACCACCGCGCCCCGCATCTTCCTCAGTCGTGGCATCTTCTCCTCGACAAACGCCCGCATGCCCACATTCTGCAAGCCGATCGCGTTCATCATTCCGGAGGCCGTCTCGATGATGCGCGGAGCCGGATTGCCCGCCATCGGCTCGCACGAGAGCCCCTTGCTCACAAACGCGCCTATGCGCTCGAACGAGACGATCTCCTCGAACTCCACCCCATACCCAAACGTGCCGCTCGCCGCGATCACCGGCGACGCCAATTCCACGCCCGCAACCGTGACCCGCATGTCCGGCTCTCCGGGCGCCCTCTTCCGCTCAGCCATCTTCCGATTGTAGAAGCTCGCGCCCGCACCTTCTCTCTGTGAACCTCTGTGCACCCTCTGCGTCCTCTGTGCTGGTCTTCGCGTCCCATATTTTCCTCCGATAGAATCAAAACCGATGCTTGACCTGAACTACGTCCGTAGCAATCTTGAGGCAGTCACCGAACGCCTCAACTCCCGCGGCCCCGAGACAGCCGCCGCCCTCACCGACTTCACCTCCATCGACCGCGACCGCCGCCTCGCCATCACCGAGGTCGAGAGCCTCAAAGCCGAGCGCAACCGCCTCACCGCCGAGATCCAGGCCCTCCGCCGCGCCGGCGCCGACGCCTCGGGCCTCACCGACCAGACTCGCGACCTCAAGCAGCAGGGCGAAGCCCTCGAAGCCTCCGCCGCCCAAGCCGACGAGCGCCTCCGCGACCTGCT
>CAXSDM010000077.1:10097-13591 GCA_964235575.1 uncultured Acidobacteriaceae bacterium | reverse complement strand
GCCGTCAGATGCGCGGCGACGCTCCTGCGCTGCCGAACCCACCGCGGTCACGTGCTCCGCTCATCCTCGCTTAATACGCGCGCTGGTACATGCGGGAGAGCCGGTCGTGCCAGCCCAGGCGATCCTCATCGAGCAAGGCCCACAGCAGTCCCATGCCGAGCGGAGCCAGCGCGAGCAGCTGTGTCAGAACGCGTTTGCGAAGCGCGGCGCGGGTGGGGTTTTCGTCGGCAAACGTGCAGAAGCCGATCCGGGCGTAGCGCATGCCGGGGGTCTGGTCGCTCAGCGTGAAGAAGAAGAGCCCGTAGAACACGTGCAGCACGAGGGTAACGCCGGCGAGCGCGGCAATGCCTGGCCAGCCTCCCGGGATTTGTCCGGCGACTTTGGCGAAAATACCGGCAAAGAGGACAACCGCGGCGAGCACGATTCCGGCGTCGAGCAGGGAAGCCATGGCCCGCAGCGCGAAGGGCGCCGTCTGCGGTCGCAGCACGGAGGGCAGCAGAGGCGTTTCAGGCGCCGGATCAAGGTCGGTTACGGTTTGGGCGTCCAGGTGGATGGAGGCCCACTCGGGCGTGCTGGAAGGTAGCGTGGGCGAGGTGGAGATTTGCCCGGCCTCGACCTCGAAGATGCGCAGCTGCCGGCCCGTGGGGGTTGTATCCTCGCGCAGAGGACCTTCGGCTAGTCGCGGTCGCGCCTTCCGCGGAGCGACCAGCTGTCGGGGAAACTCGAGCAGGTTGGCGGGCAGCGGGATGGGCGGCTCGGCCTCACGCTGCAGGTAGGCCTTGTAGTCCTCAAATACGGGCGACTGTCGGAAGGCGATCTCTTCATCTAGGGCGCGGAACTCTTCCGTGTCGGGAGGAGCGCCCGAAGGCTGGGCAGGGGAGACGGGCGCGGGTGCGAGCTCCTCGTAGAGGCGCACGGTCAGCGGGGTGGGCGCAGGGTGCTTCAAGACCGGCGCGGCGGCTTGTTCGGACTGCACGCGCGCGGTCTGAGGCGTGAACTCCTGGGGCGCATTCCAAAGCTCAAGCTCTCCCAGCAGCTGTTGCTGCGCGGCGACCACCGCCTCCGCGTTGCGCATTGCGACCTCGGCCGCAGCGGCAGCCTCTTCCATGGAGCGTTTAGCGTGGTCCGCCAGGAAGGCCCGATAGCTGGGCGTCTGGGCGTAGCGCTCGGCCACTGCCGCGGCAATGGAACTGCGCTTCGGCGAGCCCGCGGTTCGGCTGCCATCGGCATCGGCCGCCCCCTTGCCGCGGCGCTGGCGATGCGCGGCCAGGCGGGCGGCCGCCTGCTGGCGAAGATCCGTCACCGGTTCCGCCGCGGTCAGGAGAAGGTTCGCCCCGTCGCCGGGTAGGAAATCGAGTTGCGCTGCGCCTGTCATAGCTGCCTCAGTACCTTGGTGCGTCTGCCGCGAATCTGACTTCCGTCACGGCGGGAGAAATCGTTTAGCCTTGGAGTGTGCCGTACGCCCGCAGCTCCGAACCCTCCAGACCCCCCGCGGGCCGCGAGCCGGGACAACGCATGCACCGGCGGCGCTGGGCTTTGGCTCGAGGGATCTGCCGTGACTTTCTAATAACTATCATGCTCTCCGGGGCCAGTCATCCGCATCTTCACGCCCAGCAGATGACCACTCAGGCACCTCCTCCCGCCACCCCTCTGCCGGACGATCCCGCGCAGGGCGTCTATCCCGTGTCCGTGCCGTTTGCGTCGGACGCCGGCACGGACACCGTGACCATCGAGAGCGACGACCCGCAGACGTACCAGGACGGGATCTACACGCTCAACCGTAACGTCGTCATCGTCTGGGGAACCCGGCGCGCACAAGCCGATCACATCGTCTACGACTCGAACACCGGCGAGGTCACGGCCACCGGGCATGTGCAGCTCACCGACAGCAGCCATAACGATGAGCGCATGCAGGCCTCGCACGGAACGTTTGACCTCAAAACCCAGACCGGGCACTTCTTCGACGTCACCGGCTCGGTGGGCATCAAGCTGGCCAAATCGACCCTGCACCCGATCTACAGCAACGGCAATCCGTTCCTGTTTACCGGGCGGATGGTCGTCAAGATCGGCCCGCGCGACTACGAGATTTACGATGGCACCGTTACCTCCTGCCAGCTGCCGAAGCCCGACTGGCAGCTCTCCGGCGCGCACTTCTCGATCGACGAGGACCAGGCGCGGGGGCGCAACTCGACCTTCCGCCTGCTCAACGTGCCGGTGCTGTTTCTGCCCTACGTCACGCACCCGGCAGATGGGGACGAGCGGCAGTCCGGGCTCCTGATCCCGACCTTCGGCGAGTCGAGCACGAAAGGAATCGTCATCGGCGAGCAGGTCTACCTGGTACTCAACCGCTCGGCTGACCTGACCGTGGGCTCGGAGTACTACTCAAGCATCGGCTTTGCTGAGAACGCGACGTTCCATTTTCGCGGGCCAGAGACGGACTTTGCGACCGCGCACTACTCGCAGGTGCTGGACCGCCGCGCGCCCGCGGAGAACCAGGGCGGAGAAGAGTTTCTGCTGGCCGGCCGCTACAACCTCTCCGAGCAAACCCGGCTCGCCACCAACATTGATTACCTCTCCAGCTACACCTACCGGGAGGCGTTTTCGGACAGCTTCAACCTCGCGGTCACGTCCGACATCGTCTCGACTGCGTACGCCTCGCATGCAAGCGACGGGGTGGAGCTGGGATTGCTCGCCGACCGGTACCAGGGAATCAAAAACATCGTGCAAGGCCAGCAGGTGCGGATCTTCCACGTGCCGACACTCTCTTTCTTCAGCACCGACCATCGCCTGGGCAGCACCGGGCTGCAGCTGGAACTCGACGGGACGGCTTCCGGATTGAAGCGCTCGCAGCCGGGGCTCGTCACTGGAGGCATCGTCGAGCGCTTCGACCTGCATCCGCAGGCCAGCTACCCCGTCGCGCTGGCGCAGTGGCGTTTTCTTCCGGCAATCGCGGGTCGCGAGACGATCTACAGCCGCTCGCGTTCTTTGGCCGCGCCCGGGCAGCCCGCCGGCGAGAGCGAGGCCGACCTGAACCGGCTGGATTTCGAGTTCAGCTTCGGCATCCGGCCGCCGGTGCTCGAGCGGACATTTCAGCCGCATCATCTCGAGCGGCTGCTCGGGACAGAGTTCCGGCACACCATTGAGCCGGAGATTACTTATCGGCTGACCGACGGCGTGAACAACTTCTCGCACATCCTGCGCTTCGATCCGACCGATGTGGTCTCAAACACGAACGAGGTGGAGTACGGCGTAACGCAGCGGATCTACCGGAGCGGGTCGAACTCGAGCAGCGCCAACGGAAAGCCGTGCCAGACCGAGGTCGTGCAGCGCGAGCCGGGCTTTGGCGTGGAGGACGACGAAAATGGCGATCTCCCCATCCAGGCGGCGCCCTCCACCGCGGGCGGCTGCGCCAACGAGGAGTTCATCTCATGGCGGCTGACCCAGAAATACTTCTTCGATGAGACGTTTGGCGGCGCGGTCGTCAACGGGCGGCG
>CAXSDM010000077.1:0-9997 GCA_964235575.1 uncultured Acidobacteriaceae bacterium | reverse complement strand
TTACCTCATCGATCTCGGACTTCAACCAGTTGCGGCTGCTGGCCGGTTCGGGCAGCCCGACCAAAGCGGGGCTGTCGCTGGCCGGCAATGTGGGTCTTGATCTGAAGCATTTTTACGGAGCCACCACACAGAGAACAAACACCGCGGGCGCGACGATCCCGACCACGACCGTCCAGGTTCCCTTGCTTCAATACGCTTCTATTCAGGGGGCCTATAACTGGAACTGCTGCGGGCTCACGGTCGAGTACCGCAAGTTCGAGCTCGGTTCCGTGCGCAACGAGGGCACCTACCGGTTCAACTTCACGCTGGCGAACATCGGAGCCGCGGGTAACCTGCGACGGGCGGAGCGGCTCTTCTAGCCGTGCGGCTGGTGGCGAGCCCAGGGTGACATAATATAGAGGTGCGTTTCTTTCCCCAGGCTCTCTGCTCTCTTCTGCTGGCGGCCTCCTTCGGCTGTCATGCCCAGCTTCCCGCCGCATCCGGAACGGCTCCTGCCTCTGCCGGCGAGGCGCTCTCGCCCGACCTCGCGCGCCGCGTCGAAGTCCTGATCCGCAAGCGCACCAGCATGCCGCCCAATGTCATCATGCACATCGGCGGCCGCAGCCACTCCGACATTCCCGGCTACGACCAGATCCTGGTGACCTTCACCCAGGATGGCAAAACCTCAAGCCCCGCGTTCTTCCTTATCTCGAAGGACGGCAAAACCGTAGCGCAGTTCAGCAAATTTGATATCGGCCAGGACCCCAAGACGGTGGTCTCCGGTGCTGGGCGGCCGGCGCGCGGCGGTCCGGAGAGCGCGCCGGTCGAGATCGTCGGCTTTGACGACCTGGAGTGCCCGTTCTGCACGAAGATGCATGCGCAGCTCTTTCCGGCGCTGACCGAGCGCTATGGAGATAAGGTCCGCATCGTCTACCGCGATTTTCCGCTGTCGATCCATCCCTGGGCGATGCGCGCCGCGGTAGACGTGAACTGCGTCGGCGCCCAGAGCGGCAAGGCCTACTGGGAGATGGTCGATTCAATCCATGCCCATGCCATAGATTACGGCGGCACGGAAAAGAGCCTTGAAAAAGCCAACGCCTCGCTTGACCAGCTTGCGGTCGACGAAGCCAAGAAAGACCACCTGAAGGTGGATGCGGTTGAGGCCTGCGTCAAGAAACAGGACGAGAGCGCCATCCGCGCCTCGTTGAAAGTAGGCGAGGACCTGGGCATTGAGGCGACTCCGGTGCTGTTCATCAACGGCGAAAAGTTTGAGGGCGCGTACCCGATTGAAGACGTCTTCCGCATGGTAGACAGCGCGCTGGTGGCCGCCGGACAGACGCCTCCGCTGCCGTACGTTCCGCCGGCCGCCGCCACTTCAGGAAAGTAATTATGGCCGACGAGAGACGCGAGGCGGCCCGGCCGGAGGAACGCCGGCAAGCCCTGGGCCGCGAACGCCGCAGCCAGCTGCGTGGGCTGCTATGGATTGCCTTAGCGGTCCTGGTCTTCCTGCTCCTGCGCGCGCGCCCTCTGCTGCTGTTCCATCCAGGCTGGTGGCGGCTGTAGAAAAGTCTCTGATCGAGAATGTGTCGTTCGTGACTGGTCCTCTCATTATTGTCATTCCCGTATGGAATCCGTAGCTCCCTCCTGCCGACGCCCGCCCACCCGGAGGACTCGAACCCTCTTGAGAGCTCTCCAATGAAGCCGCTCATCGTGATCTCCGGGGCCACAGCCTCGGGCAAAACCGCGCTCTCGCTGGCCTTGGCCCAGCGCTTCGGCGGCGAGATCCTCTCTTGCGACTCCGTGGCCGTCTATCGTGGCATGCAACTCGGCACGGCCAAGCCGACCGCGGCGGAACGTGCGCTCATCCCCCATCACCTGCTCGATCTCTACGACCCAGACGAGGTCTGCACCGCCGGAGATTGGGCGCGGCAGGCGCGTCAGGTTCTCGATCGGCTTGCGGCGCGAAACACCCTGCCGATTATCAGCGGAGGCACGGGGCTTTATCTGCGGGCGCTGCTCGATGGGCTCTTCGCCGGGTCGGCTCGCAACGAGCGCCTACGGGACCTGCTGCGGGACCGTGCGCAGCGTCGCGGAGTCCTGCATCTGCATCGCACTCTGGCGCGGCTGGACCCACGGGCGGCGGGCCTGATCCATGCAAACGACATGCCGAAGGTGATTCGCGCGATCGAGGTCTCGCTCGCCGCCCGCACCCCGATGACTGACCAGTGGGCGGCTGGCCGCGATCGCCTCACGGGCTATCGGGTGCTGCGGCTGGGGCTTGACCCCGACCGCACGCAGTTGGCGGCGCGCATCGATGCGCGGGCCCGCGCCATGTTCGAGGCCGGCCTGGTCGAGGAGACGCGCGGCTTGATCGAGCGCTTCGGCCCGGACTGCCCGCCTTTCGGCGCGCTCGGCTATGCGCAGGCCGCGGCGGTGCTGCGCGGCGAGCTCTCCGGGCAGGAGGCCATCCTGGCTGCGCAAGCCGGCCATCGCCGCTATGCCAAACGGCAGCGAACCTGGTTTCGCCGGGAAGCCGAGCTGCACCGCGTTTTTTTCCTAAAGGGAATGGGCGATGCTGCCGATACACAGAGTGAGGCGGAACATTTGGTCGAGCAACACCTGGCGGAGTCTCGCGCCGAAAAGGACTAGAATTTCGCCATGGCAACCGTCACCCTTCCCGACGTCCACTCCGAGGCTCCGCCACCGGCCGCCCGCCCTCAGCTTGCGCATCTGACCGCGCAACTCGACGAGTTGAAGCGTGCCGGAACGTATTTCCGGTTGCGGGAGCTCGAGGACGCGCAGGCGCCGGTGTGCACCTACGACGGGCGCAAGGTGATCAACCTGGCCAGCAACAACTACCTGGGTCTGTGCAATCACCCGAAGCTTGCCGAGGCTGCCATTCAGGCCATCCGCGAGCATGGTGTAGGATCAGGCGCGGTGCGGACGATCGCTGGCACCATGCGCATCCACATGGAACTCGAAGAAAAGATTGCCCGCTTCAAGAACGTCGAAGCCTGCGTGGTCTTTCAATCAGGCTTCACGGCCAATGCAGGGACGGTCGGCTCGATCCTGGGCAAAGACGACTTCATCCTGTCCGACGAGCTGAACCATGCGTCCATCATCGACGGGGCGCGGCTCTCGCGGGCAAAGATCAAGGTCTTCCGGCACAAGGACGTGGCGCACTGCGAGCAACTGCTCCAGGAGATCGAACACGAGCCCGGGCAGAAACTGATCATCACCGACGGCGTGTTTTCGATGGACGGCGACATCGGCCCGGTAGACCGGCTGGCCGCCTTGGCGGAGAAGTACGGCGCAATCATGATGGTCGACGACGCCCATGCCTCCGGTGTGCTGGGGCGCAACGGCCGCGGCTCGGTCGACCACTTTGGCGTGCACGGCAAGGTGGATGTGCAGGTCGGCACGTTGTCGAAGGCGATCGGCGCGCTGGGTGGCTACGTCTGCGGCTCGCGTGACCTCATCGACTATCTCTACCATCGGGCGCGGCCCTTCCTGTTTTCGACCTCCCATCCGCCCTCCGTGGCCGCGACCTGCATCGCCGCGTTCGACATCCTCGAAAATGAGCCGGAGCGCATCGATCGCTTGTGGGCCAACACCCGCTACTTCAAGCAGCAGCTCGAACATGCCGGCTTCGACATCGGCGGGCGCTCCACGCCAGCAAGCGAGACGCCCATCATCCCGATCCTGATCGGAGATGGCCGCAAGACCATGGATTTCTCCCGCGCGCTGTTTGCCGAAGGCCTGATGGCCACCGGCATCGCCTTCCCCACCGTTCCCGAGGGCAAGGCGCGCGTCCGCACCATCATGACGAGCGAGCACACGCGCGGACAGCTGGATCAGGCGCTCGACATCCTTACCGGAACGGCCAAGAAAATGGGCGTGCTTTGAGTGCACTTCCAGGCCCGGACCTTGCATGCGATCGCCCGTAAGTGACTCCACCGCCGCACGATACACTCGAAGTCGCATGAACTTTCCCCGTTATCCCCGGGTGCCCAGTTTTCGCATCGGGGGGCCGCAGCGCCTCGCCGCTCTTCTGCTGCTGCTGTTCCTGGGGGAGTGTCTCTGGGTCATCAGCCATCAGAGCATCACCAGCACCGACTACCGCTATGCCCGCTGCGGACGCGAGATGTGGGAGCGGCCCTCGCCGCTCGCTGGCTACTTCACCACCTGCGGCAATCTCAACGGCGACGGCGTGCTCGCCTACCGCATCGCCGGTTTTCCGCTCACCGCGCAGCGCCTGCTCCTGCTTGGCGTGGATAAGCTGCGCAAACCCGCCGACCGGCTCTACGCCGAGGGCACCCTCAACGGCTCCACCTGGGAGGCGCGCCATGAGGTCTCGTACGTCAAGTACCTCATGCATCTGCCGTTCGTGCTCTTCGCCATGTGGCTGGGCGGTGGCCTCTGGTGGGTCGCGCGGCGCCTGTTCGGCAATGAGGGCGGCTTCTTTGCGCTAGCCCTCTACATCTTCTCTCCGCAGGTAATCCGTTACGCGGTCGTCCCCAACAACGAGGTTCTCGCCATGTGGGGTCTCTACGGCGTCGTCTATACGGCGATCGGCGTCGCCCATGCGATGCACGGCCCTAGCCGCAAGTGGAAGCCGCGCATCCTGCTGCTGAGCATCGCGCTGGGCCTGACCGCGGCCGCGCACCTGCTCGCCGCCTTGCTGGGTTTTGCCGCCTCGCTGGGCTTCATGCTTTACGTGGCGGAGCGCCGTCGCTCGGCCGTGCTCCTGGTGCTCACCTACGCTGCCTTCGGCGGGCTCATCCTGGACTTCGCCTGCTTCAGCTTTCGTCTCGCGGCATTCACGTATGTGGCCACCGGGGGCGCCGCGCGCTTCTGGTTCTCACTCGAGGGCGTAAAGGCATTCGCGATCGATCAGACCGCGTGGCCGATCCTGCTTGCCTCAGCCGTGGCCCTGCTTCTCTTCTTCGCCTTCCGCCGCAGCCGCTACTTCGGCAACACCGCCCCGCTGCTCACCGTGCTGCTCACGTGTTTTCTGGTCAGCACGCAGGTTTTTTCCTCCCCTGTCCTCTGGGCCTTACCGTTTCTCTTTACGTTCATCGGCGGAGTCTTCGCGGACGTATTTGAAACCAGATACCGGAAGCTGTTTCTCGCTACCGGTTCGCTGCTGCTGGTATCGGAGGCGATCGCCTGCCTCGCGGCCTTGCCTCTGCTCGCCCGCGGCTAAGGACGATCGCACTTTGGTACTGTGCGTTCCAAAACGGCAAATCGCTCAAAGCACAATGCTTATTCATTCGATGAAGAAGGCCGCACCAAAGTGGGTGCGGCATGGCCCAAACGTTCTAAAGTTTTCGCATCTATGTCCGATATAACAGAGAAGAGAGCAGGTCAGGAACGATGATGAGTGGGAACGCGCGCAGGATTGCCGTACTGTCGATATTGGGTCTGGTTCTGCTTGGGAGCGGCTGCCATGCGAAGCGCAAGACGCGCTCTGCGCCAAAATCGGAGGAGTACGCCGACAAGCTCAAGCCGATTGTCGCTTCCAAGCATCTGCAGGTGCTGCACTGGCCGAACTTCTCGGACTACGAGCCGCTCGTTCAGACTTTTTATGACGACCGCAATTACGAGGTCGCCTGGGTCGACGGCAACAAACCCACGGCGCAGGCAACGGCTTTTATCGAAGCCTTCCGCAACGCCGACAAGAAGGGCCTCAACCCGGAGGATTACAACGCCTCCCGCTGGGCGGACCTGACGCAGAAGCTCGCAGGCAAGAACGATGATGACGTTGCCGCATTTGACGCGGCCATGACCGTAAGCGTGATGCGCTACATCTCCGACCTGCGTATTGGCCGGGTCAATCCGACCCACTTCAACTTCGATATCCACACCGTGGACAAGAAGTATGATCTGCCTGAATTTGTATCCGACAATGCCGTGGATGCCGACGATGTTCCGAAGTTGATTCGTACCGTGGAGCCGGACTCCGAGCAGTATCGCCAGACGGAAGACGCGCTGGTTCACTATCTCGATCTGGCCAGGCAGCAGGCCGCCTCCCCGCAACTTGCGCAGCCGTTACCAACTGTCGGCAAGCCCATTGCCTCCGGAGGCAGCTACCCCGCTGCCGGCGCACTTGAGGCACGCCTGCAGCTTGAAGGCGATCTGTCCGGAAACCCTGGACAAGCGGATTCCTCCGAGACCACTCCGCAACCTTCCGGCAACACCTCCGCGGACGGTGCGACATTCAATCCGAGCACCAGTCCGGCCGCAAAGACGCAGTTAGGCCGAGAACTCGGCAAAGTCGCCAGCCAGGTACGCGCCCGTACCCACACAGCCGCAACCTCCCCCACGCCAGCTACCGCCAGCACCACCACCACAGCTCCCAAACCGGTCCACGCAGGGTCGACCGCCTACACCGCCTCGCTCTCTGCCGGAGTGAAATCTTTCCAGGGCCGCCATGGTCTTACTGCCGATGGCAAGCTCACCCCACAAACCGTCGCAGCCCTCAACGTTCCGCTCAGCGCGCGCGTGCAGCAGTTGGATGATTCGCTCGAACGTTGGCGCTGGCTCCCCAACGACTATGTCAATGCACCGCTTGTCGTGAACCTGCCGGAGTTCGTCCTGCGCGGCTATAAGCCTGACCACTCGCCGGATTTCACCATGAAGGTGGTGGTCGGTAAGGTGGTGGGCGACCATAACACGCCGGTCTTCACCCACATGATGAAGTACCTCATCTTCCGGCCGTTCTGGAATGTTCCCGTCAGCATCATCAAGAAAGAGCTGGCGTCCCACATCGAGAAATCGGGAGTGGGCTACCTGGCTACGAAGAACTTCGAAACCGTGGACAGCAGCGGCAAAGAGGTCCACGCCACAGCCGCCGAGGTGGAGCGCGGGGGCGTGAACGTGCGCGAAAAGCCCGGCCCGAAGAACTCGCTCGGCCTGGTCAAGTTCATGTTCCCCAACGATTACGATATCTATCTCCACTCCACCCCGCAGCCCGAGCTCTTTGACCGCAGCCGCCGTGACTTCTCCCACGGCTGCGTCCGCGTCCAGCATCCGGACGACCTCGCCGTCTGGGTCCTCAACCGCGGCGGAGTCACGGACGGAACAGACGGCGCCTGGGACCTCCAGAAGGTCCAGGACGCCATGAACAGCGGCCCCGACAACCACACCGTAAGCCTCAAGCAACCGATCCCGATCGTCATCTTCTATCTGACCGCCCGCGTCGGCGATGATGGCCGCGTGGACTTCTTCGACGACATCTACGGGTACGACAAGCAGCTCAACGACGTGCTCGCCAAAGGCATGCCGTACCCGGCCACCCAGCAGAAGGTCGACCCGCATGCCATCGGAACACCGGGGGACACCACCTAAACAGATTTGTCATCCGCCCCCGCTACAATCAGGCGATGACCGTCGCACCCGAGCACGGACTGCCGCCGCAAGAGGTCTCCGCCTTTCGGCGGCTGCTGATGCACTGGTATCGGGAGCACGCACGGCGCCTGCCGTGGCGCGAGGGCCGGGACGCTTATCACACCTGGGTCTCCGAGGTTATGCTGCAACAAACCCGTGTGGCCGCCGTCCTCGAGCACTACGCCCGGTTTCTGCGCCTCTTTCCGACCATCGTCTCCCTGGCGCTTGCGCCTGAACACGACGTGCTGGCAGCCTGGTCGGGCCTCGGTTATTACCGGCGGGCGCGCATGCTGCATAAGGCGGCGCAGTTCCTGATGAAGGAGCGTGGAGGCCAGCTTCCGGAGACCTCCGCGGAGCTCAAAACGCTGCCCGGTATCGGCGATTACACGTGCGCGGCCATCGCCAGCATTGCCTTTGGCGAGAGCATGGCCGTCGTCGACGGCAACGTGGAGCGCGTGCTGCTGCGCGTGACCGGCCAACCCGGCTCCGATGCCACCGCCACGCGCGCGTTTGTCTGCGAACAGGCGGCCGCGCTTGTGCCCGCAAAGCGTATGACCGACGAAGTCAACGCAGCCGGCGATCACAACCAGGCCATGATGGAACTCGGCGCCACCATCTGCCTGCCGCGCGCGCCGCTTTGCCTTCAGTGCCCGGTCTTCTCTCTCTGCCGCACCCGCGGAGAGCACCCCACGCCGCCCCGAGCCAAGCAGAAGAGCCGTCCCGCTGCGTTTTTGCTGGCCACGCGCAAAAAAGGCACCGCCACCCAGGTGCTGCTCGAGCGTCGCAGCGCCGACCTCAGCCTCATGCCTGGCATGTTCGAGCTTCCGCCGTTGCCACTCGACGCCGTTGCCGGCCGCGAGCCGATCCTGCGCCTGCGCCACGCCATCACTAACACAAACTACTATGTTGAGGTGTATGCGCAGGGAGTCAGCAGAGACCGCGCCCTGCGCAAAAGCATCCCCGCCGCTGCGGACGATCTCTCCTGGTACCCGGTGGTCCGGCTCGGCGAACTCCCCCTCACCGGGCTTGCGCGTAAAATCCTGCGGCGCGTCGACCTGCTCTCCGTCAGCGGCCCGGAGACGCCCAGGCCCTTATACCCGCGAAATTCGCGCTCGGCATAACTCACACGCGCATCTCACCCTAAGAAACTTCCTGAAGGAGTCACTATGGATCGCAGCGCAAGCGCAGTCTGGCATGGCGGATTGAAAGACGGCAAAGGCACCCTCTCCACCCAGAGCACGACCCTCAAAGACGCGCAGTACAGCTTCAGCACGCGTTTTGAAAACGGCGTCGGAACAAATCCTGAAGAGCTCATCGCGGCCGCGCACGCCGGCTGCTTCACCATGGCGCTGAGCGGTCAGCTGTCCTCGGCCGAGCTGACCCCGGACACACTCGAGACCACCGCCGTCGTCACCATGGAGAAGACCGACGACGGTCCAACCGTCACCAGGATCCACCTCACCACGCGCGCCCGGGTGCCCAACGCCGAAAAGGAAAAGTTTGACGAGTTGGCCAAGAAAGCCAAGGAAGGCTGCCCCATCTCTCGCCTGCTCAAGGCCGCCGAGATTACACTCGACGCGCAATTAGTCTGATCCTACCGCTTTCTCTATCTCCCCCTCGCTTTCTCTCCACTGTGGGACGACACGGGAGATTTATGGCTGAAAACGGTCAGCCGGTTGCAACTTTCTGGAACCGGCGCCGTCTTCCCGCGTATGTTGCTTCAGGCTGTTCTCCGCGGAAAGAGACGCCTGCCGCCAGAAAGGCGTTTATGCCAAAACACACCTTGTTCCCCCTCCCTGCTTTGGGTCTGATCTTGTCGCTGTCAGCGGCCTCTCTGCTCGCGGGCTGTCACGCGGACCGCAAAACCGCTCACGACGAGGACAATGTCGGCATCTCGACCCCTTTTGGCGGCCTGTCCGTGAAAACCAATGAAGCCGCCGTTGAGGGCAGCGTTGGCCTCTCCGTCTACCCCGGCGCGACGCTCCTCACGAAAGACAGCAACAACGGGGCCGCCGACGTGAACATGAATTTTGGAGGCTTTCATCTTGGCGTCAAGGCCCTCACCTATCACAGCGCCGACTCGCCCGCGCAGATCACCAGCTTCTATCGCAAAGACATGGCTCGCTACGGCGCCGTGCTCCTCTGCCAAGGTAATCGGCCCATCGGCCAGCCCGACCACACGCAGGACGGTCTGACCTGTGACAGCAGCAAGGGCGGACATGTGCACGTCGATACGGATGACGCCCAACAGGAGCTGAAATCCGGCTCCCGGCTTCATCAGCATATCGTCTCCATGGATCCAGAAGGCTCCGGAACGAAAATTGCTCTTGTCGCCCTCGACCTGCCCGGAAATCTTCGAAGCGGCGCTCAAAACAGCGGCCAATAATCCTGCTACAGTGCCGATGCCGCCTGCGACCTGACACATCTACAATAAAGAGATGTACGCTCTCTGCCATCGCTGCCACGCCGAGCTGCCCGGATCGGCAAATCCTGCCTCGCGGGGCGGCGAGGAGGAAGCGCTCTTCTGCCCGCATTGCGGCGCTCCCCAGCTCTCTCTGCCCGAACATCTTCGCATCGAAACGCCCGCAGTACCCGGCACCGTGACCACCGGGACCTTACCCCCGCCCCG
>CAXSDM010000076.1:0-13801 GCA_964235575.1 uncultured Acidobacteriaceae bacterium | reverse complement strand
AGCGGGATGCGCTGGCGGATTACTCGAAGGATGGAGGCGAGGCGGCGGTATCGCCGCGGCTGACGGCGGCGTGGGTTCAGGGCCAGGCGGCGCAGACCGGACTTGAGCAGGAGGGCGATGCGGCGCGGGAAGCTGCTCTGCGGCCACTGGGCGTGACCTGGGTGGTGCTGGAGGCGGGTAGTGTTACGGGCTGGGAGTGTCCCTACGTGAACGACACCGTGAAGGTGTGCCGGCTGCCGGAGCTTGGCGGACGCCGTCAGTCCGGAGAGATCCCACCAAAGTAGGAGTGACGACTCGGATGCGGGCGGCTAGGCTTGATCTGCGATGAGGAACGGGTTATGGAACCCGCAGCGGACGGAAACCCTCAACCGGGAACAAGCCGGTCGGATAGTCGTCGGTGCCGAACTGTGGGCGGAAGAGGTAACGCACAAAGAAGCCGCCGGTGACGGAGTTGTAGTTGTTGGTGTTGTTGGCCGAGAGAAATCCGCCGGCGTACCAGTGCTCGGCGATGCGGTAGGCGGCTTCGCTGTTGAAGCCGTAGTTCGCGCCGGTGTTGCTGTTGATAGGCGAGTAGCCGCAGGTCTGTGCCGCAATCTGCGCTGCCGTGCAGCCGAATGCAGTGTCGTAGGTGGTTTGGAGGTTGCGGTCGAGCGGGAAGAAGGACTGGCTGGCCTCTTGAAAGGTCTGCACGCCGACGCTGCCGGCGATGGTGTAGTGAAAACTGTTGCCGTAGCGTCCGGTGAAGGTGACGGGGACGCTGGCGAGGAAGTAAGCGTCCGGGCTGAAGTAGCCGCCGAGCCCGTAGGAGAGGCCACGCTCGTTCGAGGCGTAGTGCATGCCAAAGAGCGAGGCTCCGACGTTGATGCGGCCGATGCCCGGGAAGCTATGCGCGAGGAAGTAGGCTCCGAGCGAGCCTTCGAATCTATTATTTTCGAGCACGTGAGAGCCGGTCAGGTCCGCGCCGTCGGCGGTGATGTAAAAGCCGGCGCGCTCGTCGCCGAGGTCGAAGCGGACGCCACCTCCGGTCGAGATGACGCCACCCCAGATGTTGCCAGCGATGGTGCCGCCGGCCGAGTTCGGATCGCGCAGGCCGGCGTAGGAGAGCTGGGTTTCGGTGACGGCTTCGCGGCTGCCGTAGAGGGTGAAGTGGCTGGCTGGTTTGTAGAGGACGCGGCCGGTGTAGTTATGGACCAAAAATTCGTAGGGAGTGTAGCCAACGGCTGCGGCGAAGTTGCGGCCGGCAACCTGGAACTCCCCGCCGACGCCGTTGGTGACCTGCTGCGGCGGAGCCGAGGCGGCGTTGAGCGAAAGGGATCCCAGCACAGGGACGTTGGTTGTTTGGCCCGAGTACGCCCCAACGTTGAGCACGCCGGAGTTGAGGAAAACGGCTCGCGGCACAATGCTGAGCCGGATCTGGTTGGCCAGGGTGACCGAAGCTTCAACCGTGGTTTCAAGGTCAGTGAGGCGATCGAGTCCGACGGTGCCGCTGCGGTAGCGCGCCGAAGCCGTGCCGCCCAGCCAACCGCTGTAAGAGGATTGCAAGGTTTCGAGGTCGCGCTCGGCCTGCTGACGCTCGGTGAGGGGCACCTGAGGAGCGACGGCGTTGGCGTAGTTCCCGCGCAAAGCCGGAACGTGCTCTGCTTCCAGGTCGGCATCCGTGGGCGCGGGTCCAAGAGGGACGGCCGGGCCAGTCTGCGGGTAAGGCTGGTAGGTCAAGGGTTGGCCGATGCCAGGGTAGCTAAGCCCGGGCGTGGGTGCCGGGGCTGGAGTTTCGGCGGTTACGGCCGGGGTGCGGGCTGGATGGGTAGTCTTGGCTCGAATGCGGGGGGTGGTTGCTCCGGTGCGCGGCTGCGGGTACTGCTGCCCGTAACTATCTCCGCTGGATTGCGGGACCTGTGCCTGGCTCGAGCCGGTGCTGGCGGTGGCCGGTTGCGCGACCTGCCCGTTGCTGGCGCCCGGATTGTAGGGAAGGTACTGGACGGTCTCGATGGGAGCAGTGGTGTACTGCTCTTCGGGAGGTTTGCTCTCGCCGGTCAGGCCGGTTTGGATCGAGTTCGACTGCTGGCGGCGCATGGCAGCGGCTCGATCGGGAGAAGAGGAGGCGGGCGGTTTGGTCCGGGCGTTCGGGACGTAACGGGCGGTGGGCAGTTCATCGGTCAGAGGAGAGTGCGGAAGCGTAGGCGCCGGCTGCGTGACGCCGAGCTGGACCTGAGCCGGTTTGTAGGGCACGTAGGGACCGTAGACTTCGCCGGTGGCTGGATCGACCGTGGCGGTTGAGACGGGTTGCGCCGTGAGCGGGCCGGGACGGATAGGAGACGAGGAGACGACGGACTCCGGGGTTTGCTGCTGCTGGTATTTCTGCTCCTGCTGGGACTCGACCTGCCGGGTGATGCGCGTGACTTGTTGTTGCTGGTACATGGCGGGGGTGAGGACCAGATTGCCGGACAGGCCCTCGGCGCCGGTGGGCAGGGCAGTTGCATCGGCGGGCAGAAGTTCATCCACGGAAGCCTGGGGCACATAGTCGCGGAGGCGGGTCCGGGATCCCGCGGGCAAGGAAGGATTTTGCGGCGCAGAGTCCGGGGAGGTCATGTAGGAGGGCACGGCCGGTGCGGGCAGGCGGTTCGGATCAATCTCTATGGGCCCTATGCCGGCTGCGCCGTAGCTGGGGAGGTAAGGCTCGGCAGGAGGCGGTACCTCGGCGGGCGGAGTGGCGGCTTTCTCGCTGGTCGTCGGGGCGAGCAGGGTAGCTAAATCCTGACCAGGCTTCGTGGTGGAGGGCAGCTGCGAGCCGGCCATTGGCAGGGGACGGCCCGGTTGAGAGGCCAGTTCGGTGGCCAATTCGACCCCGGGATCGGTGGGGGGCATGGCCTGGAGCGAGGCTCGATAGTACTGCTCCGCACGTTTGGTGTCGCCGCGTGCCTGTTCGAATTTGGCTCCCAGGATCAGCAGGCCGGGGTCTTTCGGATATTGCTCGAGTCCGAAACGGAGCCAGGTCTCGGCATCTTTGGTATCGTTGGCCGCGAGTGCGGAGCCGGCGGCGGCGCGGTAGTCGGAGGCGGGGGCGGAGGTCAAGTCCTGCGCCTTCCAGATCAGGACCGCCTCCTTGGGCATGCCTGCGCGGGCATAGCCGGCTGCGAGTGCCTTGATGACGCCGGGGTTGTCGGGGAAGGCGCGTGCGGTGGCGTTCAGGGTGGCGAGTGCCTTGTTGTGATTGCCGGCGGCGGCGAGTTGGTTGGCGCGGCGAACGGCCCAGTTGGCCCAGATGGTCTGGACGGTGCGGCGCTGGGCGTCGGTGAGATCGGTGCGGCTGCCAAGCGCGAGCAGCTGGCGGTAGAGGCCCTGGTCATTCATGCCGTTGAAGAGCAGCCAGGCGTTCTGAATGTCGACGGTGGCGGGCGCTGCAGTGTGCTGCTGGGCGTAGTGCTGCTGCACGCGGCGGAGAAAGAGCTGCGATTGCTGCGGCTGGCCGAGCTGGTTGTAGACCGAGCCCATGGTCTGGAGGAAGTCAACGTCGTTCTCGAGCTGGGCGCGCGTGGCCGGAGGAATCTGCTGCACCTGGGCGAGCGCGTCCTGATCGCGGCCGGTGCTGTGGAGGGCGGCGAGCAGGCCCTTCCAGGCCTCGGGGCGGTCAGGGTACTCGCTGAGGATTTTGCGGTAGAGGGGGTAGGCCTGCCTGGGATTGTCGCGCTCAAGGTAAACGCCGGCGAGCTGCAGCTGCAGGGGCGCGGAGGACTTCTGGCCGGTGGAGGCCTGCTGCGCGATGGCTTTCTCGAGGATTTGTTGGGCGACGTCGAGCCGCTTCTGGGATTCATACACGGAGGCGACGGTGGCCTCAAAGCCGGAGTCGCGCATGGCGCGGGCGTAGGTTGCGGGGGGCATGCTTTCAAGCGATTGCAGCGCCTGCGGATCCTGATTCAGCTGATGCTCGGCGCGGATGAGCCCCTGCCAGGCGTCGATGGTGGCGGAGTCTTTGAGCAGGACCTGGCGGTAGAGGCCGGCGGCCTGATCGAGGTGGTTGGCGGCCTGGAGGAGGCCGGCGTACTGGAGCTCAGTCTCGACCTCGAGGCTGCGTGTGTCGGCGGGAAAGGGAAGGTCGAGTGCGGCCCGCAGAATGCGCTGGGCGTCGGCGTCGCGCCCGACCGAAGCGTAGGCGGAGGAGAGCGAGCGCAGGTAGAGCGGGTCTTTCGCGAGCTCCGCGCGTACGCTTGAGGGCATGGCTTGCTCTGTGGCGAGTGCGGCGGCTGCGTTCCCAACTCCGGCCTCGGCGAGGAACAGTCCGCGCCAGGCATGGGCGGCGTTGGGCTTGAGCTTGGTGAACTGGGCAAAGTAGGGGATGGCGGCCTCGGGCTGCTGCGCCTTCAGCAGTGTGCCGCCGAGACCTTCGAGGGCCTCGACGCTGCTGGGGCGCATGCCGAGGGCGATGCGGTACTGCTTTTCAGCCTCGGGCAAATCATTTGCGTTGAGGGCGTCGGCGCCCTGGCCCATGGTGAACCAGAAGCGCGAGGTGGCGAGGGCGGCTTCGAGGCCGGGATCCTTTGAGCCGTCCTGCTGGCCCTGCGAGAGAAAGCTGAGCGCGCCGCCGAAGTTCGCCTGCTGCATGCGGACGTAGCCCATGCCGACGAGGGCGTTGGGGTCGTCCGGTGTGTTGGCCAGGATGGCTTTGAACCTGACCTCGGCTTCGGCGAGATGCTTTGCGTTGAGCGCGCGGTAGGCGACTGCGTCGGCGGCTGAGCGCGAGGCGTTGAGGGCGGCCTGGGCGCGCTGTTCAGCGGTCATGGGCCTGGCCGCGGGCGGCATGCTTTTCAGCGCGCCGGCGAGCTGCGCGTCGGTGTGGTGGGCGAGGTACTCGCGGATGGCCGCGGTGCTGGCCGGGTTTTGGGCGTCCCAGAGCAGGGATTGACGCAGCGCTTCGGTTGCTTGCGGATCGGCGGGATGTGCCTCGAGCAGCTTGCGGCCCTCGGCGCGGGTCTTTGGGTTGTAGGTGAGGATGCGGCTCAGGGCGATCTGCGACTTCGCATCGCCGGGGTTCTTCGCGACGATGGATCGGAGTCCCGCGATGGCGTGGGCGCGGCCGTCTTCGGTGGCGGCTTCGGTCTCATAGTAGGCCAGGGCGTAGTCGCCCGGAGGAGGGTTGTCGCCGTAGACCTGGCGGTAGACGACCATGGCCTGCGCGTACTGTCCCTGCTGGGCGAGCTTGCCGGCCCTCTGCAGCTGCTGATTGCGATCGAGCTCGGTGGCGAGGTTTTCGGTGCGGGCGATGTTTGGGTCGTTGGGATTGATGGCGCGGAGGCGATCGAGGTAGGTCCCGGCGAGGGCGGAGTTGCCGCTGAGCTTGGCCGCGCGAGCGAGGCCTCCGAGCGCCTCGGTGTTATTGGGATCGGCGAGCAGAACCTGCTGCCAGGTTTGCGCGGCCATGTCCATGCGTCCGCGAGCCTCGAGCGCATGAGCTTTTTCAAGCAGGGGCTGGATGGGCGCGGGAGCGACCTGGGCAGAGACACAGAGGGCCAGCGGTACGAGCGATCCTGCCGTCAGCGGAAGCGCGGACGTTAGAAGTCGGAATGCCGTCTGTGTCTTCATAGGTGGAAACGACGAGCCGCGAACCCGGAGGTATCGAGTTAGTAATGCGGCTGTCCCTCTGAGGGTAACGTCTTTCCATGGGCTTGTGGCGGTTTTTCTGGAGGGTGCTTCAAGGATGCGCGGGTGAGTGAAATCCTCAATAACGACGCGGCTATTTCCAATTAATGTGGAGCTCTCCGGAGGGTTCGAAGCGGTATCGTTTTTCGCTCCAGGCAGTGGAAAAGAGGGCAAGATTTTCGTCGTAGTACTGACTTCGGTTACCAGAGAGGCCGGTGGTGGGGTCTCTTTGGGCGATGAGGCGATCCTGCTGCAGGTGGGCCTGCGCTTGCATGCCGAGGGCGGCGAGGTAAGGGATGACCGCGGCGGAGAAGCCGATGGGTGCGTCGGGCGCGAGGACGGCACCCTGGGCGCTTACGCTGCGGGGTGGAGTGATGGCGGTTTGCAGCAGATCGGCCATGCCGCCGGCTGCCGCGAGCAGAGGGCGCAGGCCCGGGGTGGCGGGGTCTGCCAGTCCGAGCCAAAGGTAAACGCGGATGGCGTCATAGCTGCCGGCCGGCTGGGCTTGCTGTGCGCCCTCGACAGGCTTTGCCGGCGCGGCGGCGGGCTGGATGCCGTCCGGGCCTGCGGAGACCCAGTCCATGGCGAAGCCGTGCGTAGTGGGAAGCGCGAGCAGGCGGGGGAGGGTCTTGAGGATAGCCGCCCAGGGGCCGTGCGGCAAGGTGTTTGCGAGGCTGGTGAGGAGGAAGGGCGGAAGATAGCTGGGGTTGAGGAGGTAGAGGTTGGGGCCGGTCTGAAAGCCGTGCGGGCCGGGGAGCAGGGCGGTGCCGAAGTTTGGGATTTGCACGACCTCTTCGCGGGCGATCCGCTCGGCGAGGAGGCGGCCGAGCTTGTCGTAGCGGGGCTCGTGCCAGAGGCGGCCGGCCTGGATGAGGGTGTAGGCAATCCAGAGGTCGGCGTCGGATGCGGAGTTTTCGTCAAGCGGCTTCCACTCGCCGGAGGGAGCCTGGCCCCAGCGCCAGGCGGGGAGATGCAAGGTCAGGTCGCCAGCGGCGAGGTTGGCTTCCGTCCAGCTGAGCAGTTGGACGAAGCGGCTTCGGTCGTTGTCGACCAGAGAGAAGAAGAGCGCGTAAGCCTGGCCCTCGCTGGTGGTCCGCTCATGTTCGGCATGGTCGATGACGCGGCCCTGGGCGTCGAGGTAGTGCTGCGTGTAGGCCTGCCAAAGAGGCCAGGGTTGTGGCTGGGCGCGAGCGATGCCGAAGGCGCACAGGAGCAAGCACAAAGCGATTGAACCAGGTCTTTTCTGGCGAAGGATGGTGGTGGCGCGAGTCATGCGTCAGTCGTTGCCCTGCAGACGGGCGCGGGCATGGCGGCGCAGCGCGGCACGGATCAGCGCGGCAATGAGGAGGCAGATGAAAACGGTGGTGACGACGACCAGCCAGGGGAACTCGGAGAAGAGCAGGTTGAGCCTGATCCAAAGGGAAAGTGAGCCCACTTTGTACATATCGCTGCCGATGCGATAGGAGACGAAGCGCTTGTCATGGAGGACGCTGACCGACTGCGAGATGTCGGAGGATTGCGAATCTTTGAGGAAGGCGTCGACGAACCTGGGAATGACGCTATGGTCGCGCAGTGCGACAAGGACAACGGACTTGCTGGAGCCGCTGGGCCACTCAATGCCTTCGATGAGCGCATCGGGCAGGCCGCCCGCGGTCTCGAGTTGGCCGGACTGGATGTGGTCCGAGCTGCGGACCTTCCACCAGGCGTGCTGGAGAGGCGCGAAGAAGCCCTGGGTGTCCTCAATGTGGAGGCCGGCTCCGTCGACCTTGACCGGCAGCGACGAGCTCAGGGTTTCGATGGCGGGCTGGTCGTCGACCGTGCCGAGGACGAGGTAATCCTTGCCGCTTCCCTTCTGCATGCCGGCGGCATTCGTTACGCTGACGTTGAGGACCGGGTAGCCGGTTTGCGCGCCGAAATGGCCCATCAAGGTGAGATACATCTCGATCTCATCGACGGTGGGCACATCGGGCAGAACGACGGAGGTGTCGGCGAGGTCGGCTTTGCGGGTAAAGGGATAGCCGGCGTTGGCGAAGATTTCGAGATTCGGCAGGACAGCCAGGTGCGGGATGCCGTTTAGGTCCAGGTAGGAATTTTTGAGGATTGCTCCGTGCAGGTTGAGCGGCGCGGTGTCCTGGCATCGTCCCTTCTTCGCGATCTGGAAGACGAACTTCATCATGAGCGAGTTCGAGAAGGGCCGCATATCAACGACGGGCACGGGCACAATGGTGTCGAGCACCGCGGAGGCCTTCTCGGTGTGCGGCATGGGCGTCGAGCTCACGTAAGCCGAGTTCATGTAGACCTGCAACGTGCTCTCGTTCGCCAGCGGCACGCCGTTATAGCGGTAGGCCATGTAGTAGCTCAGGTTCTGAAGCGAGCCGCACTGCTGCAGGCAGAGGTCGGGCGGGACGCGCATGTAGACGCCGACGGGAACGCTGCCGTCGCCTTCGATGTCGCCGGTGTTTGCGATTTCGCCGAGGGTAGTGGTTCGCTCGGTGCTGAGCCAGCGGGGAGCGTCGTCGGGTTCACGGTCGGCGAGCGAACCCGGCTTGAGGACGCCGCGCTCCTGGTCGCCCTGCAGGAGATCCCGCTGCAGAACCAGGACCTCGGAGGCGGTGACGAGATCGTCGGGACTGTCTCCGGTCAGCACCAGCAGCTTCGAGTAGGGATCGACGGGATTGGTGCGCATGGCGATGGTCGGCCCGGTGCTCGAGGTGACGTTGAGCGCCGCGGGCAGGTCGGCGGCGTTCTCGCCGAGGACGATGGCGTTGCCGGGCGGGATGGTGCCGTAGGAGACCTGGAAGTGGACAGGGCGATAGTCGGTGAGGATGCCGAAGTAAGAAGCGACGATGCCGGCGGCGCGCAGCGATTTCGGGGACGGAGGACTGAGGAAGACAAGCGAAATGCTGGGATGCAGGTTGACCGAGGAGTCATAGAAGGGCAGCGGCAGCAGGCTGAGATCGTTGTGCAGGGGCAGCAGGCTTCCGGTGAGCTCGATGGTGGAGTTGGTGTCGACGTGGCTCCAGAGCGTGGAGTGCGAGGGGTCTTCGCACTGGAAGGTGTAGTGGCCGATAAATTCGAAGGTGAGCTCGTTCTGGTGCACGAGCATCTCGGCCGGCAGGGTCAGCGTGGCTTCGAGCAGCGCATTGTTTTCGTTGCGCGTTACGTTCAGCGCCTGCGAGGCGGACGTCTTCTCTTCCGGGCTCAGATCGCCGGACAGGGCAATAGGCCGGGTGACGACGGGAAGCGTGGCGAAGAGGGTTCCATTGAGACTTACCTTGAGGTGGCTGATAGCGGGCAGCAGCCCCGGAGAGAAGTGATACCGCAGGTGCATGGTTGCGGTTCTGATCACTTCGGTCTGCGGCACGGAAAAGGGCACGGTGTGGTAGGCGTCGACCCCGCGCAGAACGATCGTGTCCGGGACGCCGATGTCGGAGAGCGAGAATATGTTGTCGAAGTTGCCGGGCGTGACCGGACGGGCGCTCACGCCGCCATCCATGCCCGGAATGGACGCGGGCCTTCCGGCTGGGGCCAGCGCGACGGGCGGCGGGGCTCCGAGGGCTGTGCGCGTCCCGGTTGCGGTGAACAGCGCGAGCAGCAGCAGAGAGGCCGTGCTGGCGGCGAGCCTACCTTTCGGGGACTTCTTCCTCGCGGCCGGCACCAATCCTCGTAGGGTGATGTTCAACCCGTGCACGGAGAGACGCAGGATGCGTCCCAGGCTCTTCATGGGCCGGTCGGACTCGCGCTGCTCGCCCCAGCCAAGCCAGGTGTCGGCGCGCGAGTAGAGGACCATGGTGAGCGCCTCTTCCTCCTGCAGGTTGAGGGAATCGAACTGCGCGCGCAGGTTGCGGCCGTTGGCGCGGATGACGGTGGCGGGCAGGGTGGCGTCGCCGTCAAGCACCGGGAAGACAAGCTGGATAGAATCTCCGGGCTGCGCGGTGAAGGGGCGGTCCACATTAATCTGCACGCCGCCGGTGGAGAGGTCGGAGGTGGCTCCCTGGACGATGTTTCCATCGGCGAGCACGACGTCGGTGGGCACGTTCATCTGCACTCGCACCGTCTGGCGGCGCTGCTGGCTTTCGAGAGCGACGGCGGTGGCGACGCCCAGCACGACGATGTTGAAGACCGTCCAGAGCAGATTCATCAGGATGGTTCCGGGATGGGTTCCGTCATAGGCGATACTCAGGGGCCAGACCGGGATGTAGAAGTAGCGCGGGACAGCCATGAGCATGCCGGTGAAGTTGAGCAACAGCATCAGCAGGAAGGGCTGCGCGATGCGGGTGTCGAAGAAGCTTCGATTGACGACGCCTCCCTTGGCGGTGACGTTGAAGCTGCCCAGTTTGGGGTTAATAAGGGCGAGCATGGTCGGCAGAAAGATGTAGGGCGAGAGAACAGTCTCGTAAATTTCGTTCCAGAAGGAGTGGCGGTGCTGGCCCTGGATGCGGGAGTTGGTGAGGGATGAGAGGACCAGGTGCGGGAAGGCGTAGGCGAGGATGGCCGCCCAGTAGCCCGGGACGTTCACTTTGCCCAGCACGAGATAGATGAGCGGGGCGGTGAGGAAGATAAGCCGCGGCAGCGCGTAGAGGAAGTGCGTCATCGCGTTGAAGTAGCACAGGCGCTGGGCCGCGGAGAGACCTTTGGCGAACAGCGGGTTATCGACGCGCAGGATCTGGATCATGCCGCGCGCCCAGCGGATGCGCTGCTTGATGTGGCCGCTCAGCCGCTCCGTGGCGAGGCCGGCGGCTTGCGGAATGTTGATGTAGGCGGTGTTCCAGCCGTTCATCTGCATGCGCAGAGAAGTGTGCGCGTCCTCGGTGACGGTTTCGACGGCAACGCCGCCGATCTCATCAAGGGCGGTCCGCCGGATGACAGCGCAGGAGCCGCAGAAGAAGGTGGCGTTCCAGAAGTCATTGCCATCCTGCACGATGCCGTAGAAGAGCTCGCCTTCATTGGGAATGGTGCGGAACTGGTCGAGATTGCGCTCGAAGGGATCGGGCGAGTAAAAGTGGTGCGGCGTCTGCAGCATGGCCAGGTTGCGATCGCGCAGGAACCAGCCGACGGTGACCTGCAGGAAGCTGCGGGTGGGCACGTGGTCGGAGTCAAAGATAGCGACGAAGGGCGCGTCGAGGCGCTGGAGAGCGCGATTGATGTTGCCGGCCTTGGCGTGCTTGTTGTCGTCGCGCGTCATGTAGCCTATGCCGGCGTCTTCGGCGAACTTGCGGAACTCTTCGCGCCGGCCGTCGTCGAGAATGTAGACGTTGAGCTTGTCAGCGGGCCAGTCGATGTTCATGGCCGCGAGGGCGGTGTAACGCACGACGCTCAACGGCTCGTTGTAGGTGGGGATCAGCAGGTCGACGGCGGGCCAGTGGTCGGGCTCTTCGGGCAGCGGGACCGGGGTGCGGCGCAGCGGCCACAAGGTCTGCATATAACCGAGGAACAGGATGATGAACGCGTAGGATTCGGCGAGGACGAGCAGCCAGATGAAGAAGGCGTCAATGGGCGTCCACATGGTGCCGGGATCGAGGAAAAACTTGACGGTGGTGGCGAGACGCCAGTAGCCGTAGCGGAAGGTGGAGAAGCAGGAGACCAGCATCAGCGTCAACGTGAGCAGGTAGGAGCTGGAACTGCGATCCATCCATATGGCCACGAGCACGGTCAACAGGCCGAGCACGGTCTGCTGCGGCCAGGTCAGTTCGAGGATTCCGGTGAAGAGGAGGAAGAACAGGCCGCCGGCGAGAATGAGAAACCGGAGCGCTTTGAGCGGAGGGCTGTTTCCGGACTCAAACTCCCTCCACAGCGGCGAACGGGTCATCGTTCACTCCAGCGCGTGTTGCGGCGGCCCTGGGTTGCGAGGGCGGAGAGGCTGCGCAGCCATCCTGCGAGTCTCTGAAAGTCCTCGGTAATGGCGTCGCTGGGAGCGTAGTCGATGACGGTCATGCCTTCGGCGAGTGCTTCGCTGACGGCCGGGGAACGGCGCACGGCGAAGGGCAGCAGGCGCTCGCCGAGTTTGCCGCGCAGGACCTCGCGGACGTCGAGGTGTAGGGGCAGCGACGCGTCGAAGCCGTTGAGCAGGTAGAAGGGGCGCACGGGCCTCCCTTCGGGGTCCTGCACGCCTTCAAAACAGCGCTCCACGGTCTGGAGGCTGATGACGGAGTTCATGTCCGGAGCGAGGGGCACAAGCACGGTGAGGTGGAGGCCGGCGAGCCGGCGCGTCATCCACCCGGAGCTTGCGTTGAGGTCGAGCAGGACGCGGTTGGTGCCGCCGGCGCTGCGTACCAGGTCGTCGAGCAGGGCTTCGCGGTGCCCGCGCGGGTCGACCTCATAGGAGACCAGGTGGATGGGGGCGTCGGTGCTGCCGGTGGGCGGGGAGAAGGTGCGGACGACGCCGGGCCGCAGTTCACTAGCGCCAAAGTAGAAGGGCA
The DNA here is from genome assembly GCA_964235575.1 of uncultured Acidobacteriaceae bacterium. GTDB lineage: Bacteria > Acidobacteriota > Terriglobia > Terriglobales > Acidobacteriaceae > Edaphobacter. Next base: position 1,748 of record CAXSDM010000076.1, on the reverse strand, counting down.
TGAGGCCGTGCGAGGTGGTGTCCGCCAGGAGGACCTTTTCGCCGAGCGCGGACAGGGCGCGGCCCAGCGTGGCCACGAGGCTGGTTTTGCCGACTCCGCCGGCGAGGGAAAAGACGGCCAGCGCGGGAGGACGGACCTCTCTTGCGGGCGTTGAGGAGGGTTCTGCAGGCGATTCCCAGCTTCCCTCGAGGACGGGATCGAAGACGCCTTTGAGCGCGAACCAGCGCGAGGCGACGCGCTCCTGGGAGTGCTGCAGGGTGTCCGCGACGGCGAAGGATCGGGCGGCTGTCTCGCGGGTGGCGCTCGAGTAGAGCCAGGCCGGTGCGTTGTCCGACTCAGGCGGCAGAGGGCGATACGGCTCAGGCAGCTCCGAGGCTGCGGGCCGCGAGCCGCGGGAGGGTTGTGGAGGGGAGACGGGGTCAGCCGGAGGCGGCGACGGGAGATCGGCGCCGGTGTAGGCGGCTGCGGTGCGGCGAATGTCGGCTGGGGAATCGGTGGCGCGGGTGCGGAGGGCGACCGGAGGCTTCTCCGCAGCGGGAGCGGCGCTAGAGGCGGGGAACACGCCGGAGGCTTCATCGGGGTGGAAGCCCTGGGGAAGGCGATGCGCGGCGGAGTCGGAGGTGCGGACGCCACGCCGCTCCTGCGGGACGCGCAGGGGGAGTTCCTCGCGCAGGCGGGCGCGGGCGTCGAGCTCGATACGCTGCACGGGGTGGGTGCGGTCGGTGTCGAAGCCCGGGTGCACGGGGGCTTCATAGGGATCGGCGACGGGCGGGGCGGCCTGGGTTGGTTGGGGGCCGGCGGGGGCGCGGCGGCGGATTTCAGACTGTGAGTAGCTTCTGGCCTGGCGCTGTGCCGAGACATGGGCTTCGGCGATCTCGCGCTCTTCGCGGCGGGCGGCGGCTTGGGCCATGGCGGCGGCTTCGGCGCGGTGGGCCGCTTCGACCCGTTCGGCGGCGGCACGGCGGGCGGCGTCTTCGGCTTCGCGGAGGGCGCGCTCCCGCTCACGGACATTGTCGGAGGCGTCGGAGGTTTTTAGGGCGCGCTCGGCCTCACGGGCGACGCGTTCGGCTTCCGCGGCGGCCGTCTCGGCTTCCTGCTTGGCCTTCAACTCCGCGGTCCGCAGCTCTTCGGCGGCGCGATGGCGCACCTGGGCGCGGTACTCGCGGCGGGAGGCGGAAAAATCGCGATACCGGGCTCCCTGGAGATTGGCCCAGGAGTAAAGGATAGCGACGTCTTCCGGCGTTTCGGCCGGGGCTTCTTCCGGGATCTCAGTCAAACGTGAGTCCATAGGCTGTCCAGTTCGCCTCTAAATCCTTTGTCGTTATAGCCGAGGGACTGCGGAAGAAGCTCAGAGGCAGGCCTCGCCATGCACAGTTTGTCATGCAGTGCCTAGAGGCTACGTGGCGCGGTAACCCTCGTCAATGCGTCCTTCGTGTGACGGCGGTTGAGCTGAGTATGGGTTATTCTAGTCGTCCGGTCCAGGTACGGAAGTGGATGCGGGTGCCTGGAGTTTAGTAGGACGAGATCCTTTGCTTCGCTGGAAGCGACGATGTTTTGGTTTGGTAATTTGGGCTGAGGTGAGTTTTTTGCCGGATGCAAGCGAGGCCTGAGCTGGCCGTCTGCCGAGCTCGATAATCATTGTCTTGTGGTATTTTCGTATCTGGACGTCGTGGTTTGAGCCTGTAGCTCAGTTGGTAGAGCATCGCCCTTTTAAGGCGTTGGTCCTGGGTTCGAGCCCCAGCGGGCTC
>CAXSDM010000075.1:9119-13899 GCA_964235575.1 uncultured Acidobacteriaceae bacterium | reverse complement strand
AGCGACCACTCCACCTTGCGACGTTGAGCGATACGAATGGCTTCCGCCGCCGCCAGGGCGCCCCAGACGAAGACGCTGAAAACGTGAGTCAGCAGCAGTCCGCACCCGGCAAATGCAAGCAGCACGGCAAATCGTTTGCGTTCCCGTGCGAGTTGCCATGCGAGTAGAGACAACGCGCTGAACCCAAGCAGCAAGCCATAAGGCCGCGCCTCGGTGGCAAGAGCACCGAATGCCCCCGCATAGAGCAGGCCCGCCGCGAGCAGACCATAAAGCGTGCCTGCCCGGCGGCGCAAAAAGAGATACAACGACAGCATCGCCAGCAGGAAGCCGAGTATTTCGGGTAGCCGGCAACTCAGGGTATTTACGCCGAATATTAAGTAACTCAGGCGCGTGGCAAGGTAAGACAAGGGAGGATTAAAATCAGTTAGTTGGATATCGTTCAGTAAAGCTGGAACACTTCGGGCCTGCGCAATGTAGAAAGTAAATAGTTCGTCATGCCAGAGAGGTTTATTGAGCGAATGACCTAACATCGCGGGGATGGTGACACTGAGAAGAAGCAGGAAGGAGAGCAGTGGGCGAGCTTCCAGAAAAGATGCGAGCCGGGTGAGAAGCGACTCCATCTTCGCGCGCAAACGAGAGAGACGCTTCAAAGAAGAAATAAATCCATCCGGTGTGGGAGAAGAATCTCGGTCTGAGGAATTACTGCTGAAGTCCATGGTAGGCGGGGGAACTATCTGAACTCTACGGAGAGATTAGCTTCCTATGTTGCTACGTCGCAACAGCAGTGTCAATCTGTATGAGCCGCGGATCGTTTTCTCCAGACGATTTTGATTCCGCTGCGCCAGCGCTCATTCAGCGCGACGAGCGTCCACTCCACGCGTGGCGAGAGATGACGGAGGATGATCTCCGTCGAGGGATGCACGTGCAGGGCGGGGCTGACCAGGTAGAGGCGCGGCGGCAAGGGCGAGAGCCGGACGCCGGCGAAGTAGCCGTGCCGCTGGAACTCGCCGAGGCCAGTCACCGGGTCGGGGTTCTGCATGTGGTGCCAGCGCACGCGGATCCAGTAGTCAAGCCCCTGCAGAGGAAGTTGCGGGTCCTCGGAGGCCTTCAACTCGACTACGGCAAGGCGGCCATCCGCGGTGACGGAGAGCAGGTCGAGCATGCCGCGGTCGGAGGCGGCGAAGGCGGGCACCTGCGTGTGGGCGTGCGCGGGATCGAGCTTCTCGTCGAGCACGCGCAGATCGCCGAAGAGCGCTGATTCAAGCCAGCGCTCGGGCTGCAGGCGATAGAGCGGATCGCGCTTGTCGGCCTGCGCGAGGCGGCGTTCGCACAGCCGCGCGACAAGCGTTCTCAGCTGGTCTTGGTTGCTCTCCGAGAGCAACGTCTCACTCGGGCCCGCGCCGAAGCTGATCTCTTCGACGCGATTAAAGCTCTCAGCCGAGGAGCCGACGCGGACGCGCGCGAACTCGAGTCCGTGTAGCAGGAAGGCAAGCTCGGCGCCGCTGCGCAGCCGGGTCTGCACTACGGAGCGGAAGGCTTCGGGAACCATGGCCAGCACGCGCTTGGAGGCGTCGGCGAAGCGAAGGGATGCGGCCGCTGCGTTGGGCGCGTGGATCAATCGCGTGGTCAGGTTGCCGTGGTCGGCCGCATCGCGCGCGGTGAGTTGCTCGTCGCGAGGGTCGAGTTCCCAAAGCTCCCATTGTCCGGCATCGCCCGCGAGCCACGCCATGCGGGAGAGCGTGGTGGCGGCCATGCCGCGCGGGACAATGAGCTTCAAGCCGTGGATCACGCGGCGGCCGGCGGCCTCGCGGCAGGCGACCAGCCACAAAATGCCGAAGGTCAGGATGCCGTCGACGGTGGCGGACGACTCTTCCCTGTTGACGGCAATCACCGCCCAGGCCTTCTGTCCCTGGGTCAGCATGCCGCGCGCGTACGCCGGTCCGAAAGACTTTTCAAGATCCATGGCGGTGCGAAAGTCGCGCGAAGTCCAGTCCGGGAACTGCCGTTCGAGCGCTCGCTCGAGCGTCTTCACAAAGCGCGTGCGGGTGGCGTCGCGCGCCGACGGGGTACGGCGATCGCGGTCCGCGACCAGCTCGAGGGTCTGCGGCCGGGTCTGTCCGAAGCGGTGCGTGCGCAGCCGCAGTGTATTGCTGCGGAGGTCAACCGCGCCAATACGCCGGACCAGATTGCGGTCTGTGCCCCAGAGGTGGAGCGTGCAGCGGCCGTGCTCGGACGCAAGCGTGTATTTCGCCTCGCGCATGTCGAAGAGGAGCTTGCCGTCCTCAAGCACCACCGCATCCGGGTGCCTGGCGAAAAAGGATTCGAGTGCGGCGGCGATGTGTTCCGGAGTCTGATCCTGAGCAACGGCCTTAGGCGCATCCATGGCCCGTCTACCAGTTCCTCGCCATGCGGAGATGCGTGATGTGCGCGACGTGGTGGCGGGAGTGCCAGGCGTACAGCAAGGTGGCGGACTCCACGGTCTGAGGCCCGCGTTCGGGGTGAACGAAGGTACGTCGCCACTGCTCCGGCTGGAGCGATTGCAGCAGCAGGACCCAGCGCGCATGCAGCGCTTCGATGAGCTCGAGCGACCACTCGATGGGAGCGGACGAATCGTGAAGCCGTGCCCAGGCGGCTTCGTTATAGGCCGTGATGGTGGGATTGTCTTCGGTGAGCGCGAGCCGGACGCGGATGAAGGCGTTCATGTGGCTGTCGGCGATGTGGTGGACGAGTTGACGAACGGTCCATCCGCCTTCGCGGTAGGGTGTATCGAGCTGGCTCTGGTTGAGTTCGGAGCAGGCGTTACGCAGGTTTTCGGGCAGCTCGGAGATTGTCCAGAGGGCGGCCTGAACTAGGCCCTCCTGCAAAGGCTGGCCGGGGTCGGGCCGGTCGAAGCGGCCGATCGGGTAGCGTGGGTCGGGCGGAGCATAGGGTGTGGGTTCGTGTTGCGCTTCGGCACTCATGGCCTAAAACGTAGCACACTCGTTTTCGCGTGAGGGATGCATCTTATAGCCGGAGAGGACGATTCCCCTATGCGAAGTGGAAGGCTGCTGGCGGGTTTTGCCGCGTTTGCCGTGCTTGCCTGCTGCAGGCAAGCACCGCGCGGTGCAAGCGCATACGCTTCCGCCAATGCGTCTAGTAAAGGCTTGCACGTGGAGCGTACAACGCCGGGCGAGTTCGTTGGATTCGACCGCAACGACTACCCGGGGGATGGTCGGCTTGCGGAGTTGCACAAGCAGTTCGCCTTTGCGGGCTTCTGGCTTAACAATCCGCCGGGAGCAAGCGCGAACAGCTGGACGGGCAAGCGGCAAAAGCTTCGGGACGCCGGCTTTGGGTTCCTGACGCTTTGGAATGGGCGGCTGGATGCCGAGATACTGCGCGCGCAGAAGTCCGGAACCGCACCGGCGACTCTCGGCCAGCGCGATGGAGCGGCGGCCGTGGCAGCGGCGCAGCGGGAAGGCTTTCCCGCAGAGACGCTTCTCTTCCTCGATCAGGAGGAGGGCGGGCGCCTGCTGCCGGAGCAGGCAGCATACTTCTTCGGCTGGACCGAGCAGGTGGGCGCCTCGGCCTATAAACCGGGCGCGTATCTGAGCGGGCAGCCCAGTCCCGACGGCACGGGTCCGGATCGCGCCAAGTTGACGATCACGACGGCTGAGGACGTTCGCCAGCAGGTAGCTGCGCGGCACCTGCATCCGGTAGCTTTTTGGGTGGCCCAGGATGCGTGTCCTCCGGCGCCCGGCTGCGTTGTAAGGGCTCCGCAGCTTAAGGACAGTGGGACGGCGGATGCGCTGGTTTGGCAGTACGCCCAGTCGCCGCGGCGTCCGGACCTGACCCGCAGCTGCGCGGCCACCTATGCCGTAGATGGCAACTGCTATGGAGGCGCGTCGAAGGATGTGTTTCTCGATCTGAACGTGGCCCGCTCGGCCGATCCCTCGCATGGACGCTGAGTCCCCCAAAGACGGTGTTTGCTGCTGGGCCTCCGAGAGCTTATCATAGGAAGAATGCCCCTTCCCACGCTTGATCCTATTGCCGAGCCGAAAACAGACCACAAGCGCTATTTCATCGAAAAACTTGGACTATCCGAACGCCTGATGGAACGCTGCCTGGGCGAAGCGCTCTCCGCGGGCGGCGAGTACGCGGACCTCTACTTTGAGTCGGTGACGACGACCTCGCTCGGCATCGACGAAGGGCTGATCAAATCCGCCAGCCAGGGCATGAGTGTAGGGTGCGGCATTCGCGTGCTCTCCGGCGAGCGGACCGGATTTGCCTACACGGATGACCTTTCGAGCGAGCGCCTGCTGCGGGCCGCGCGGACGGCTGCGCTGATTGCCAGCGGGCCGGCGAAGGAGATTACGAGCGGCTTTCGGCACACGGAGGCAGCGTCGCTTTATCCGATTGCCGGGCTTTCGACTAACGCCGAGATCGCCGAGAAGCTGGCGCTGATTCATCGTGCGGACAAGGCGGCGCGGGCGTTCGACTCGCGCATCACCCAGGTGCGGGCGGGCATCAACGATGAGTTGCGGCGCATTCTGATCGCAGCCTCCGATGGCACGTTTGCCAGCGATACCCAGCCTTTGGCACGGCTGAATGTGTTCGTCATCGCGAAGGACACGCGGCTCGATGGAACCGGTGGAACGGCGCGCGGATCGAGCGGCGGCGGCGGCCGGGTGACGCTGGAGTTTTTCAAGGGCGATCACAGCCCGGAGCACTTCGCTCGCGAGGCGGCGCGGACGGCCATCCTGCAGCTGGGCGCGGCAGAAGCGCCGGCCGGGGAGATGGAGGT
>CAXSDM010000075.1:3398-9019 GCA_964235575.1 uncultured Acidobacteriaceae bacterium | reverse complement strand
GGCATCCTGAAGGGCTATTTGACGGACAAGATGTCTGGGCGCTTGATGGGGACCGAGAGTACGGGGAGCGGCCGGCGCGAGAGCTTCCACCATGTAACCATGCCGCGCATGACGAACACGTACATGCTGAACGGCGAGGATATGCCGGAGGACATCATCCGCAGCGTCAAGCGCGGGCTCTACGCGGTGAACTTCGGCGGCGGCCAGGTTGACATTACCAATGGCAAGTTCGTCTTCTCGGCGAGCGAGGCGTACCTGATAGAAGACGGCAAGGTGACGCGACCGGTGAAGGGCGCAACGCTGATCGGCAACGGGCCCGAGGCGCTCAAGTATGTCAGCATGGTCGGCAACGATCTGGCGCTTGATGAAGGCATTGGAACCTGTGGCAAGGCCGGGCAGAGCGTGCCCGTGGGCGTCGGTATGCCGACCATCAAACTCGATCGCATGACGGTCGGAGGAACGGGGCAGTAATGGCGGTAGAACGGGAAACCAAGCTGTACGACGTGGAAGTGAAGCGGCGGAGAACAAAAGAAGGCGGCGGATATGAGCCTTTCTGGAAGACCAAGACGGTCGTCGATGCGCTGGCGGACAACGACACGGAGTTTCGCTGCAAGGACTGCCATGGCGTGCTGAAGCTGTACAAAATGCACAAGGTCGGCGGCCCGCTTCCCTATGCGGAGCATAAGAACAAGGAAGACTCCGAGTATTGCGCCTCCGGGCTGCATTTTCGCAAGGCCAGCGATGGCCGGGAGCCGCGCGTTTCGGCGGCTCCGGTCGAGTAAATTTAGGTTTCCGTGCTTTTGAAGGAAGCATTCAGCGCAACGAGAAGCAGGCTTTCCCCGGAGGAGCACATGGCGGCAATGGAGCGCGAAAAGTTTTACGAGTGTGAAGTTAAGCGCCGCCGGGTACGGGCCGCGGGCGGGTACGAGTCCTTCTGGAAGACCAAGCTGATCGCCGAGGCGCTGGTGGATGAGGATACCGAGTTCCGCTGCAAGGACTGCGGAGGTGCGGTGAAGCTGTTCCGGCGGCACACGGTGAATGCTCCGCCGCCGCACATCGAGCACAAGTTGAAGAGCGATTCCGAGTACTGCCGCGCCGGTCTGCACTTCCTGAAGGCGACCGACGGACGGGCTTCGCGGATGTCCTCCGCGCCAGTCCGCTAGGAGACGATCGACATGAGTGCTTCTGCTGTGATCCATGCCGTAAGCCTGAAGCAGGTTGCCGAAGAGGTGATGGCGCAGGCGATGAAGGCTGGCGCCACCGATGCCGAAGCGGTGGCCTACGAGGGCGAGGAGTTTTCCGCGCTGGTGCGGCTGGGGCAGGTCGAAACGTTGAAGGAGTCGGGCTCGCGCGCAGTCGGGCTGCGAGTCTTCAACGGCCTGCGCACGGCGAGCACCTCGTCTTCCGATCTGTCTCGCGAAGGCTTGGAAAAGCTGGTGGAAGGCGCGGTGGCGCTGGCTAAAATCACGAGTGAGGATCCGTTCATCGGGCTGCCGGAAGAAAGTGAATTCGGTCAGCTGACGGGCGATCTCGGCCTCTACTTTGAGGATGTCCATGAGCAGCCGCCGGCGGAGCGAATCGAAATTGCGCGGCGTTGCGAGGCGGCCGCGATGGCGTTCGACACGCGTATCCAGAACTCGGGTGGTGGGGACTTTGATACGGCTACGTCGCACAAGGTGATGGTGAACTCGCGTGGGTTTGCGGGGGAATACCGCCGATCGTACTGCGGGTTTTCCGCCGCTCCCATTGCGCATGACGAGCATGGCCGCATGCAGCGGAACTACTGGTATTCGAGCTCGCGGACAACTCGCAAGCTCGGCAACCCGGAGGAGATCGGGCGGATTGCAGCGGAGCGGACGCTGCGCAGGCTGGGGGCGCGGCAGGTAAAAACGCAGCGCGCGCCGGTGGTCTTTTCGCCCGAGATTGCGCGATCGCTGATGGGCAACATCTTTGAAGCAGCCAACGGCGACTCGATCTATCGGCATGCCACGTTTTTTGATGGCATGCTGGGGGAGCGGGTGGCGGGGGAGAACATCACGGTTGTCGACGATGGGACGATGGTGTTCGACGGGATCGGCGGCTTTGGGACCGCGCCGTACGACGGCGAGGGCTTGCCGACGCGGCGGAAGGTGCTGGTGGAGCGCGGCATCCTGAAGACCTACGTCACCAACACCTACACGGCGCGCAAGCTGGGGCTGAAGTCGACGGGGAATGCTTCGCGGGGGCTGGCAGGCAATCCGGGGATCGGGGCGGGGAACTTCTACCTGGAGCCTGGGACGATGACGCCGGAGGAGCTGATCGGCGGCGTGCAGCAGGGATTGTATGTCACGGAGACAATGGGCTTTGGCGTCAACCTGGTCACGGGCGACTATTCGCAGGGGGCAAGCGGGTTGTGGATCGAGAATGGCGAGCTGACGTTTCCGGTGGAGGAGATCACGATTGCCGGGAACCTGAAGGATATGTATCGGAATATCTCGGCGATCGGGAACGACCTGGTGTTTCGGAGCGCGAGCGCGGCGCCGACGATCCGGGTTGAAGGAATGATGATTGCGGGGTCGTAGGCCCCCCTCCCCCCCGTACTTTGTTGTGCAAAGTATTCAAAGTAAATCGCTTAGGTTCGGACTTCGGGCACGAAGGCTGGACTTCCTGCGGAAAGTCTTCATTCGAGGGCAGTAGAGTCATCAGGGGTCTCCGGTCGTGGAGGATGCCGCTGGTGTGGGATCTGCGGCCGTGGGGTGGCTTGGTTAGAATCGAGTGGTGGCCGGGATTTACGTTTTCGCGCATGCATTGCCGTTTCGAGTGGAGGAGGCGGAGGAGGTGTTGCGGGAGGTGCCGGCTTTGCCGGGTGTGTTTGCGCTGCGGGGCGAGCGGGCCGGGGATGAGCCGTATCTGACGCGGGCGGCGGATTTGCGGCGGAGGATGACTCGGCTGCTGGCTCCGCCGGAGTCGCAGAGTAAACGGCTGAACCTGCGGGACCGGGTGCGGACGATTGAGTGGACGGTGACGGGGTCGGAGTTCGAGTCGCTGCTGGTGGTGTATGACGCGGCTTCGGCGATCTTTGGTCCGGCGGAGGCGCGGCGGCGGTTGCGGCTGCATACGCCTTATTTTTTACGGCTGACGATGGAGCATGCGCATCCGCGGGTGTACTCGACCAACCGGCTGTCTACGGGAAGAAGTGGGCGGGGGCTCGAGCAGACCTATGGGCCGTTTCCGTCGCGGGCGGCGGCGGAGCGCTATGGCGATGCGGTGCTCGATCTGTTCCGGCTGCGGCGGTGCTACGAGGATTTGGAGGTCAGTCCGGAGCACCCGGGGTGTGCGTATGGGGAGATGAAGAAGTGCATGGCTCCGTGCAACCAGACGTGCTCGGCGGACGAGTATGCGGCGGAAGGGCGGGCGGTGGAGGCGTTCTTTCGGACGCATGGCGCGTCGATGCTGGAGGGGATTGCGGCGGAGCGGGATCGGGCTTCGGTGGAGATGGAGTTCGAGCAGGCGGCGGCGGCGCATGAGCGCTACAGCAAGGTGAAGGCCGCGGTGAGTTTGGCCGATGAGCTGGTCAGGCCGGTTCCGCGGTTGCGGGCCGTGATTGTGCAGCGGGCGGCGGCGCGGGAAGGCGAGGGGGACAGTTTGGAAGCGGCGGTGTTCTTGCTCGAGGGCGGATGCCTGGTGGGTCCGGAGCGGATGTCGACGCTGGGGGTAAGAGCGGTGAAGGAGCAGACCAGTGTGGGGTCAAGTCTTTTCGCGCAGCCATTGATGTTGCAGGCGGTGCCGCTGGGGGAGGCCGAGGGGGTGAGCGCGGCGGAGTCGCCGGAGGTACGGGCGGAGGGAGTGTTGGGGAGGTTAGAGAGTCGTGCCGCGATTACCCATGTCTCAGAAGCGAGACATGGGGCACCCGGAATTGGGATTGAGCTGGCAGCGGTGGGGGATCATCTTTCGCTGCTGCGACGCTGGTATTACCGGCCGGAGAAGCAGCGCGCGGGTGAGGTTTTCCTGCCGAATGCAGATGGAAGCTGGCCGGTGCGGCGGATTCTTCGGGGGGCGGCGCGGATGGCCCTGGGTGAACCGAAGGCGATGGCGGAGACGGACCGCGACGGGGTGGAGGCGGCAAAGGTGAAGATTCTGCATGCAGGACGGGAAGGCGTGGAGCGGACGGTGCCGGTGGTAGAGAGACAAAGGCGCGGAAAGCCAGGGTAACGGCCAAGGGCGATGGACTGCGTGGCAGAGGGACTATACTCTCTCGCAGATTTCTAACTGCTGCGTGTCTGAAGGGAAACTATGTACACACTCCGTATGTTGTTCGCAGCCGCCGCAACTCTTGTTCCCACGGCGGCGTTCGCCGACGCCCTTTCTCTCTTTCAGGTGCAGGGCACTTTTCTGAACGGGTATACCCTCAACGGAACGTTGACGCTCGACACGACGACAGGCATCTTCTCTGATGCCTCCCTGGGGGTCTACCAGACCAACCTCTCGTTGATCGCTTCCTACGTGGCTCCTGACGCACAGAACTTTTACGACGGGACGTACCTTTTACAATTCTTCGACTTCAGGAATCGGGGTCAAAACATCCTGAGCTCGATCCTTTATCTAACGTTGCCGACGATCCCGTCTGTGGGCCAAACACTGCAGATCTGTTCAATCATGATCCCCTGCGTGGTGCCTGAATACGCCGTGGATTTTGAGTCCTACGATGTCACGGTCACCGGCGATTTTGGGCAGTATCGACAGAATAACGGCTTGAGCACGGGGCAGATCACCCCTGCTGTGGCCGCTACCGTCACGCCCGAGCCGTCTTCGTTCCTGCTGCTGGGCACGGCTATGATTGCCATGGGTGGGTTCTTTCGGCGTCAGCTCTGCTGCTAGACGCATGGACGGAGGCGCATGCGGCGCTCTACCAGACTGGCGCGAGCCACCACTTTGCTTAGACCTTCTCATCTCTGGATCGAAGACGGAGCTCTCCGTAACTCCGGCGTGCGGACCGCCTGTGGCGAAACATTCCTGCCGCCGCCAGCACGCCTGTTCCCAGCAGCTCCAGCGTTCCGGGCTCCGGTGTAACGACTGAAGTGGGTGTAAGTGTGCCTATGGTCAAAGCCTCGCTGTTGGAAAGGCCCGCGGCCGGCAGGCTTACTGTACTTCCGAAGCTGTAATAGCTGTCTGGTCCTGCATGAAAGGCTACGCAGAAGTTAGTAAGGCTGCAGAGAGGTGCAGCCCCCGTATAGCCAACCAGACTTGCTGTCTGGTAAACCGAGAGGAAGAGATCGTCACCTATCCCATCTTGAAAGTTGCCATAGTAGTAGCTGACATGACTAGCCCGGAGGACTGCGTCGGTGTAGACACCCTGGCTGCTCGGAGCAGATGTGAACAGGTAATTATTCCCGTTGAGCATCACGTCCACGTTCGCACCGGTAAACAGGCCAGCGACGGTGTCAATCTGAAGCGTGCCGCCGATGGTTCCGGAGGGCAGCGTGGCGTTGAGATTGAAAGAAGTCGCCTCGGCCGAGCCGATGCAGAACAGAATCAGGCAAAGAGCAGAGAAAGCGCGCATTCGGTGTGCCTCGGACGGTGAATGTTTAGTAGCGGGAGCATACACCATATTGGTGAAGAGCCATGCTCCTGTCGGCGAGTGC
>CAXSDM010000075.1:0-3298 GCA_964235575.1 uncultured Acidobacteriaceae bacterium | reverse complement strand
AGTAGCGGGAGCATACACCATATTGGTGAAGAGCCATGCTCCTGTCGGCGAGTGCCGGGAAAGCGGACAGAGCTCTCTGCAACTCCGGTGTGCGGACCGCCTGTGGCGAAACATTCCTGCCGCCGCCAGCACGCCTGTTCCCAGCAGCTCCAGCGTTCCGGGCTCCGGTGTAACGACTGAAGTGGGTGTAAGTGTGCCTATGGTCAAAGCCTCGCTGTTGGAAAGGCCCGCGGCCGGCAGGCTTACTGTACTTCCGAAGCTGTAATAGCTGTCTGGTCCTGCATGAAAGGCTACGCAGAAGTTAGTAAGGCTGCAGAGAGGTGCAGCCCCCGTATAGCCAACCAGACTTGCTGTCTGGTAAACCGAGAGGAAGAGATCGTCACCTATCCCATCTTGAAAGTTGCCATAGTAGTAGCTGACATGACTAGCCCGGAGGACTGCGTCGGTGTAGACACCCTGGCTGCTCGGAGCAGATGTGAACAGGTAATTATTCCCGTTGAGCATCACGTCCACGTTCGCACCGGTAAACAGGCCAGCGACGGTGTCAATCTGAAGCGTGCCGCCGATGGTTCCGGAGGGCAGCGTGGCGTTGAGATTGAAAGAAGTCGCCTCGGCCGAGCCGATGCAGAACAGAATCAGGCAAAGAGCAGAGAAAGCGCGCATTCGGTGTGCCTCGGACGGTGAATGTTTAGTAGCGGGAGCATACACCATATTGGTGAAGAGCCATGCTCCTGTCGGCGAGTGCGGGGAAGCGGTTCGGAAGCAGGTAGACTGGCTGGGAGGGTTTGGATCTTGGTTGAGCTGGCGTTTTCGATTTTGGCTTCGGACTTTGCGCATCTGGCGGACGAGGTGACGGCGGCGGAGCGTGGGGGCGGAACGATCATCCATGTGGACGTGATGGATGGGCATTTTGTGCCGAACATTACGTTTGGTCCGCCGGTGGTGAAGGCGCTGCGTCCGGTGACGAAACTGCCAATGGATTGTCACTTGATGATCGAGAATCCGGACGCGTTCATCGAAGACTTCGCGAAAGCCGGGGCGGACATGATCGGGGTGCACCAGGAGGTGTGCCGGCACCTGCATCGGACGCTGCAGCTGATTGCGGACCATAACGTGAAGCCGGCCGTGGTGATCAATCCGGCGACTCCGGTGGAAACGCTGATCGAGGTGCTGCCGATGGTGCACCACGTGCTGGTGATGAGTGTGAATCCGGGGTTCGGCGGGCAGAAGTTTCTGCCGCTGGCGATCGATAAGATTGCGCACCTGGCGGAGTTGCGGGCGGAGATGGGGCTGAACTTTCGGATCGAGGTGGACGGCGGCATTGCTCACGATACAGTGGCGAGCGTGGTCGAAGCAGGAGCGGATATGCTCGTTGCGGGTTCCGCGATCTTTGCCCCGGGGGATCGGGCACAGACGGAGCGAAATGCGCGGGAGTTTCTGGAGACGGCGCGTGCGTCGGAGACTCGGGCGTAAGACGCAGCATAAGCGGTAGCAACGGGGATAAAATAAGGAAGCTTCGCGGGCGGCTTCAAGGCGAGCAGCGCGGAGCGGATGAGGTTCTACCAGCGTGATCCAAGATCGATTCTTCTTCCCTACCCTGCGCGCTTCCGTCCTGGCTGGCGTCGCTGTTGCTGCCTCTGTCACGGGTTTTGCCCAGACGACACCCCAGACCACGAGCCAGACTACCAGCCAGACCGATCCTGCGCTGCAGACGCAGACGCCCACGACGACTCCGCAAGGGACTACCGGTGGATCGACCGACAGCGCCGGCCAGCCGGTGCCGACGGCGACGCTGAGCCCGTATACGCGTGGCAAAAAGAAGAAGGCGGATCCGGCGGACAAGGTCCTTCAGTCGAAGGATACGAAGAAGGCGATCAAGAAGGATGTGAAGGTGCAGTCGCTGGCCGGGGCGGATGCCAAGCTGCCGGATAAGCAGCTCTACGACAAGGCGCTGGTGGCGATGAATAAAGGCCACTTCGACGTGGCGCGGCTGGATCTGCAGACGATGCTGAATACGTATCCGGACTCGCAGTACCAGATGCGGGCGAAGCTGGCGATCGCGGACAGCTGGTACAAGGAGGGCGGGACGGCGGCGCTGACGCAGGCGGAGAGCGAGTATGCGGACTTCCGCGTGTTCTTCCCAAATGCGCCCGAGGCGGCCGAGGCGCAGATGCGTATTGGGGACATTTACTTCCGGCAGATGGATAAGCCGGACCGCGACTACGCGAAGACGATCCATGCGGAGGAGGAGTATCGCCGCATGTTGACCGATTATCCGAACGCGCCGAAGCAGCTGATGACGCAAGCCAAGCAGAGGCTGCGCGAGGTGCAGGAGGTGCTGGCAACGCGGGAGGCGTCCATTGCGGCGTTCTATGCCACGCGCGAGAACTGGGCGGCGGTGATTGCCCGGTACCAGACGGTGGCCGACACGTATCCGCAATATAGCCATATGGATGACGCGCTGGTGGGGTTGGGCGATGCGTACGAGGCGCAGGCGCGCTATGTGCGCGGGCTGAAGGTGCAGCAGGGCGCGGGCGAGGCCGGCAAGGCGAGGCTCGAAGAGTTGTATGACGGGCTGGCGGCAGATTGCTATCGCAAGGTGGTGCTGGAGCACTCGGCGGCGCCGCACGTGGAGGACGCGCGGGAGCGGCTGGAGGCGATGAATCTGCCGGTGCCGACGCCCACCGCGGCGCAGATGGCGGCGAGCGAAGCTTTGGAAAACAGCCGCAGTACATACACGCTGGCGAGCCGGGCGAAGGTGATGTTCCTGCATCAGCCGGACACGGTGGTGGCGGCGCGCGAGGGGGACCCGAGCTTGTCGGACCCGAAGCCGATGACGGCGCCGAAGGTGCTGAAGCGGGTGAACGAGGATTTCAAGACGGCGTTTGCGCCGACGCCGGCGACCGCGGCGGCTCCTCCGGTGGCGAATGGACCGACGGTTCCGGAGGCGGCTGCGGCCAGGCCAGCGGCGACGACGCCGGCGGCGCCGCTGGCTCTGCAGGAGGTCGGAACGGGTGTGGATGGGGCTCCTACGCCCGCGGTCAATCTGACGGCGGCTCCGACTGCGGGGACGAGCTCGGTGGGCGGCGGGACGGGAATCGGCGTCGAGATTGTGCCGGCGGGGACTCCGGATGCGGTGGATTCGGCCGCGCCGGCGGCTGGAGCTCGGGATGCGAACTATGGGCTGAAGGCGGTGGGTCCGGTGGGCGCAGGAGCTTTGCCGCCGGTCGAGAAGGCGACGCAGGCTCCGGATCCGGTGAACGAGGTAGACGGGCAGAAGACGCCAGCAGCGCAGGCT
>CAXSDM010000074.1:0-14101 GCA_964235575.1 uncultured Acidobacteriaceae bacterium | reverse complement strand
TGACGTACCTCGTCGCCAAAGATGGACTCGTAACAGATAAAGACTCCGTAGCGATGTCTCTGGCTAGTAAAAATGGTGCGGTTGACGCCGCGATCCATGTCTCCTACGCCTTCAGTGAGTTTGCTGGCAAAGGAGAAAAACTCTTTGAAGGGAATGTACTCGCCCCAGGGAACCAGATGAATTTTATCGTACCGTCCCTGATAGCTGCCATCCGCCTGGAACAAGGATGCAGAGTCATAGAGATAGTATCCGCGAACGGGGACCGGGCTAAAGTCTACTCCGAGAGAGCCAATGACCAGCGGCGCCTCGGCTTGGCGAGCCAGAGTGGACATTGCGGAACGAAAGGCTGGGTCGCTGGATTGTAGGTGGGAGGGCGCTTCGGGCCAGATGATCAAGGTCGGCCGGCTTGTCTGGAGCGACTCGCGCGGCTGCGCCGAGCTGCTGGAGAGTAAGCGCTTGGGATTTAAGCTATCCAGGGAAAATAAATCCAACTCCTGCCTGGCCGAGATAGGTTGGGCGGATCTTCCCACCGCGCCAACCTCGAGATTTTCCTGCAGGAGAACCGCTGTGCCGGAATCCTTTTCAGCGATTGTTCCCGCAGTGTTGCTACGGATAACCGGCAGGTTTCCTCCTAGTTGTAAGAGGAATGCGGTTACGATGCCCGCTATGCCGACCGTTCTTTGCTTACGGCCGTGACGAAGAAACATCCAGGCGATCGCTGCATTGATCGCGACAACGACGAAGCTGAGGCTCATGACACCTGCCCAGGGCGCCAGCCGAGTCAGCAGTAAGTTGTCTACCTGCGCGTTGCCGAGCAGGTCCCAGGGAAACCCCGTGATGCGTGCCCGGGCTAACTCGACCGTAACCCAAAGGAAGGGAGCAGCCGCCAGCGCACCAGAAACATCAAAGCGGGAGCGGCGCACACAGGCGAGCAAAGCGGCAAACAAAGCATGATAAAGGCCTAAATACAAAGCAAACAAGATCAGGATGGCAAAGGCAATTGGCTTCGGCAGACCGCCGTAGAGATACATTGTCTGGTAAATCCAGGCGCAGTTTCCGAGATACCAAAAAATCCCGCAAACGTAGCCGAGTACACTGGCAGCGCGCAAAGGGAGTGGCTTTTTCGGCAGAAGTAAGGCAAGGAGAAGCGGCAACAAAGCAATCCAACAAAGGCAGGTTCTCCATGAAGGCACAGAACCTGCGATTGGAAAACAAAACACCTGCAGGATCGCGGAAAGCAGAATAAGAGACCAGACGCGGACCGATATGGATTGCATCAGGGGCGATTCTAGCATCGTCTTTCATGGCTCCGAAGAGCATCCGACTCCAGCGTTTAGGTGCTTTCTGGCACCCAGAATGCTAACTATTTAGAGGATTTATCGATTATCTGAAGTAGGAAGGGTGTTTTATTGAATTTAGGATGGAGTGATCTAGCAAATTCGCGTATCTTCTTATTTGTTAGTTTGCGCTGGCGGCAATCTTAAACAGTGCTATCGAGCAGCAACTAAACACGGGGAGGTAGAGTATTGGCTTTGACAGATGTGATTGCACAGATTGACTCTGAGATTGCGATCCTGCAACAGGCGCGCACCTTGCTGAGCGGGAGCAACGCCGCACCTGCGGAGAAGAAGGCTGGCCGAGGCCGTCCCAAAGGAAGTAAGAACACGGTTGCTGAGACACCTCAGCCTGCAACAGCGGCAAAGCGCAAACTTAGTCCAGAGGGCCGGAAGGCGATTGCGGAAGCCATGAAGCGCCGCTGGGCCGAACGCCGCAAGCAGCCTGCAAAGTAAGTTCCGTAAGCGAGCGGGCTTTGAGGCGAAGTCCGCTCTTACTTGCCTAACGGGTGATGATGACTTCGCGCAAAGTATCTTTTGCCAGGAAAAACCGGTAGCTGGCAAAACGCTGAAACAAACTTTCGATCTGCCGGTTGGTAAACGTCTGCCGCATGGGATGAACGCCCACGGCTTGCATCTCAAGCTGGTCCGTGGCTGTAAGGTGATAGCGGCAAAACGTATTCGCATCGTCACTTAGTTTGGCGTGAAACAGGGCGAGGATTTGCCCTCCCGGCTCCATCACGTCGTAGATGCGGTCGATCACCGGCTGCAACAGGGCGATGGGAAGATAGTCCGCCGTATCCCAGAAGGTAACGACATCGAAGACCCGTCCTGTGAAGTCAAGATTGTCGTTGAGATAGCGTCGCGCGTCGTAGATCTTCTTTGCCGGATCGTCCGGATGCGGCACAAGATACTCCGGTTTAGCTGAATCTTCGACCAAATTGGCCATGTAAATACTATGGCCAAGATGCGTGACAAAGTTGATATTTCCAGCCGACGTAGGTCCGATGTCCAGCAAGCGCAGGGACTCTCGCGATTGGAGGAACTTGGCCATGTTGGACCATCCACTCGAGTACCGCGCGGTGCGTGCAGCGCCTGGTCCCACCCCCGAGGCGCTCGTCCTGCTGCCAAACAAGCCCATACTCTTCCGAGACCCTCTCCTGAGCTACTCTGGAGCTACTTCTGGATCTGGGCCGGGGCTGGAGTTTGCCCGGTCAGTTCCACACGCCCGCGGATCGATGCGCTCTCTTCGATGGAGAGCCGGCTGGCGACGATGTCTCCATTGAGCACCGCGGTCTGCCGCAGTTCGATGCGTCCCGACGCATGCACGTTTCCGTCGACCAGGCCGAAAACGATCAGGTCGCGCACGTGCAGGTCTGCGGTAATGTGGGCATTTGGTCCGAGGGTCAAGCGGCTCTCGGCCAAGTGGATCGTTCCCTCAAACTTCCCGTCGAGAAACAGATCTTCACTTCCGGAGAGCTCTCCGCGAATGCTGACCGACCTCCCGATCAGTGTGGAACCTTCCGCTGGCGTCATTTGAAGCAATCCTTTCGTACTGCGTTTATCGTTCTGGTTGTGAGTGTGACGAGGATCGCCTGCGCAGCTCTGAGCCAACTTAGCCCATAGTGCGAACTATACCCATCTCACTTACGGTGAGGCAAACGAGCAAACTTTGCAAAT
The DNA here is from genome assembly GCA_964235575.1 of uncultured Acidobacteriaceae bacterium. Classification (GTDB taxonomy): domain Bacteria; phylum Acidobacteriota; class Terriglobia; order Terriglobales; family Acidobacteriaceae; genus Edaphobacter. Next base: position 11,087 of record CAXSDM010000074.1, on the reverse strand, counting down.
GGGCGGAACGTCCTACACGGGAAATGAAGATTGAGTGCCCATGCTTTTGATGAAGAAACGACTTTTTGCTGCGGCTTGCTTCTCAGTCATCATCGCTGGTTCAAGGCTGCGGGGGCAGGCCCCAAAGTCTGTGCCGGCGAAACAATGGGCCGTGGACGCGGCGAACAACGAAGTCAAGGTGCTCGAGTACGAGAAGTCTTACCTGCGCTACCAGATACACCAGGTGGACGCCAAAGGCGACCAGGTGCGGGAGGTTGTCGAGTCCAAGGACGGCACCGTAGCGCGGAGGATCCGGGTAGACAACCGGGCCTTGACGGCGGAAGAAGATGCGGCAGAGCGTGAGCGTCTGCAGGCGATGCTCGACTCTCCGGCCGCGTTCGCCAAGCACGTTAAGAACGACCAGACGGGGAAGCGTTTCGCGGCCGATCTGCTGCGCGAGATGCCGTCCGCGATGATCTTCACCTACACGCCGGGGCAGCCGCAGCGAACACAAACGCCCGGTGTTGGAGACGGCTCGCCGGAGATTGTGCTCGACTTCAAGCCGGACCCTGCGTGGACTGCGCCGAACATGACGGCGGAGGCGCTCTCCGGCTTTGAGGGACGTGTGTGGATCGATGCTCATACCCGCACCGTGACGCGGCTTGAGGGTGAGATCTTCCGCGGGGTGAACTTTGGATTTGGCATCTTCGGCCGTCTGGATCCGGGCGGAAAGGTTACGTTTGAACAGGCGCAGGTGGGCAGACAGCGGTGGATCTTCACGCACTTTACGCAGCATCTGAACGTGCGCATCGTGTTCAAGACGATCCACCAAAATTCCGAAATAGATGGGATGAACTTTACGCCGGTGCCGGAGATGAGCTACCAGGAGGCAATCCATCTGCTGCTTTCGCTGCCGACACACTGACCTTGGCGCCATCCCAGAGACGGTCGAGCTCGGCGGGCTCGGCTTGCTTGAGGGCGTCTAGGCCTGCTGTGGACTCCATCCGGGTGAAGCGGGCGCGAAACTTCTGATTGGCTTTGCGGAGGGCGAACTCCGGCTCGAGATGGAGGTGGCGGGCCAGGTTGACGGCGGTGAAGAGTAGGTCGCCGAGCTCTTCTTCGACGGCGCTTCGGTCGAGTTCCGGGCGTTCAATCTCGGCGCGGAGCTCGGCGGTTTCTTCGGCTAGTTTGTCGAGGAGGCCGGTGGGGTTGGGCCAGTCGAAGCCTACTTTCGCGGCTTTGTGGCCTAGCTTCTGAGCTTCGAGGAGGGCGGGCTGGTGGTGCGGGACGTCATCGAGGAAGGCTTTGGGCTGCTCGCCGCGGGCGGCTTTCTCGGTTTGCTTGACGGCCTCCCAGGTGCGTTTGACGTCCTCGGGGGTGGCGGCGGTTGCGCTGGCGAAGATGTGAGGGTGGCGGCGGATGAGCTTGGCGTTGAGGGTGGCGGCTACGTCGTCGATGGTGAAGAGGCCAGCTTCGGCGGCCATCTGGGCGTAGAAGAGGACCTGGAGGAGAAGGTCGCCGAGCTCTTCCTGGAGGTCGGGCCAGTTGCGGCGGTCGATGGCGTCGAAGACCTCGTAGGTTTCTTCGAGGGTGTGGCGCTTGATGGAGTCGAAGGTTTGTTCGCGGTCCCAGGGGCAGCCGTTGGGGGCTCGGAGGCGGGCCATGAGGGCGATGCTCTGGTTGAGGGCTTCGGACATGAGTGTTACTTTACGCGAGCGGCAGGCGTATGCTGCGGAGATGGCAACGACTCCTAGCGATCGCGCTCGTACCGGGTGGAAGCTGCTGCTGGTGCTGCCGTTTCTGGGGCTTTGCTTTCCGCAGATGTATGCGCGGGCTACGCCGGCGTGGTTTGGGTTTCCTTTCTTTTACTGGTACCAGTTTCTTTGGGTAATGCTGGCTTCGGGGATCATGGGGCTGGTGTACCGGAAGCTGCGGTACTAGAGGTATGCCCCTCCCCCACCCGAAAAGTCCTAAAGTCTTCAAAAGAGGCAAGTTAAGTCTGGACTTAGGTCCGAACTCTTTTGGGCAGAGTCTGAGACGAACCCGGCTTCGTCTCAGAAGAGATCTCTAAATCCAGTATAGCTGCTGGGGCATGGAACTATGCCACGGGTAAGTGCAACATTCAATTCAAGTTAAGGGCGAATGGGGCTTGACAGGTTTGCCACCTAAGACGGTGAAGCTGTCTCAGGTGGGGCACCCGGGGACTACAGATAAGTTATTCCGAGGAGCCGGTGCCTCCGGGAGAGGTCTGGCTCATGTTGGAGAGAAGCTGGATCTCTACGCGGCGATTTTTGGCGCGGCCGGCGGCGGTGTGGTCGTCAGCGACCTGGATGTCCTTGCCAATGCCGACGAGGTAGAACTTGTGCGGCGGGATGTTGAACTTCGAGGAGAGATAGTTGACTACGGCGTCCGCGCGGCGCTGGCTGAGCTGGTAGTTGTAGTTCGCGTTGCCGATGGAGTCCGTGCCTCCGGTGACCTGGAGGATGTAGCCGCGGGTGGAGGTCAGGGTGGCGGCGAAGGTGTCGAGCTGCTGCTTGTCCGCAGGCGTCAGGACGGATTTGTCGAAGGCGAAGGTGACGCTGAGGTTGGCGAGGGGCTTGTACTGGTCGAGATTGGCGATGACGCCGGCGAGCGAATCGACGCGGTTCGAGGCTTCGAGGGCGGAGGTGTTGGCCTGGTTGGCGGCGGCGCCGGCGGCGAGGGCGTGCTGGTTGGCGGCGTCGGCTGCAGACTGGGCTCCTTGGATGCCGGTGGTGGCGCGCTGGTCGGTGTCGACGATGGCGCGGTGGTCGGCGGCGGTCTTGGTGTCGAGTTCGTTGATGTTCTGGACGATGGGGGCGGTCTGGGAGCGCACGTACTTCTTACTGGAACAGCCGAGAAAGACGCTGCTGAGAAGGAGGGTGGGTGCGAGGGCAAGAACGGCAAGGGACCGGGTGGGAAAGAGTGAAGCGGAACGGGTCATTGTTTGATCTCCTGACAGACCTTTGGCGTGACTTCGCCTGAATGAAGGATTGCAATTGAGATGCCAATACCGCTTTCGTCTGTAAAGTGCCTCTTCTGTGTGATTTAGTTTGCTGGAGGGAGGGCCGATGAAGAAGTTGAGGGTAGATTTGCGGAGTTTAGGGGACAGATGTTCCCTGCTCTGCCGGGGGTGAGGAGTGAGTTAACGGTTTCTATGTACGCAAGGGTTGTGGAGAACAGGCAACGACAAAGACGAAATACAGGGGTCCTTCGCTTCGCTCAGGATGACGTGAGGTTGGGGGGAGGGGGGCTTTGCTTGGCGGATGTGAGGTTTTGGTGAGGCGGTGCTTTGGTTTTGCGCCGGATGGAGGGCGTGGGGGATTTCGGGATGCGCACCCTTTATCATGGAGAGAGACGCTGGTGCGGCCCTTGTGGAGCGGGCTGATGGCGCAGGGCCCTCATGGATCTTCTGGCAAAAATTCGAACCTTGCCGACCTCAGCCGGCTGCTACCTGTACAAGAACGCCGAGGGCGAGGTGATCTATGTCGGGAAGGCGAAGAACCTGCGGTCGCGGGTTCGGTCGTATTTTCTGGCGGCAAACCAGATGAATCAGAAGACCGGCTCGTTGATGCGGGAGGCGGTGGATCTTGAGTACATTACGGTGGCCAATGAGCGGGAGGCGCTGGCGCTTGAGAACAACCTGATCAAGCAGAGGAAGCCTCGGTTCAACATTCTGCTGCGGGATGATAAGACCTATCCATATATCAAGCTGACGATGAACGACCGGTACCCGAAGGTGTTTGTGACGCGGCGGCTGCGCAAGGATGGCGGGGCGTATTTTGGGCCGTACTTTCCGGGGAACCTGGCGCATCGGCTGGTGGATTTGATCCACCGCAGCTTCCTGATTCCGAGCTGCAAGGTGGACCTGGGCCGGTATCATCCGCGGGCATGCCTGCAGTATTACATCAAGCGTTGCCTGGGGCCGTGTGTGGAGGGCTTTGTGCCTCCGGAGGTGTATGCGGAGACGATTCGGGATGTGCGGCTGTTCCTGGAGGGGCGGACCGACGAGCTGGAGCGGCTGCTGAACAAGCGGATGGCGGCGGCGGCCGAGGAGATGATGTTTGAGGCGGCGGGCAAGCTGCGCGACCAGATTGTGACCGTGCACCAGATGGGGGACAAGCAGAGGATCGCGACGGCGGATAACGAGGACGCGGATGTGTTCGGGTTTCACTACGAGAACCAGATGCTGGCGGTGAATCTTTTCCACATGCGGGGCGGGAAGATTGTGGATCGGCGGGATTTTTTCTGGGAGGACCTGCCGGAATTCTTGAACGACCGACTGAACGATACGGAGCCGATTGCCGATATAGATGGAGGCGAGAGTTGTGAAACGGAGGTGTCGCCGGGGATGGAGCCGGACCCGATGCAGGTAGCGCCGGAGGTAGGCGAAGGCGGACAGATGGTGCAGCATGCGGGAGTGACGGAGCTGGGAGGAAAGTTTTCGCCGGGAGCGTTCTTTTCGGCGCTGCTGAAGCAGCTGTACCTGGACCAGGCGTATGTGCCGCGGTCGATCTATGTGCCGGTGGAGTTTGAGGACAGGGCGGTGCTGGCGGAGCTGTTGAGCGAGCGGACGAAGCACAAGGTGGAGCTGGCGGCGCCGCAGCGGGGCGAGAAGCGGTCGCTGGTGGACCTGGTGTGCCAGAACGCCAAGCAATCGTACGACCAGCGGTTCCGGGTGCTGCAGCCGAATGGGAAGGCGATTGCCGAGGCGCTGCAGGAGGCGCTGACGCTGGCGGAGATGCCGAAGCGGATCGAGTGCTTCGATATTTCGCACATCCAGGGGTCGGAGACGGTGGCGTCGATGGTGGTGTGGGAGGACGGGGCGATGCGGAAGGCGGAGTATCGCAAATTCCAGATCAAGACGGTCTCGGGGAACGATGATTTTGCGAGCATGCGCGAGGTGATCCATCGCCGGTACAAGCGGCTGCTGGAGGAGAAGAAGCCGTTCCCTTCGCTGGTGCTGATCGATGGCGGGCTGGGACAGCTGCATGCGGCGTATGCGGCGATGGAGGAGATTGGGGTGGTGCTGCAACCGCTCGCGTCGATTGCGAAGAAGGAAGAGGTGATCTACGTGCATGGGCAGGAGGACGACCCGGTGGTGCTGGACCGGCGGTCGCCCGTGCTGCATCTCGTTCAAAAGATTCGGGATGAGAGCCACCGGTTTGCGGTGACGTACCACCGGAAGCGGCGGCAGATTCGGGATCGGGAGACGGAACTGGATGAGATTAAGGGGGTGGGGCCGCGGACGAGGCAGCGGCTGGTGGAGCACTTTGGGAGTGTGCGGGGGATCAAGCAAGCGAGCGAAGACGCGCTAACGGCGGTGGTGAATCGGGTGACGGCGCAGAAGATTCGGGCGCACTTTCATGCGGAGGCGGAGGCTTCCGCGGAAGATGCCGGGTTGGTGCAGATTACGTAGCGTGCTTCGTGCTGGGCTTGACGCTGGTTTGGCGGGCTTTGCTGGCGGGCTTGGTGTTGGGGACGAACTGCTTGCCGGTTTTGGAGCCTGCGACTTTCTTTTGGTCGGTGGCCTTCTTCTGGGCGGGGGTGAGCTGCTTCCAGGCTTCGTCGGGCAGGTAGCGGTGGGTTTCGTCGCCCTGGATGGCGGGTTGGTCGTCGGCGGTGTGCCAGTGCTCGTCGCCCCAGTCCTTGAGGTGCTGCTGGTTTTCGTCGCGGGGGTGCTTGTAGCCGCCGCCCTGGGCGGTGTACTCGTGGGCGAGGAGCTGGGCCTTGCGGGCGCTCCACTGGCCGGGGCGGCCGCCCTTGTCGCCGGCGGTGATCTGGTCTTTGAGGCGCTCGCGGAGGGCGGGGTCGGTGTAGTTGTCGGCGCTGGGGGATTTTTTGGCGGCGGACTTCTTGGCTGGTGCTTTCTTTGCGGGGGCTTTCTTGGCGGGGGTCTTCTTGGCGGCGGCTTTGGTTGGCATCGGCGGTCGAGTCCTTTGAGGGTGTGAGATGCGCAGGGGGCGGGTCAGAGCGTGCCGTGAAGGAGTGCGGTCGAGCTTCGCTCGATACCCCACCCTTTCGGGATGAGGCCCCGAAAGGATGGGGCACCCGATTCGGTTAAGGGGCGACCTTGCCGTTGAAGGTACTGCAGCTGGCGACGGTTCCCTGGTCGAGGCCGGTGCGGAACCATTGTTCGCGCTGGGCGCTGGAGCCGTGGGTCCAGGACTCGGGGCTGATGGCGCGGCCGCTCATGCGCTCGAGGTGGTCGTCGCCGACGGCGGCGGCGGCGGAGAGGGCGCCGGTGATGTCGTCGGGGTGGACGATGCCGCGCTGCTCGGTGGAGTGGGCCCAGACGCCGGCGAAGCAGTCTGCCTGAAGTTCGAGGTCGACCGAGAGCGGGTTGCGCTCGCCGCGGTCTTGCTGCGAGAGCTGCTGTTCGCGGCTTTCGATGCCGAGGAGCTTCTGGATGTGGTGGCCTAGCTCGTGGGTGATGACGTAGGCCTGGGCGAACTCGCCGGTGTTGCCGCCGAACTTTTTGAGCTCGTCCCAGAAGCTGAGGTCGATGTAGATTTTCTCGTCCTGCGGGCAGTAGAAGGGGCCGGTGGCGGCCTGGGCGGTGCCGCAGCCGGAGTAGGTGGCGCCGCGGTAGAGGACGAGCTTGGCGTGGCGGTAGGGCTTGGCTATGGCCGAGGTTGCGAAAATGTTGGTCCAGGTCTTCTGGGCGTCGTCGAGCACGAAGCTGATGAGCTGGACGTCGCGGTCCTCGCCGGCGGGGTGGGGCTGCGGGCTGGCGGAGGGGCCGGAGGAGTAGGCGCTTCCCTGCTGGGGTGCGGGTCCGTAGGCCTGCGAGCTGCTCTGGCCGCCGCCGCCCATGAGGCTGCCGAGGAAGTTGTGGCCGGTGACGAGGCTGATGACGAGCAGGACGACGAAGCCGAGGATGCCGATTCCTCCGCCTCCGCCGCCCCCGAAGCCGAAGCCTCCGCCGCCGCTGCCGGAGCTGTCGCGCCGGTCTTCGATGTCGCTGCTTACGCCGCCTGGGGTCCAGTCCAAAGGTGCCTCCGTTGAGTTTGCCAGATGCGAGTGTATGGGAATGGGCGAGTGAGGGCCAGCGCGCCGGATGGGATTAGGCTCAAGAGCATGTCGTATGAACAGAGGCCGATGCGGAAGCCGAAGCTGGGGCAGAATTTTCTGGTGGATGAGCAGGCCCGGCGGTGGATTGTGGAGGCGCTGGGGGATGTGTCCGGGCGCACGGTGGTGGAGATTGGGCCGGGACATGGGGCGATTACAGAGCTGCTGGCGGGGCGAGCGGAGCGGCTGGTAGCGGTGGAGCTCGACCGGGCGCTGGCGGCGGAGCTGCAGTTTCGGTTCCGGGAGCAGGAGCAGGTGACGGTGGTGGAGGCGGACGTGCTGCGGACGGACCTGGCGGCGTTTGCCGGGGCGGGCGGGACGCTCGATGTGGTGGGAAATTTGCCCTACTATATTACGTCGGATATTCTGCTGCATCTGTTTCGGGCGGCCGGGGTGATCCGGCGGGCGGTGCTGATGATGCAGCGCGAGGTGGCGGAGCGGGTTGCGGCCAGGCCGGGGGTGCGGGAGTATGGGCTGCTCTCGGCGACGGCGCAGATGTATGCGCGGGTGGAGCTGCTGTTTACGCTGCCGCCGGGGGCGTTTCAGCCGGCGCCGGAGGTGCATTCGTCGGTGGTGCGGCTGGAGTTTGCGCCGCGGTTTGGGGAGCTGGGGGTGGATGCGGCGGGATTCGATGCGTTTCTGAAGCAAGCGTTCGCACAGAAGCGGAAGACGCTTGAGAATAACCTGCGCTTTGCGGGATACGCGGCGGAGAGGGTGGCGGGGAGCTGGCCGGAGGGGCTGGCGCGGCAGGTGCGGGCGGAGGGTGTGGAGCTGGAGTCGATGGCGGAGCTGTACCGGCGGCTGCGGGGCTAGAGCATTGCCCTGAAGATGTGGCTGGTGCCACGATCCTTTGGGCGTTTCTCTGAAGAAACGCCACCGCACCCCTGATTCGGGAACCCCATCCCCAGGGAAGATGCTCTGATTACTTCGGCCGAACGGCGGGCGGCGGGCTGGAGGGCGGGCTGGGACGCGACGGGGCGGGTGCGCTGCGGATGGGGGCGGGCGGGGCGGCGGGTGCGATGGTACGCGGCGGCAGGGCGGGGGCAAAAGCGCCGGGAACGCTGCCTCGGGGTGGGATCGACGGGGACCCGCGAGACAGAACGGGTGAGCGGCCGCCGCCGATGGGCGTGCGCGTGGGAACGACACCGTAGCCAGGGTAGGCGCCGTGGACGGCCTCGGAGCTGGTGAGGCCGAGGATAGGCTGGCGATTCGATGTGTTTACGGGGAAGTCCCGCAGTAGAGCGTAGCCGATGGGGTTTTCGGCGCGGGAGGATCGGGGTTCCACGACAGGGAGCGGCGAGAGAAGCCGGCCGGCGATCTGCGCTGTGGTTCCACGCGCAAAGGGAGGGCGTGGGCCATCCGGGCCAAGAACGGGAATCAGCGGGCGGGGATGCACGGGCCCGGGCTTGGGCTGGACGACCGGGGGAAAGCGTCCGGGGTGGCGGCCGACGAGAAAGATTCCTCCCAGACCGCCGCCGAAGCCCCACGTGCCGCAGAGGTTATTGGGCGACCAGCCCCAGCCGAAGCCGCCGAAGTACTGCCAGGCGCCGCAGTGGAAGGGGGTCCAGCCCCAGCTATAGCCGGAGGCAAAGGCGTAGCTGTTGTTGACGTAGACCCAGTTGCCGAAGCCGTAGGGATCGAAGCCCTCGTCGGCGTTCTCCGGCTGCCAGACGGGCCCGGCGCCGGGGACGGTATACCAGTTACCGTGGCTGTCGAGATCGGACCAGCCGTAGCCCTGGTTGCCGGCGAAAGGATCGCGCGCGACGGTGCGCTGGTCGGCTTCGCCGGCGGCGGTCTGGTCGCGCTGGAGGTTCCAGGAGTCCCACGGCTCGGGCACGATGAGATTGGTGCGGAAGTACGGCTTGCCGCCGTCGGGGATGCCGCGCAGGCTTTCTCCGGCGTGGAGCTCGGCGGTGAACTCACCGGGGCGCTCCACCTTCGCGGAGCCGCTAAGGACGGCGAACGCGGCGGGCGGATTGTCGAGGCCGATGCGAACGGTCAGGTTCTCAAGCGGCGTGAGACGGGTTCCTGCCGCGTCTACGGAGTAGGCGGTGAGCGAGGATTGGCGCAGCTCGAAATAGGCGAGGCCGGCCAGGAGTTCGAGTTCCGTATGGGCCACGCCATGCTCAACCGTCAGCTTGTTGAGGGTGAGCACGGTACGCGGAGTGAGGCGGGCGACGCTGCCGTCCTCGAACTCGATCTCGGCCTGGCCGTAGTCGCCGGTGGCGATGCGGGTGCCCTCGACCAGCGGCAGGTTGGTCACCGGTTCGCCTACGGCGGTGTTGTCCGTGCGGCCGATCTCGACGGCGCCGGTGGAGAAGGTGAGACGGGCGGCACGGATGGGCGTTTTGCTGGACGCGACCTCCGCATCTACCTGGACAAGCGCCGAGGGGTCAGGAGGAGAGGTTTGGCCGGCAGACGATTGAAGGCCGAGAGCCGCGGCGAAACAGAGGGCGGCGATGCTCCGGCTGAGACTTGCCCTGCTTGCGTCACGCACCGTGCTGCCCTCCAGAGATGTTCTGTTCCAGCCTACGTCATCGCGTGGGCAGGCGAAGGCGGTCGTTTGCTGCCGCAAACCATACCCCATCCTTTCGACGGTGAAGCTGTCGAAAGGATGGGGCACCCGAATTCAATTACTGCATGGAGGAACTGGCGAGGAGCTGGGAGGCGCGGGCGCGGACGCGGTCGAGAAGCTGGGGGTCCTCGGCAATCGAGCGCAGGATGGGCGCGATGGCGCCTACTTCCAGGGCGCGGCCTTGTTTGACTGCCTCGGTGAACTGGATCATCTCGGCGTCGAGGCCGAGGTGGTCGAAGCGATGGCTGGCCGCGAGGGTGTGGCCCTCTTCCAGGGTGTAGGCGATGCCGAAGAAGGTGTCGGTGAGGCCGGCGATGAGCTTGTTTTCGGTGTAGTTGTAGATGCAGGAGCCGGTGCTGTCCGGGCCGGCGTAGGTGAGGACTTTTTTGCCAGTATCGGCGATGTTCTTCACCTTCGCTTCACAGGGGTGCTGGAAGTAGCCGACGGTGGTGGCGCGCTCGAAGAGCGTGGCGGTGGTCGCCGGGGAGAGCTGGATGGGCAGGGTCACGCTCTCGGGAGTCTGCTGCGGAGCGCTGGCATCGACGCCGCCGTAGCGCGAGGTCTGCCGCGGGGGAGGGGCGTACTGGGCGGTGTAGCTGCCGCTGCCATCCGGGTGCAGGGCGATCGTGTAGACGGGCACGGGCAGTCCGGGGCGCTCGAAGTGGAAGGTGAGGGTGGCTGGGACCGGCTGCTGGGCGGGGGTGGAGTCGCAGGGGAGAAGGGCTAGCAGGAGGAGGAAAGGCCAGGGGCGCAGGGTCAACGGCGGGCTCCGGCGGGCTGGCTGAGGGTTTGGCTCAGGGTTTGGGCGGTGTGGAGATGGCAGATGGCGATGGCGAGCGCGTCGGCGGCGTCGGGTGAGTCTGGGACGTGGGCGAGCGAAAGCAGGCGCATGACCATGAATTGGACCTGCTCCTTGGCGGCGAGACCGTAGCCGACGACGGCGCTTTTCACCGAGAGCGGGGCGTACTCGGCTACGGCGCGGCCGCACTGGGCGGCGGCGAGCAGGGCGACTCCGCGGACCTGGCCGAGCTTGAGCGCGGACTTGGCGTTGGCGGAGAAGAAGACTTCCTCGATGGCGATGGTGTCGGGGTCGTGGAGGGCGATGCGGGCGCAGAGCTCGGTGTGGATCTGATGGAGGCGCTCGGCGGTGGTGTGCTTTTTCGAGACGCGGATGGTGCCGGCGTCGACGTAGGCCAAATGTGGATTGCGCGCGGTTTCATTGAAGTCCACGACGCCATAGCCGGTGAACTCGGTGCCGCAGTCGATGCCGAAGACGCGCATGGAAAAAGTCTATCCCAGGCGGCGGGCGGTGACCTGGAGGTACTGGTTGGGAACCAGGGTGTGTTCGGCTGGGTTGGAGGCGGTGTTTGCTCCTGCCCACAGCTGCTCGAGGTCGTCTGAGAGAGCGGCCTGGCCGGACTCGTCCAGGCGGCTGAAGGCGACG
>CAXSDM010000073.1:9812-14553 GCA_964235575.1 uncultured Acidobacteriaceae bacterium | reverse complement strand
CGGCGGGATGCGCTGGCGGTCGAGCGCTGGAACCGGCTGCATCCGGCGGAGCCCGAGCGGCGGAGCTATCTGGCGAGCAAGCTGGACGGGAGCAAGGGGCCGATCATCGCGGCGAGCGATTACATGAAGAGTCTGCCGGACGGCTTGTCGCCGTGGCTTGGGTCGCGGCTGGTTTCGTTGGGGACGGATGGTTTTGGTCGAAGCGACAACCGCGAGCATCTGCGGCGGCACTTTGAGGTTTCGGCGGAGGCGATTGTGGGAGCGACCCTTTCGCGGCTGGCGCGCGATGGAAGCTTTGCCGCGGAGGATGCGCAGAAGGCGCTGGCGGAGCTTGGGCTGGATGTGGAGGCGCTCGATCCGGCGCGGGCCTGACGTCCTACCATGAGTGCTTCGAAAGCTTACGAGAATCCTCTGCTTGGCCATGCACGCATGCGCGCGATGTTTCGGGCGTTGACCGAGACACGCGCGTTGAGTGAGCAGGCAGGAAAGAAGCGGGGCTTGCCGCGAAAGCTGGAGGCTTGCTGGGTTGGGACGGCGATCGACTTGCAGGCGGGAGACGTGGTGAGCGGCCTGCAGGCTGGGGCGTTTGGGTCGTTCATTCGGGAGGTAGGAGTAAGGAAGACGGATCGTGCGGCGACCAGGCAAGAGTTCCGGCGAGCTGCTGAGCGTGCGGCCGCGGTGAAGCCGTTTCCGGGTACGGCAAGCGATGCGGTGTGCTGCGCAGTCGGGCAGGCAACGGCGCTGCGAACGATGGAGGGCAGGCATGTGGTGGTGGCGTACGCCGGAGTGGATGCGTTGACGGCTGCGGAGTGGAAGCGGGTATTTGCGGTGGCGAACGAAGGGGCGCTGCCGCTGGTGGTGGTGGCGATTCCTCTGGTCCGGGCGGAGGCGGCGGTGGATGTTGCGGGAGTCGCGGGGAAGGTTACGGGGGCGAAGATTCCGGTGATTCCTGTGGACGCGGGGGATGCGGTGGCGCTCTACCGGGTAATGCAGGAGACGTGTGTCCGAGCACGGGCCGACGGGGGGGTGACGGTGATCGAGTGCGTGCGGTTCGGCACGGATCCGGTGAGATTGCTGGGCGACCAGATGAGGAAGAAAGGGATTTGCACGGAGCGTTGGATCGGCAAAGTGGAAGAGGAGGCGCGGGCTCTGCAACTGTCGTTGTAGAGCTTGCGGGAGGGTTGCGGAGGTACACTCTAGGGGGTCCCCGCAGGCTGAGGTGTGAGGCGGTAAGTGTTTGAGGTGCTAGTGGATAGACGGTTCTGGCTTTGTTTTGCGGGTCTGTGTGCTCTGTGGATGCGATCGCTCGGAGCGCAGACGCCCGCAATGCCTCCTCCAGCGCCGGGAGATGCGACCCAGATGCCTTCGATGCCGGGGTATGGTCAGCCGGGGCCGGCTCCGGCGCAGGTTGCGACTCCGGTGCCGGCGGGGCAGCCGGGGGTGGTGCCCGCGACGCCGACAGCGGCGGCGCCGTATGTGGCGATGCCGGCCTATGTTCCGTATGGCGTTCCGGATGAGTTTCGCAGGAAAGACAACGATGGGGCGGTGTATGTTCCGCTCGACAGCTGGATTTATCCGGAGATGACCCGGCTTTACTCGCTGGGGTACGTGGATACGATGTTTCTCGGGATGCGGCCGTGGACGCGCAAGAGCGTACTGCATATGCTCGAGGACTCGGAAGACGACATTGTGCACTCGAATAGCGAGGAGGCGCAGGAGATCCTGGCGGCGGTGACGCGGGAGCTAAAGTCCGAGGACACGGAGAACGGGCTGAAGACGCGCGGGCTGGTGTATGGGGCCGAGGCCGAGTATGCGCGGGTGATGCCGATCACGGGGGAGACGCTGCGGGACAGCTACCACCTAGGCCAAACTCTGGCGAACGACTATGGGCGGCCTTACCAGCCGGGGTTCAACCTGATTGCGGGAGCCTCAACGATCGAGGAGTTTGGGCGGTTTTCGCTGTTTGTGCGTGGGGAATATCAGCATGCGCCTTCGGCGGCGGGGTACTCGCAGGCGCTCTCGGCGCAGCTGTCGAACCTGGATGAGATTCCATATTCGGGCTTCAACCTGAACCAGGCGACGATTCCGACGGGGCCGATCGGGGCGCAGAATCCGTTTCGGCTGGTGGAGGCGACGCTCTCGGTGCACTTGGCGGGGCATGAGATTTCAGGGGGCAAGTCGGATGCGTGGCTGGGGCCTGGGCAAGGGGGTGCGGTGGCGTGGAGCAACAACGCGGAGAATATCTACTCGTTTCGCATCAACCGGGTGGAGCCGCTGCACATCCCGCTGCTGTCGAGCGTCCTGGGGCCGGTGCGGTACGACTTCTTTTACGGCAGCCTGAAGGGGCATACGGACCCGAACGATGACTGGGTGCACGCGGAGATGATCTCGTTCCGTCCGACGAAGAATTTTGAGTTTGGGTTTGAGCGCACGATCATCTTTGGAGGCAAGGGTCACGAGCCGGTGACGCTGCACAATTTTCTGTATGGGTTCTTCGATGGAGGGGACTCCAACGGGACGCAGAAGTACTCGCGGACCGATCCGGGGGCGCGGTTCAGTGCGTTCAACTTTTCTTACCGGCTGCCGTTTATTCAGCGATACGCGACGCTCTATGTCGACTCGATCTCGCATGACGACGTGACGCCGATCAGCGCACCACGGCGGGCGGCGTACCGGACGGGGGTCGACGTGTCGCAGGTGCCGGGGCTGCGCAAGCTGGAGTTTCGGGCAGAGGGGGTGACGACCGATCCCGGCGTGGCGCGAAGTTATGCGGGGCAGTTCAACTACTTCGAGATTGTGCAGCTGCAGGGGTATACGAACAAGGGCTATATCCTGGGCGACTGGATTGGGCGGGAAGCTAAGGGTGGGCAGGCTTGGTTCACCTATCACCTTTCCGGCAATGAGTGGATCCAGGCCGAGTACCTGAATAAGAAGAACGAGAAGGATTTTATTCTGGGCGGCACGACACAGAACCAGTGGAAAGCGCAGGTGGTGAAGCGCTTTGCGCACGATGACGTGGAGCTGAATGCGTGGTTTCAGTATGAGCGGTGGAAGGCGCCCATCTATCTGCCGGGGCTGCAGACGAATACGACGACGGCGGTGCAGGTTACGTTTTTTCCTGGGTTGAAGAATAGGAGCTTTCGGTAGGTCTGGGAGGACAAGGAAGGGAGCGCAAGAGACGGAGAGGTTGCGCGAAGGTCGCAGAAGAGACGCGCGGCGCTTTATCAAAGTCTGCTACATCAGGTGGACCGCATCTACGTCCACAATCATCTGCCGGCGCGGAATGCCGGCCTCGGCCGCAAAGGCAATCGCTCCGCGCAACGCGTCACCTAAGGCAGCCCGCCGCTCCGCCCGCAGGATCAGGTGAAAGCGGTAGATGCGCTTGATTTTGACGATCGGCGCCGCGGCCGGCCCCAGGACACGCACCCCCGCCGGACGAGCGCGCTCGAACCACTGGCCCAACTCGGCCGCCCAGCCTGCCGCCTCCTCCATCCGCTCGCTCTGCAGAATCACGTTGGCGATGACGGCAAAAGGTGGGTAGTGCAGGCTCCGCCGAAACTGCATCTCCTTCGCCACAAAGCCCGGATAGTCATGCCGCGCCGCAAACTTCACCGCGTAGTGGTCCATGTGGTAGCTCTGCACCAGCACCTTGCCGGGCAGCTCGCCTCGCCCGGCGCGCCCGGAGACCTGCGTCAGCAGCTGAAAGACACGCTCCGCCGCCCGGAAATCCGACATTCCCAGGGCGTAATCCGCGCCCACCACCCCGACCAGCGTCACGCCATGGATGTCGTGGCCTTTGGCGATCATTTGCGTGCCGACCAGCAGGTTGATCTCGCCTGCGTGCAGACGTGCGAGCAGCCGCTGCATGTCATGCCGTCCGCGCGTTGTGTCGCGGTCCATGCGCCCGATTCGCGCCTCTGGAAAGAGCTCGCGCAACTTCTCCTCCCCTTGCTGCGATCCCGCCCCGAGGAAGTAAAGGTGCTCGCTGCCGCACTTTGGGCACTGCTTCGGAACGACCCGGCGGAAGCCGCAGTAGTGGCATTCCAGCCGCTGGCCCGGCTCCGCTCGCCCGTCACCTGTCGCGTCCACCGGCTTGTGATAAGTCATGGCGATCGCGCAGTTCTCGCACTCTACCTTCTCCCCGCAGCTTCGGCAGATGACCGTAAACGAGTAGCCGCGCCGGTTCAGCAGCAGGATGACCTGTTCCCCCCGGTCGAGCGCCGCGCGGGTCTCCTCCACCAGTCGCCGCGAGAAGATTTCTTCCTTGCCGACTGCGGCGAACTCCGCCCGCATGTCGATCAGCTCGACCGCCGGCAGCGCCCGGCCCATCACCCGCCCGCGCATCTCGAGCAGCGCATAGCGCCCCCGCTCCGCATTCGCCCAGCTCTCAAGCGAGGGCGTCGCCGACCCCAGCACCACCACGCACCCATGCAGCTTCGCCCGCATCACGGCTACATCCCGCCCGTGGTAGCGCGGCGTCTCCTCCTGCTTGTACGAGCCGTCATGCTCCTCATCGACGATGACCATTCCCAGCCGCTCGATGGGCGCAAACACCGCGGAGCGTGTGCCCACTACGATCCGCGCCTCTCCCCGCCGAATCCTGTGCCACTGCTCCGCCCGCTCATCCGGCGTGAGGCCGGAGTGCAAGAGCGCCACCTCGTCGCCAAAAGCGGCCACCATCTGCCCCGCCATCGCCGGCGTCAGGCCGATCTCGGGGACCAGCAGCAGCGAGCTCATGCCG
>CAXSDM010000073.1:0-9712 GCA_964235575.1 uncultured Acidobacteriaceae bacterium | reverse complement strand
CAGCCGACCACCCACCGCGGCCAGCTCCGCCAGCACGGCCAGCTGGTTCTCATTCAGGGCCGGAAGCCGCCGCCCGCCCGGACCCTCCGCAGGCTCGAGCGCGACCGCCATCTTCACCACCCGCCGGGCGTCGCGCTCCTCCGCCAGCGCCTCCCGCACCAGCCACTTCTTCTTCACCATGCCTTCGAGCAGCCCGCGCCCGGCTCCCGTCGCTGAGCGCAGCGCCCCCGCCTTGGCCACCTCGCCGCTCTCCAGATAGTTGAGGACCGCGTACTCCCGGTTCTGCTCCTCCGGCGTCAGCCGCGAGCGCCGCGACGCCCCCTTGGCCGCGCCGTCATACAGTACCCGCCGACCTCCCTCGCTGATCCGGTAGACAAATTGCCGCCGCACCTCCGCCGACAGCGGCAGCATGCCCCGCAGCACCTCCCCCACCGGCGCACAGTAGTACCCTGCGATCCACCGCGCCAGCTGCATTTGCTCCTCGCCCAGGAGCGCGCCGTGATCCATGACCGCCTGGACGGGCTTCGCCTCTACCCCCTCGGGCAGCGCGTCGTCATGCACCCGCATTACGACGCCCATCAGCCGCTGCCCGCTGAACGGCACAATGACGCGAGCCCCGACCGCCGGCACCACGCCATCGACCGCGTAGGTAAACGTCCGGTCGAGCGGAACCGGAAGCGCGACATCACAGAAGGCAGCCACATCCTCCACGGTATCGCACCCGCAGCTCCGGTATATCCTTGCTCGGTGGAGACACGCCCAAGGTGAAGTTCCCGCTATTGCTCCTGCTCGCGTTCTGTGCAACCGCCGGCACGGCCCAAACCGTCGCGCCCAGCCCAACCCTCATCAAGGACGAGCCGCTCACCCTGCCGCCCGTCCTCTACCCCGACGAGGCTCGCCGGGCACGCATTAAAGGCTCGGTGCCGCTCCAAGTCAACGTCGACTCCACCGGCCACGTCACCTCCGTCCAGGCGCTCGGCGGCCCGCTCCTGCTCCGCGAGGCGGCCATCGACGCGTACTCGCACGCGGTCTATCCTCCGCTGATCACCAATGGCCGGCCCAGCCCGGCGATCGTCACCACATCGGTGAACTTTTCGCTCAAGGAGCTGCCGCCCGACACCGACCTCCTGGTGGACCGCGCCTTCGAGCCACTGCACGCCCGCTGCCAGCAGGACTCGCTCGACCACGGCGCGGACGCCCTGGATGTTTGCCGCCAGGCCGTCCAGACCGCCGAGCGCTTCTCGCCTACCACCCAGCTCGAGGTCCGCGCCACCGCCCTGAACGACCTCGTCCTGCTGCTTATCGTCGATGGCAAGAGATCCACGCATCTTCCGGAAGCAAGCCTCTACGCCGACCGCGCCGTCGATCTCGTCACCACGTCCGGCAAGTCGCTGCCGCATACCCAGGCTGTCGCGATTGCGTATATCACCCGCGCCGAGGTTCGCTCGCTGGCCGGCAATCTGAAAGGCTCCGCCGGCGACTGCGCCGAAGCCGAAGAGGTGCTTACCACGCTGCTCGCCGACCAGGCTAAGGATGTCAAGGACGCTGACCGGGCTGGCAACCTGCGCGTCCAGCTCCGGGATACCTATCTTTTGCACGCCATCGTCCTTCAGCGTGCCGGTAAGAAGAGAGACGCCCAAAGCCTTCGCGAGCGAGCTGCCGTATTGTAACCAGCTTTAATCCCTAATGCTAGATAAGAACAATGACGGAAATGCTAGTTTTACTGAACATGACTTAGTTAAGTACGATGGCTTACTGGATGAGCTGCATGGACTTACTCAGTAGCAGCATGATTTACTCAGCATGCTGCAGAGCAAGATGCACTTTTCTCTAACACTTATTCGCAATCTTAGCTACGTGGGAGTACTTCTCTGAAGAACCTGGATGCAAAACCACAGCGCCATATCGTCGCGCTCGATGGCCTTCGCGGCGTGGCGATTCTTATGGTCATCAACATCCACTTCCTTTATACGAACGCAATTCCTACCGCACCGCCGGCCTGGCTTTCCCTCTTCCATGTTATGCAGTTCGGGTGGACCGGGGTAGATCTTTTCTTTGTTCTCTCTGGATTTCTGATCACCGGCATTTTGCTCGATACACGCGCCTCCGGAAACTACTTTCGCTCCTTCTACTCTCGCCGTGCGCTGCGCATTTTTCCGCTGTATTACCTGGTTGTTGGGGTGTATCTTCTCTCGCTCCCGCTGCAAGCGAAGATTCCGCTTCTTGCCGCGAACATGCCCGATCGGCGCATCGGTCTCTCTTACCTCGTGTATCTCAATAACTGGTATGTTCCCATCCTCCATCGTTCCGGAGGCAGTATCGCTTACTTGTGGTCGCTCGCGGTTGAGGAGCAGTTTTATCTCCTTTGGCCGTTTCTGGTTTTTCGCCTCTCGCGGCAGGGTTTCCTGCGCCTGTGCGCCTGCATCTGCATTCTCCTTCCGCTGGTTCGTCTGCTCATCGACCCTCACCCGTCGTTCCCCGCCTCGGACTTCGTGTTCATGAATACCACGACGCGCATGGACTCGCTGGTCTGGGGCGCGCTCGCCGCGCTGCTGGTGAGATCCCCCGTTCATTTTGCGCGGCTGCGTCCGATGCTGCCCTGGGTCGCCGCTGCCTGCGCCGCCATGATGCTAGTCATCGCCTTTCCGTTACACGAGCTTTACAGCCGCAAGTTCTACACGCAGTCCGTCGGATACAGCTTTCTGGCAATCGGCTTTGCTGCCGTCCTTCTCCTGGCGTATCACTCGGATTCGAGCAATGGCAGGTTCGCAAAGCTCCTGGGCTGGCCCCTGCTCACGCAGTTTGGGAAGTACAGCTACGCCATCTATGTATTTCACTACTTTGTACTTCTCGGCTTCGTGCAGCAGTTTTCCGGACGCCCCTGGTTCTCGCACTCGCTTCCTCGAGCCCTGGGCCTCTTTGTCTTGTTCAACGCTGCTTGTCTTGCGGTCGGCTTTCTCAGCTACCACATGTATGAGAAACACTTCCTGAAGCTGAAGAGTTATTTCGAGCCGGACCGCCGGGATCCGTCAACGATCCCGCGGCCGGAGTTCTCACAGGCTGCGAACGCAACGCGATCGAGGTGAGTGTGCTGCTCCTGCTCCGAACCAAGTAGGAGCCTATCCCTTCTTGCGCGGATCCTGCTTCTCCCGGCCTAGCTTCAGCGCCATCATGTACCACTCGAACTCATCAAAAAACTTCCCTGAGTTCTCGATCAACTCCTGCGTTAGCGCCACGCCCTCCACGCTGAGCGCCTTGTCGACAGCGGGAATTGGCTGAATCGTTGGAATGGAACCCATCCCTGTCTCTGGAAGCAAAGCCCGCAGCTGCATGGCCGCGCGCATCCCGCCAAACGGCGTGATCGAGTACCCGATGATCGCCGAGGGCCGATAGAAGTACTCCTCCAGGAAGTAGTCGATCAGATTCGACAGTCCTGGGACCACGCTGTGGTTGTACTCCGCGCACACGATGGCAAAGCCATCCACGCGTTCATAGAGTTCCGCCAGCGGCGCTAATTTGGCTTGCAATTCGCGATCCGCCGGATCGTCGCTGCCCTTCACCTGCTTCCACATCTTGTCGAGCAGCGGCAGATCGAGCGCCGCCGCATCCACCAAGTGTGCCTCATGGCCTCGGGCCTTCAACTGCGCCATGACCCACTTCGCGGCGCGGTCCCCCATGCGTTCAGAGCGAGTCGAACCCTGTAAAACCGCAACAATCATGTACCTTCACCTCGCTTCGTAGGATGCATGCGCGAGGCAGCCGGCACAGTAAACGGAGTTGACCGCATGATCATGGGCGAGCCTTCTTCGCCGGGACCGCCACAGCTCCGCCCTTGGCTGCCGCTCCGGCAGACTTCTTCGCGGGCGGAACGGATGCCGCCTTGGCAACAACCGCAGGAGCCTTCTTCGCGGCAGCGGGAGGCGTGGCCGCACCCTTCACCGGCGGCTTCGGAGCCTCCTTTACTGCAGTCTTCGCAGCCTGCCTGGCCGATGCCGTTTTGGCAACGGTCTTCGCTGGAGTCTTCTCTGGAGTGGAGCGCGGGGGAGCCACCACCACCGGAGCGGTCTTTTCCGCAATCTTCTTGGCTGCCACCTTTACCGCGGGAGGTCCACTCGCCGGCTTCAAGACCGCCTTCTGCGTCACCGGTTCGGGAGCCGCACTGGCCGCCTTTGTCGCTGTCCTGGGACGCTCTGCCGCAGCGGGCGCAGGCGGGGCAACAATGGCTTCCGGCTCCGCAACCGACGGCTCATTTTCCCCGCTGGCCTCCTCCTCTTCCGCCTTCGCACCCTTTTTGGCTCGGGATTTCGAAGGCTTGGCCTCTTTCTTTGCCGTACGCGCACGGCGCAGGCTCACCGGAGGCGGAGGCGCCGGCGGCGAGTAGGGCTCGAGGAACGCCTTCATCTCTTCCGGAGTCGTCAGCTTTCCATCCATCAGCTCAAAAAACAGCTTTTCAAGCAGACCTTCGTACTCCGGCAGCTCCGGCGTGATCCGCATCTCCTGCATCAGCAGGTAGGGCATCTTCTGCCGTGCCGAGGGCCACTCGGTGAAGAAATTCTTGAACTTGGCCTGCAGTGCCGGGCTCCGGCTCGAATAGGCGAGCCACAACACAACTTCCGGCTTGGCCGAGGTTAGCAGTCGCCACGACTGCGAAGGCAGCGCCGCACCCTTGGCCCCCAACTGCGTTCCAAGCTCTTTCGCCTCGCCCTCAAGCGACTTGACCGCATCCACAAAGCCCGGCCGCGGAAACGTGGAGGTGATGGCCTCCACCTCTTTCGGGGAGAGTTTCGCCACCAGCAGAGGAAAGTTCGCCGTTGCCGTGTCAGGATGAATTCCCTGAACCTGCAGCTGGGTTTGCACCTCGCGCAGCCGGTCCAATTCCGCTACATTTACCTTGGCCGAAGTCCACGCCGGGGCGAGATGTTGCATCCACCCTTCCGCCTCCAGCCGCTTCAACACTCGCAGCGGATCCTCCTCATGGAAGATCTCCTCGGTTTCATACCCGCGGTGGAAGTCCGAGAGTGCAGAGATATAGCCCTCGGTCTTGCCCGTCTCATAGCGGGCTTGCGTCTTCTCGTCCAGCACCCAGCCCAGCCGGGCCATCAGCCTGGCTGCACGAATCATCCGCACCGGATCCTCGATGAATCCATAGTTGCTAACCAGCCGCAGCTCCCGGTTCTCGATGTCCGCGACCCCATTTACGGGGTCCATCAGCAATCCGTACGAGCCTCCGTTCAACGACAACGCCATGGCGTTCGCTGTGAAGTCGCGCCGCCGAAGATCCTCAAGAATCGACGCCGGCTGCACCACGGGCTTGCCTGGCTTGGGGAAGGTTATGCTTAGCGTGCTGCCGATCTCCATGCGCACGTTTCCCGCAAACTGCACGAACAAGGCCTGCCCAGCCTCAGACTCGCCCGTGATCACTCCACCGGCATTTTCCACTTCCTTCTTCAGCTTGAGCGCGTTTCCTTGCACCACTACATCCAGATCCCTGACCGGCGATCCGCTGGTCAGGTCGCGCACCGCTCCGCCCACTAGAAACACGGTCATCTCTGCCGCCCGGGCTACCTCGCGTACCGCAAGCAAAGCCGATCGTTGCGCCGGAGAGAGACGATTTTCAAGTAAATAAATGTAGTCGGCCATGCCTCTTTCGTACTCTCCCCGGAGGCTCTTGCCATCCGATAACTCCAACATAATGCGCCACTTAGCGCATCTCTTAAGGCCCGTATAAAAGCCCAATGTACCACAGCGGGCGCCACTCTGCCTACGCCTGACGTGCTTCTACGGCTATACCCGACAGACCGCGGCCAAGGCAGTAGACTGAAGACGCTCCTGCAGCGAGCCGGCCGCCTATGCCCACGTCCCGCAAGAAGGTGATCGTCCGCACCGTCGAAGGCAGCCTGCAGCCCGGATATCTGCCGCTCACCGGCATCCTCGGTGGCGATCAGGTCGAGTTGCTCGACCTTGAAGGACGGCTCCTTCCCGTTGCTCTCGCGTCCATCCGCTGGATCGCCTTTGTTCGCGACTTCAACCTGGCCGACCAGACTGATCCTGAGCGTCTTACCCGTCGCGTCTTCCTCGCCCGCCCACGCACCGAGGGTCTCTGGCTTCGCCTCACTCTCCTCGGAGGCGATTTGCTCGAAGGGCTTGCGCCGCTCGATCGCTCGCTCCTCGACGCACTCATCGACGACAAAGGCCTCTTCCTGCTTCCGCCCGACATACGCTCCAACACGCAACGTCTCTATCTCCCGCACACCGCCATCGAAACGCTGCAGATGCTCGCTGTCATCACCAATCCTTCCAGGACCAAACCCGCTCCGCTGCCCAAAGAGAAAGCGGCACAACCCTCGCTTTTCCCCACTCACACAAACTCCTAACGATACGGTTGCCAGCACGAGCAAACGCAAATCCCCTGCGAGAATGACAACCAAATACTGATACAGCTTGATCCGACTTTCTTTATCGGTCTTTTCTCTTTATCGGTCATTTTTGATGACAGCTTGACTGGTGTTCCGATTCGCTACAATCCCTGCATGCAACTTTCCGATCTGGCCGAACGGCTCGGCGCCTCGCTCGAGGGCGATGGCTCAGCTCAGATCACCGGCGTCGCGGGCATCGAGCAGGCCGGCCCCGGCCAGGTCACCTTTGTCGCGAACAAACGTTACGCCGGCCTCGCCCGCACCACCCAGGCCGCCGCCATCCTCGTCGAACCGTCGTTTGTTTCGGTCCAGACGCCCACCCTGCGCGTCCCCGACCCCTATCTTGCCTTTGCCAAGGCAATCGAGCTCTTCTACCAAACTCCCGCCTACCCGCCCGGCGTGCATCCCACTGCCGTCATCGCACCCTCCGCCGTCATCGGAGCCCGCGCCCACATCGGCGCCTACGTGGTTATCGGGGAGGACGTTGTTGTCGGCGACGACGCAACCCTCCACCCCCACGTTGTACTTTACCCGCATGTCCATATAGGTAAAAGGTTTGTGGGACACGCCCATGCTGTTGTCCGCGAGCACTGCCGGCTGGGCGATCACGTTACCCTGCAGAACGGAGCCGTCATTGGAGGCGACGGCTTTGGCTTCGCGCGCACCCCGGCCGAGGCCGGCCAGCCCGCCTGGTACAAGATCCTGCAATCCGGACCGGCTGTTCTTGAAGACCACGTCGAAGTCCAGGCCAACGCCTGCATCGACCGCGCCTCGATTGGCGAGACCCGCATCGGCCTCGGGTCCAAGATCGACAACCTCGTTCAGGTAGGCCACGGGTCCACCATCGGCGAGAACACCCTTCTTTGCGCCCAGGTCGGCCTTGCTGGGTCCACCTCCGTCGGCAAGAATGTCATCCTCGCCGGCCAGGTCGGCGTTGCCGGGCACTGCACCATCGGCGACGGGGTGGTTGCTACCGCCCAGAGCGGCATTCCCAACGACGTCGAGCCGGGCAAAGTGATCAGCGGGTATCCTGCCGTAGACAATCGCCAGTGGCTCCGCGCCGTCGCGCTCTTCCACAGGCTGCCCGATCTGGTGCGAGACCTCAAGCGCCGCACGGGCTGACTGCTATTCTTGCAGCATGCACTTCTCCCGCCTGCTGGCATTGGCCGTGGTGCTCTCACCCGCGCTCGGCTGCCACTCGCACTATATTGATGCCTCGGTGCGCAATGTTACGACCAAGCCAATTAGCTTGGTTGAGGTCGACTATCCAAGCGCCAGCTTTGGAACCCAGACCCTCGACCCCGGCCAGCAGTACGCGTATCGATTCAAGGTTCTCGGATCCGGAGATCTGAAACTCATCTACACCGATCCGGCGCACCAGGAGCACACCGTCCCAGGCCCAACGCTCCAGGAGGGCGACGAGGGCTCGCTTGTGATCACGATTACTCCTGCGGGCGTCAGCTGGTCCCCGCCGCCGACAAAGAAGTAGATGTGCTGGGCGCTCCATTCCATCCGAGAGGGCATGAGCGTCTGAGAGCCGCTGCGTTCTTTGGAACAGATGAGGCTCAGGGTGGCTGAAGCGATCGTCCTCCATTACAAGTAGAATCGGCTTGCCGGAGTGTCGACACTACGGCGCACGAAAGCGGAACAACCCCAATGAATGACCAGCACGCTGCTGCTGTCCAGACAGCGCTAGAACAGTACGACATCCTCGATACCGAGCGGGATGCAGCGTTTGACGACACGATCCAGATTGCCTGCAGCATCCTGCATACGCCGTTCGGCATGATCACGCTGCTCGATACACACCGGCAATGGTTTCTGAGCGAGGTTGGCCTTGGGGTGCGGGAGACGCCACTCGAAGGTAGCTTTTGTGCGGTCACGGTCAACCAGCCCGGCGCGCTGATCATTGAAGATACCCATGCCGATCCCGTGTGGGCCGACAATCCCTTCGTTCGGGGCAAACCGGGTATTCGGTTTTATGCAGGCGTTCCCTTGATTACGCAGCAGGGTGTTCGCATCGGGGCGCTCTGTACCTTCGATACGAAGCCTCACGCAGTCAACGCCGGTCAGCTACAGGCTCTTCAAGCCCTTGCCCGGCAGATTATCGCCTTGTTCGACCTGCGGGTTCGCACCAAGGAGGTCGCCCTCAAACAGCAGGACTTGCAGGCGGCCGAGCAGGTGGCGAGCACAGCCGGCAAACAGGTACGCGAACTGCAAGACAGGCTCACGGCGCTGGCGGAACACTCAACCGACTTCATCGGGATGTATGACATGCAGGGCAGCCCGTTCTACGGCAATCCTGCTGCTTTCGCGATGGTGGGATTGGCCGACCTGGAGGCATTCCGGAAGATTCCTTTGCTCGACTTCTTCTTTCCAGAGGACCGGGCAATGATCGAGGAGCAGTTTCTGCCCAGGGTTCTCGCGGAAGGGCGAGCGCAGCGGGAGGTTCGCTTCCGGCATTTCGAAAGCCTGGAAGCTGTGTGGATGGACTACGAGGTCTTCGTTTTGAAGGACGGGGAGGGCACGAACATCGGCCTGGCCACTGTATCTCGAAACATTACCGCGCAACGGCTGGCGGATGCCGCGCTGGTCGAAAGTGCGAAGCTGGCGGCGGTCGGCCGACTGGCGAGCTCGATTGCGCACGAGATCAACAATCCGCTGGAGGCCGTGACGAATCTGCTCTACATCATCGGCCAGGATACGACCTTGTCGCAGTCGACACGGGACTTCGTCCATACCGCCGAACGCGAGGTGGCGCGAGCCTCGCAGCTGACCTCGCAGACGCTTCGCTTTCACCGCCAGAGCACGGCGGCGACCAAGGTTCGGCCGCGCTTTATGCTTGCGGAGGTGCTGAACCTGTTTCACTCACGGCTGCAGAACCGGAGAGTGGACGTCCTCCAGCAGTACGGAGAGGATACGTGGCTGACGTGCTTTGAGGGCGACATCCGGCAGGTTCTGAACAATCTAGTAAGCAATGCAGTGGATGCGATGCCGGCAGGAGGCACGCTCACGATCCGCACCCGCAAGGTGCGACGCTGGTCGGACGGAGTTCAGGGCGTCCGGGTCACCGTGGCAGACACCGGCATCGGGATTGCGCCAGAACAGCTGGCCGAGATTTTCACCGCGTTCTACACCACAAAAGGGATTGGCGGAACCGGTCTGGGTCTCTGGATCTCGTGCCGGATTGTGCACAAGCACAGGGGCTTTCTGCGCGCCTACAGCTCTACCCGTTCTGCCCGCAGAGGCACGGCGATTATGCTTTGGCTGCCCGTAAGCCTGGCGGATACGGCTGG
>CAXSDM010000072.1:11042-15249 GCA_964235575.1 uncultured Acidobacteriaceae bacterium | reverse complement strand
GGCGCCCGCATGATGGAGGGCATCGTCTCGCTCATGCAACTGGCCAAGATCTCCGCCGCGCTTGCCCATCTCTCGGCCGCCGGCGTCCCCTACCTTTCCGTCCTCACCGACCCGACCACCGGCGGCGTCACGGCCAGCTTTGCCATGCTCGGTGATCTCAACATCGCCGAACCCGGCGCACTGATCGGCTTCGCCGGCCCCCGCGTCATCGAGCAGACCATCCGCCAGAAGCTCCCCGAAGGCTTCCAGCGCTCCGAGTTCCTGCTCGAACACGGCTTTCTGGACGCGGTCGTGCCGCGCAAGGATCTCAAGGCCTTTCTCGCCACCACGCTCGCCTGGATGAGCAACTCCCAAAGTTCTAACCGTCAAGCATCGGCGTAATCCGACCGTCCTTCAGCCGAAATCGCTCGTTACGCCAAAGCACCGTATCTCCGGCAAACGCCCAGGCCCAGAACAGCAGCCCAAAGCAGTCGCGCAGCGGCAGCAGCCAGAGATCGCGGAGCACCTGGTCATCGCGCAGCAGGCCCGCACCCACGGTCAGCGCAACCGAGACACGCGCCAGCAGCGCCACGCTCAGCAGCGTAAAGCTCCACAGCGCGCCGCCAGATGCGACGCACGTCGCCAGCGCCCACGGCAGGCAGTACGTCACGCCCAGGCCCACATAGCCCAGCCTGCGGGAGTCGCGGGTCGAGCGCGCCCACCGCATCTGGTGGTCCCAGAAGCCGCCAAGCGTCCACGCCGGCACCGACGTCTCGACCGGCACACCGGCCAACTCCACGCGGAACCCCGCACCGGCGATGCGATGGCCCATCTCGTAGTCATCGGCCAGGTACTCCGTCAACGGCTGCAGGCCACCCGCCGCCACCAGCGCAGCCTTGGTCACCGCCAAGGTCGAGCCCAGCCCGAAGCGGATGCCGCCCTCGAGCTTGCGCGCCGTCAGCACCCCGGGAAAGAAGTCGGTCGAGATGCCGAGCGCTTCCAGTCGCGCCCACAGCGTGCGATCCCGCACGCTCACCCCCGTGCGTCCCAAGTAAGGAGCCGTTACCATCCCGACCTTCGGCTCGGCGAAGCAGCGCATCACGCCAGTAAGATACCCCGGAGGCGCCAGAATGTCGGAGTCGTTGATCAGGATGTGCTCGTACGCGGTATGGGGCAGCATCTGCACCAGGTTCGAGACCTTGCCGCTGGTCCCCAGCCGTTCGGTGCAATGCACCAGCCGGATCGGCACCTCGGGAAACTCGGCACACAGCCGGGCTACCTCCTGCGCGGCCGGATCGTCCAGGCTCGAAAGTCCGAAAACGAGCTCGAACGAGCCCGCGTACTGCTGGCGGCAATGGCTGGCCAGGCCCGCATACATCCGCGGGTCGACGCCCTTGAGCGGCTTGAGAATGCTCACTGGCGGAGCATAGGGCGGGCTGTTCCGGGCGTGCCGAACGGCGGCAAGAAAGTTCCGCGCGCCCAGCAGCGCAAGCAGCATGTAGAAGATGCCGGCGATGGTGACGAGGGCTGTGAGCACTTCAATGCCGGTCGCCATCCCTTCAGTCTACCGAAGCTTACTCGTATCGCAGAGCTTCGATCGGGTTCAGGCTCGCTGCCTTCCACGCCGGGTAAATCCCGAAGATCAGCCCGATCGCGCAGGCGCTGGCAAAGGCGAGTACGACCCAGAACACGGAGACGACCGACGGCAGCACCCAGTGCAGCCCGAACCCGATCGCCGAGCCGACCAGCACACCGATGACCCCGCCCACCGCGCAGAGCGTAATTGCCTCCAACGTGAACTGGGTGAGGATCGTCCGCTTGGTCGCGCCAATCGCCTTGCGGATGCCGATTTCGCGGGTGCGCTCGGTCACCGAGACCAGCATAATATTCATCACGCCGACGCCGCCGACCATCAGCGCCACACTCGACAGAGCAAAAAGCAGCATGAACAAGCCGCCGGTGATCTGGCTCCAAAGCCGCGTCAGCGAGTCGGTGCCGAAGACCGCGAAGTTGTCCGCGGCTTCGTTCTTCACGCGGCGGCGACGGCGCAGCAACTCGGTGACCTCGTCCTGCACCAGGCCGATATATTTCTGGTCGTCATACTTGAGGGTGATCCAGTAGTCGAGGACCTCGGGGTGGAGCTTGTGGAAGGTCGTGATGGGGAAGTATGCCTTGTTGTCTTCGGCGTTCTTGCCGCCCCCGAACGCGGTCCGGCGCTTGTCGACCACGCCAACGACCGTGAAGGTGATCCCTCCGACGACCACCTCCTTGCCGACCGCATCGTTGACACCGAAGAGTTCGTCCGCGGTGTCGATACCAAGCACGACCACGTCGGTGGCGCGCTCCTGGTCGTTGCTGTTGAAGAAGCGGCCGTCAAGCATCGTCATGTTATTGACGGTTTCGGCGTCGGGCGTGTCGCCTTCAAGCTGCGTGCTCTGCATGGAGCGGCCGTTGGCGCGAATCGCCGTCGAGCCTACGCCACCGGGCGCCGAGTGATCCACATACTGCAGAATCGGCGCGACAGCGACCACATGCGGCAGCGTGGCGATGGCCACGGCGTCGTCGTAGGTAAGCTGTTTGCGAGTCAGCATCTCGGTCGTCGGCCGATTGGCGAACACCGGGAAGCGAAAGACGAACAGCACATTCGAGCCCAGCGACTCAACCAGATCGGACACGCTATTGTTCAGGCCGGTGACCACCGAGGAGATGACGATTACGGTCATCACGCCAATCACAATACCGAGGATCGTCAACGCGCTGCGCAGCTTGTTGGTGCGCAACGTGTCGAGCGCCATCTTAACTGTTTCGCGTGTGCCGTCGAGCGCCATAAGTTTCTCGTATATGAAGTAAAAGTTAGTCGGCGCGTAGGGCGACGATCGGATCAAGGTTGGCGGCTTTGCGCGCGGGATACACGCCAAAGAACAGCCCGGTGGCGGTAGCCATCAGCAGCCCCGCGAAGACGCTCCAGAGGGCAACGGTAGAAGGAAAGCCGGCGAGCAGCGTGATGACCTCTGCCACTCCAACCCCGCCCAGAACCCCAATGGCCCCGCCCGCCAGCGACATCACGGCCGACTCTATCAGGAACTGCAGCAGGATGTCCCGGCGGCGCGCGCCGAGTGCTTTGCGGATGCCGATTTCGCGCGTCCGCTCGGTAACCGAGACCAGCATGATGTTCATGATAACGATGCCGCCGACAATCAGAGAGATCAGCGCGATGGCTCCGGCGACCGCGCCGAACGAGTTGGTAAGCGTAGAAGCAAAGCCGACCAGGGTGTTGTTGGTATCGAGTTCGAAGGAGTCCGCGTCGCCAGGTTTGTCATGCCGCTGCGCGCGCATCAGTACGCGGACCTCGTCGGCGGCATTCTCAAGCGGAGCTCCCGCGTCGCCGGCCTTGATGTAAATGGTCAGTGTCTTCTGTGTGCCGTAGTCCTTCTGGTACGTGGTCAGCGGGACGCCGATGAAGTTGTCCTGGCTGGCGCCAAAGGTGCTGCCCTGTTTTTCGGCCACGCCGATCACGGTATACGGCGTGCCGTCCGCGCGCAGCTCCTGGCCGATCGGATCGACGCTGCCAAACAGGTTTTCCTGGATGTCCGTGCCGATGATGGCGACGTGCGCGGCGTGGTCCTCGTCGGTTTCGGTGAAGTCGCGGCCTTCGGTGATGTTGAGGTTTTGAAGCGAGGGCATCTGCCACGTGTAGCCGCGGATACTCGCGTCCGTAATGGACTGGGTGCCGCGGACGACCTTGCCTGCGCTGGCCTGCTGCGCTCCCATGCCGAGGCAGCGCTTGCAGTTGTCGCGAACGTATTTAAAGTCATCGAAGAGGATGTTTTTGCGTTTTTGGAAGCGGGTAAAGTCGTCGGAGTTGGTGATGAACGCGGGCTGCTTGGAGACGGTGAAGGTGTCGGCACCATAGCTTGAGAACTTCTGGATGACGAAGCTGTTCGCGCCGTTCACCAGCGTCACGACCGCAATCACGCTGGCAACGCCGATCACCACGCCCAGCAGGGTGAGCATGGTGCGCATCTTGTTGGCCCAGAGCGATTGCAGGGCGAGTTTGAACGCTTCTTTGAAGTCCATGGGCCTGCTTGTGCTTATCTTACCGGTGGAACTTACGCAGCGGCAGCGGCCGGCGTTCCCTTAGGTTAGACTCGGGAAGCAGGCGGCCGGGCGATCGCTGCCAGCTTCATCCGCAAGGGTGTTTGCTGGGGGAGGAAAGTCCGAACTCCGC
>CAXSDM010000072.1:0-10942 GCA_964235575.1 uncultured Acidobacteriaceae bacterium | reverse complement strand
ATCGGCCCGATGCGCCCAGGGGAAGAGTGCAGTTCCGGAACTTGCGGGTAGGTTGCTGGAGCGGCACAGTAATGCGTCGTCTAGAGGAATGATCGCCTAAAACAAAATTCGGCTTACGGGCCGCCTGCGAAATCCTGTTGCCCCGGACCGAGAAATACGGTTCGGGGCAGTTTTCTCTGCGAGCGGACGCGGTGCCTTGTGCGAAGTGCTTCGCACGAAATTCTCTTTCTGTTTACTGCATTGCGTGCGATTCAGTTTAGACTCCAGACAATCTCTTCTTTTTTTCGGTTTTCGCCGTTCCCAAGCGCGGGACCTGCGTGTGCTCCGCCGGCGCTGTAGTCCAATCTCGCAGCGTTCTCGGCTCCCGCCGGACCGCCGCACCCAAGTGTACGGAGGCAGCATGTTGTTTCAGAACGAACGTAGACGGTCCCTCGCCCGGCTCTCGATGCTGGGCTTTTGCACGCTCCTCGCCGTCGGCAAGCCTCTGCTTGCGCAGACCGCGGTCGATGGAGCTGTTGCCGGAACCGTCGTCGACAACAGCGGGGCCGCCCTGCCCAATGCAGCCGTCCTCGTCCACAGCACGGCCACCAACGCCGACACCACCGTAACGGGCGACGCCGCCGGCTATTTCCGCGCCACGCGCCTGGTGCCCGGCGACTACACCGTCACCGTCTCCGCACCCGGCTTCGCCGCCTACCGGGCCGAACACGTCATCGTCGAGGTTGGCAAGCTGACCGAGGTCGCGCCCAAACTGGGTATCAGCGGTAGTTCCACCACCGTCGTCGTTACCTCCGAAACTCCCGTGATCAACACCGAAAGCTCCGACTTCACCAATGAGTTCAACCCGGTTGCCCTGAACACGCTGCCTATCAACGGCCGCCACTGGACCTCCTTCGCGCTGCTCTCGCCCGGCGTCTCGCTCGGCAACAGCGCCTTCGGCCTGGTCAGCTTTCGCGGAGCCACCAACCTCCAGAACAACTTCCTCGTCGACGGCTCGGACGACAACCAGTCCTTCCAGTCGGTCGAGCGCGGCTACACCCGCGTCGGCTACTCCACGCCGGAAGACGCCATTCTCGAGTTCCAGGTCCTCACCTCGAATGTGCCGGCCCAATATGGCCGCGCCGTCGGCGGAGGCGTGAACGCCGTCACTCGCTCCGGCTCCAACGCCTTCCACGGCGATGCCTTCGAGTACTACCGCGACAACGACTTCGGCGCGACCAATCCGTTCAACATCCTCGCCATCACCAACCCCGCCACCGGCGCGATCCAGAATAGCTATATCAAGCCCAAAGACAAACGCCATCAGTACGGCGGTGCCTTCAACGGCCCGCTCATCCACGACCGCCTCTTCTTCTTCTACGCCTTCGATCAGCAGAAGCGGAACTTCCCCATTGTGGCCGTCCCCACGCCCCAGTTTCTCGCGGCCGGCAACGCCGCCTACAACAACTGCAAAAACGTCACCGGCGGCGCAGCGGTTGATGCCATCACCTGCGCCGAGGCACGCGGCGTCACCGCGGCCCAGGTCAACTCCGCCCTCGCGTACATTGGTGGCCAAAGCGGCGTCGCGCCCCGTCAAGGCGACCAGATCATCAACTTCGGCAAGCTGGACTACAAGCTCAACAGCCGCAACAACGCTTCGTTGATCTACAACCGCATGCGCTGGGACTCCCCCAATGGCACCCAGACCAACCCGGTCATCCGCCGCGGGCTCACCTCGGTCGGCAACGACTTCGTCAAGGTCGACTCCATCGTCGGCAAGATCGACACACTCCTCAACCCGCGCACCTCCAACGAACTCCGCGTCGAATACGCCCGTGACTTCGAAATCGAGAACGGCGACACCCCTCTCCCCAACGAGCCCAATACCACCGCCGGCGGCCTTCCGCCCGGACTCATCATCAGTACCAACTCAGGCTTCTCCATGGGAACGCCCTATTACGTCCCCCGCGCCAGCTACCCCAATGAAGCCGAGTCCGACGTCGTCGACAACGTCACCATGACCCTCGGCGGCCACACCTTCAACATCGGCGCCGAGTATCGCTGGACCCAGGACAACATCAACGACGTCGACTACCTCCACGGCCTGTTCACCTACAGCCAGCTCGCCGACTTCTTCACCGACTTCGCCCGCACCCTGGGCAGCACCGCCGGGTGCGATGCCGCCCGAGATTCCGGTCGAAGCACGTTGCCCTGCTACAGCAACCTGCAACAGGCCTTTGGTCATCCGCAGTTCGTTTATCACACCAACGAGTACGCGGGCTACATTCAGGATGATTGGAAACTCTCCCACAGCCTGACCCTCAATCTCGGCGTCCGCTACGACTACGAGCAGACCCCCTCCGCTAAGATCTCCAACGCCAACGTTCCCCAGACCTCCGGCCTGCCCGGCGATCAGAACAATGTCGCCCCCCGCGTCGGCTTCGCCTGGGATGTCTTCCACACCGGCAAGACCCTCGTCCATGGCGGTTTCGGCCTGTACTACGGCCGCATCCAGAACGGAACCATCTACAAGGCGCTCTCGTCCACCGGCTCGCCGCAGGCGCAATTTCAGCTCAATACCTCGCCTTCCGCCAACAGCCCCATCTACCCCAACATCGTCTCCACCGCGACCGCGCCCCTGGTGTCAAACGTCACCGCCTTCACCCCGCATTTCCAGAATCCCGTCTCCGACCAGGTAGACCTCAGCGTCCAGCAGGATCTCGGCCACAACACCGTCCTCGGCATCGCCTATCTCGGCTCCTTCGGCAAACAGCTTCCCACGTTTTACGACGCCAACATAGCCCCCGCCACCACCACCCGCAGCTACACCTTCTCCGGCGGCCCGCTCGCCGGCGATCGCTGGACTGTCCCCGTCTACACGGCGCGCCTCAACCCCGCCTACAACGCACTCACCCTCATCAGCAGCTCCGTTACCAGCAACTACGACGCGCTCGCCGTCACCCTCGAGCATCGTCTCAGCCAGGGCATCCAGTTCTCCGGCAGCTATACCTGGTCCAAGGCGCTCGACTACGGCATGAACCAGTCCGCGCTATCCGACACCAACGACCAAACCGACCCCTTCACCATCAAGCCCGACTACGGTCGTTCCGCCAACGACATCCCGCAGCGATTCGTCGGCGGCCTCACCATCATGCCGAAAGTAGAGCTCGCCAACCGCTACGCCTCGCTGCTCGCCAACGGCTGGACGCTCGCTCCCGTCTGGACCGTGCAATCCGGCCTCACGTACAGCTACGGCCTCACCAGCGGCACCTCCATCCCGGGCGGAGCCGCCACCTTCAACGGCTCCGGCGGCACCGCGGCCTCCGCTGGAACAAGCGGCGGCGCCGAGTACGTCAACCTCAGCGCCTACCCGCAGTACTACGCGCAGGACGCCTTCAACGGCACCAGCGTGCGCCGCAACAGCCAGCGTGGAACCACCATCGACAACGTCGATGCGCGGCTTTCTCGCGGCTTCAGCCTGCGCGAAAAATACAAGCTCACCCTCTCCGGCGAGGCCTTCAACATCCTCAACCGGCAGCAGTTCACCGCCTTCAACTACACCGCCTATACCCTCAGCGGCACCACGGCCACTTACCAGTCCAGCTTCGGGACGCCCAGCGCCGCCGGCAATACAATCTACCGCGAGCGGCAGATCCAGTTCGTCGGCCGCTTCGAGTTCTAAGCCCGGCTCCTGAACCGCACCCTCCCTCGCCCACGTTGCAAGGGAGGGTGCGTTACGGGAAACTTCGCCTCTCCACAAAGACGCAGGCCCGTCCATGGTTATGATGGAACCAATCAGGTGACACCATCTCCCCCCTGATTTGGAGACGACATGGAGTTTTCCCCGGGGAACGGAAATCCAGGCACGCTGCCCGGTTATCCAAGACCCCAACTGCAGCGCCAGCAATGGACCTCGCTCGACGGTGAGTGGGATTTCGCGATCGACGCCCGCGCTGTGTGGAGCACGCTCTCCGAGATCGGCTGGAACGCAAAGATCCAGGTGCCGTTCGCGCCTGAGACCGCCGCCAGCGGCATCGGCGACACCAGCTTCTACTGCGCCGTTTGGTACCGCCGCCACTTCGACCGGCCCGAGCTCAAGCCCGGCGAACGCGTGATCCTGCACTTCGGCGCGGTCGACCACGGCGCCAACGTCTGGGTCAACGGCGTCGAGGTCGCCTGGCATGAGGGCGGCTACACTCCCTTCTCGGTCGAGATCACCGGCGTCCTCACAAGCGAGGGACCGCAGGAAGTCGTCGTCCGCGCCCACGACGATCCGGCAGATCTCGAAAAGCCGCGTGGCAAGCAGGATTGGAAGCTCGAGCCGCACGCCATCTGGTATCCACGCACCACCGGCATCTGGCAGACAGTCTGGCTCGAAACCGTCCCCGCCGCCTACATCAGCACCGTCCGCTGGACCTCCAGTCTTGAGCGCTGGGAGATTGGCCTTGAAGTCCACGTCGAAGGCAACACCGACAAGGCGTTCCGGCTCGCCGTGCACATGCATGCCGGCAGCCAACTGCTCGTCGAAGATTCCTACACCTTCATCCACTCCATCGGCGGCGCAGGCTATGGCCCCTCCGGGGAGGTCCACCGGCGCATCGCGCTCTCCGATCCAGGCATTGACGACTTCCGCAACGACCTGCTCTGGAGCCCCGTCAAGCCCACCATCATCGACATCCAGCTTGAGTTGATTGATACCGAAGGCAAGGTGCTCGACTCCGTCAAAAGCTACACCGCGCTGCGCTCCATCGACATCCAGGGCGATCGCTTCACGCTGAATGGGCGTCCGTGGCCTCTGCAATTGGTGCTCGACCAGGGCTACTGGGAACACAGCGGCCAAACCGCCCCGAACGACGAAGCCTTTGTCCGCGACATCCTGCTCGCCAAGGCCATGGGCTTCAACGGCGTGCGCAAACACCAGAAGATTGAGGACCCGCGCTTCCTCTACTGGGCCGACCATCTCGGCCTGCTTGTGTGGGAAGAGATGCCGAGCGCCTACCGCTACACCCAGCGCTCCGTCGAGCGGCTGACCCGCGAGTGGATCGAGGTGCTCAAGCGCGACTGGAGCCACCCCTGCATCGTCTCCTGGGTTCCGTTCAACGAGAGCTGGGGCGTCCCCGACCTCCCCGAATCCGCCGCCCAGCGCAACTACGTCCAGGCTCTCTACCACCTCACCAAGACTCTCGACCCCACACGGCCCGTCATCGGCAACGACGGCTGGGAGAGCGTCGCCACCGATATCATAGGCATCCACGATTACGACGATCAGCCCGACCGCATCGCCCAGCGCTACAACGTCAACCAGGTCGAAGACCGGCTCTTTGAGTTTGAGCGGCCTGGCGGACGCATCTTGCGCCTGGGCGAACAGGGACGCGAGCGCCTGCCCATCGTGCTCACCGAGTTTGGCGGCATCGCGCTCCGTCAGGAAAACGATCCCAACTGGGGCTATAGTTCTTCGCGCACATCGGATGAACTGCTGGCCCGCTACACCGCGCTGCTCCGTGCCGTACGCCCGCTGCCC
This sequence comes from uncultured Acidobacteriaceae bacterium, assembly GCA_964235575.1. Lineage (GTDB taxonomy): Bacteria > Acidobacteriota > Terriglobia > Terriglobales > Acidobacteriaceae > Edaphobacter. The sequence continues at coordinate 5,442 of CAXSDM010000072.1, read as the reverse complement.
GCCCTCGCGGGCTTCTGCTACACCCAGTTCACCGACACGTTCCAGGAAGCCAACGGCCTGCTGTACGCCAACCGCACGCCCAAGGCTCCGCTGGACCAAATTGCTTTGGCCACCGCCGGTTTCGTCCCCAACGAACGCGACCCATGGGTTTCCATGTGGCGCAAACGCCTCATGGAACTCCAGCGCTGAATGGTGGGTGCCCACCCTTTCCAGTTGCACCGGAAAGGGTGGGGTATCGAGCAAAGCTCGACCGTCCGTATCTTACGGAGTGACCGCAACCGAAGGCGCCGAAGCAACCGCCGCGCCGCTTCCGCTCATCACCCCGACCGACCGTGGCGGCTTGGACGCGGACATCGTCACCGCAGCCGGAACACTCAATGAAGCACTCGCATCCTCCGCGATATTGCGGAACAAGTGCAGCGCCTGCGCCACCACCTGATCCATATTGAAGTAGCGGTAGTTCGCCAGCCGTCCGCAAAAATAAACGCCGGTTGTGGCTGCGGCAAGCTCCCGATATTTCTCGTACACCTGGGCATTTTCCGGACGAGGCACCGGATAATATGGCTCGCCGCCATCACACGGATATTCATACACAATGCTGGTTTTCTCGTGCGTCTGCCCAGTCAGGTACTTGAACTCCGTAATGCGCGTGTACGCATGCTCGTTCGGGTAGTTAACCACCGGTGCCGGCTGGAACTTCTCCTGGTCGTGCGTGCGATGTTCAAAGCGCAGCGAACGATACGGAAGCCGCCCAAAGCGATAGTCGAAGAACTCGTCGATCGGCCCTGTGTACACCACCTTCGCGCGTGGATAACGATCGATCACGTCGTGATAGTCGGTTGAGAGCATTACCGTAATCTTCGGATTCGCAAGCATGCGCTCAAACATCTTCGTGTAGCCTTCAAGCGGCATCGCCTGGAAGGTGTCCGAGAAGTAGCGGTCGTCACGATCAAAGCGCGCCGGCACACGCGCTGCGACAGAACTGTCGAGCTGCGAAGGATCAAGCCCCCATTGCTTGCGCGTGTAATTGCGGAAAAACTTTTCGTACAAATCCCGCCCAACCTTCGACACAACGATATCTTCTGAAGTTCGAATCTCCGTCTTAGGCTCGGCCCGCTCAGCAAGAAACTTCTGCAAGCCTTCGGAGTCGAGATCTAATCCATACAGTCGATTCACCGTGTCGAGGTTGATGGGCATCGGCAGCAGCTTGCCTTCGACCTGCGCCAGCACGCGATGCTCATACGGACGCCAGCTCGTGAACTGCGAAAGATAATCCACGACTCGTTGCGCAGAAGTATGGAAGATATGCGGGCCATACTCATGAATCAGGATGCCGTGCTCGTTGTAAAAATCGTAAGCATTGCCGGCGATGTGCGGACGCTTGTCCACCACCAGCACACGCTTGCCTAACTGCGAGGCGATGCGCTCGGCAACCGTTGCTCCCGCAAAACCGGCGCCCACAACGAGGTAATCGTAGTGTTCCGTCGCTCGCTTCACGCCTTGCGAACGCACGCTCATCGTCGGCTTCAACCCAGTCTTACGTTGATCGCGAACCGCGTCGATCTCGCTCAGCATCGCGGCCCATGTACGGTCCCACGAAGAGTCCGCCAGCTTGTGAGCCACGCGCGCACTCCACTCCGCATCTTCGCCCGCGCTCAACGCACGATCAAGCGCCGCCGCAAACTCCTCCGCATCCGCGCCAATCTCCACCAGCCCCGGCTTGCCATACGCAGTCACCACATCGTGAATCGGTGTGGACACAACCCGCTTGCCCGCGGCCAGATACTCGGGCGTCTTGGTTGGCGAGATGTAACGCGTCGACGCATTCATCGCGAAGGGAAGCAAGGCCGCATCCCAGCCCGCAAGATAGCGCGGCAGCTCACGATACGACTTGCTGCCGAGATAATGCACGTTCGCGGCGTGCGGCAAAGTCGCAGAATCAATCTTGACGACAGGGCCAAGAAACACAAAATGCACTTCGGGCCGCATCCGCGCAAGCTCTGAAATTAACTGCACATCCAGCCGCTCATCAAGCACACCGAAAAAACCCGCGCGCGGGTGCGGAATCGCAGCTTGGTCCGCGGGATCCTCACTTGCCATGCGGGCCTGCTCGAAATGGACCGCTTCAATCGAGCTCGGAAATACATGCACATTCGTATGGTGCGACCGCTTCGCCTCATAGATCGACTGGCCGCCGGTAAAGATCACATCGGCCGCGCGAAACAACTCACGCTCACACTCCATCAACTCCGGCGGCGCGCCAAGAAACGCCGACAACTCATCCATGCAGTCGTATATCGTTACGCCGGCGGAAGGATGCGACGCAAGATGCGCACTGAAGCCAAGCGCCATCGGCGTGTAGTACCAGCGATCGAAGTGAGCAATCGCACGCTCGGCGAGAAACTGATCGAGCAGCCGAGCCTGTCCCTTCACCGCATCTTCCCCCGCACGGAAATGCGGACGAACGACCGTCACCGCTGCACTTTCTTCCACCGGTAAAAACTCCAGCACACCTCCCACCGGAGTCGGATAAGACGTATCGCCTGCCTCATGCACGAATGCTTCTTCCCAGAAATAAACCGTGCGGGTAAGCGCGGCGCGAGAGAGCAGATGCTGCGGACGCTGCGTCACAAAATGCCAGCGAAGATGCGAAAACACAAGCAGCGCAGGCTGCTTCTCAGCAGCCGAACTCATGGAAAGCTTCGGCTCGGAAGAAACAATCGGCTCGACGTACGCGGACTCGCTTAGACGATTCGCACGGCTAAAATCGAAGGCCACAGTTTTTCCAGCGGAAGAATCATCCATAAAGTCGAGCCCCTGTTCTGTTTAACTAAAGTCACGATCGGGCCGTCGTTCGCCAGGAGTTGGCTTTCGTCTTGCAAGACTGGCTTCCGCTCGTATATGTGTCAGATGCTAGATGTAGATTACACGATGCCATCGCGCGCTCCGTCTCACGCATACATCTCTGTTCTCTGCATCACACAAAATAGAAAATAAATCGCCGATATTGTTTTGCTCATTTTTGTTGCATTACCAACTCCTCTGCCTGCGTACTCATCAACACAGCAAACAGACGCCAGCAACGAGAGCGCGTACCATTGCGCCTGGAGAGATGCCTTGTCGAATCATCAAGCCCGCATGGAGATTTGGGGTGGCGCCGAGTGCACCATCAATCGTGTGGGCGATGTTTTTTACGACCAACACGCATACTCAGGCCATCGCACGCGCGTCGAGACAGATCTAAAAATCTTCGCGGCACTCGGCCTTAAGAGCCTGCGCATCGCTCTGCATTGGGAGCGCTTCACCCAGCTCGGCCACTGGTTGGAAGCTGACCGCATGCTCAAAGCCACGGAGCAGCATAACCTCCATCCCATCGTCGGCCTCGTCCATCATGGCAGCGGACCTCCGCACACCAACCTCCTCGATCCCGCATTCCCTGAGCAACTCGCGGCCTATGCGCTTCAAGTAGCACATCGCTATCCCTGGATCACCGATTACACACCCATCAACGAGCCGCAAACCACAGGCCGCTTCGCCTGTCTCTACGGCCACTGGTTCCCGCATCATCGCAGCATGCACAGCTACGTGCGCGCGCTCGTCCATCAAGCCAAAGCCATCGTGCTTGCCATGCGCGCCATTCGCTCCGTGCAGCCGCACGCACGTCTCATCCACACGGAAGATGGCGGCGCAACCTTTGCCTCAGCCTCCCTGCAGACGTATCAGCAGGCACGCGAGCATCGCCGTTGGCTCGTCACTGACATGCTCTGCGGCCGTCTCACACGCGAGCACCCACTCTTCTCCTTCCTCCTCGAACACGGCCTCGATGAACACGAAATCCTCTGGTTCGCCGACAACCCGTGTCCTCCTTCCATCCTCGGCATCAACTATTACGTCACCAGCGATCGCTTCCTCGATGACCGCCTGCATCTTTACCCCGCGCATCTTCCCGGAGGCGATACCGGCACAGAACCCCTGGTCGACATCGAAGCCGTGCGCGTGCGACCAGAAGGCATCCACGGTGCCGGCGCCATTCTGCAGCAAGCCTGGAACCGCTATCATCTGCCGCTCGCCATCACCGAAGCCCACCTCGGCTGCGAGCCCGAAGAACAACGCCGCTGGCTCTATCAAATCTGGCGACATGCCGAAGACGCACGCGCGCATGGAGTCGATGTACGCGCGGTCACCGCCTGGGGTTTGCTTGGCCTGTACAACTGGTCCTGTCTCTGCACGGAAGACAAAGGCGCATATGAAGCGGGAGCCTTCGATGTTTCCACCGGCTTCCCGCAGGCCACGCCTGTAGCCGATCTCATCGCACAACTCGCCGCCGGACAAACGCCTCAAGACAAAACTCTGCTGCAACCAGGCTGGTGGAATCTCGACTCACGCATCACCATTTCTCCGCCAGACACGAATACCATCGCTACACCTGAAATGCAGTTCGAAGGCAGCGCTTTCTAAGCGTCCTTCTGCCGAACCAGACTCTCCAGAATTTGTTTCCCGAAGGCAATCTGCGTTTCGCTTGTGCCAGCGGCCTCTCAACTTAAATCGCATCTGCTAAAGTGATCCGGTCCGCTTCATGCACCTCCGGACCCACGCCATGCAATACATCCTCGCTCTCGACCAAGGCACCACCAGCTCGCGCGCCCTGCTCTTCGCCCAGGATGGCTCCATCGCCGGCATGGCCCAGCATGAGTTCCCGCAGATCTACCCCGGCACCGGCCGCGTCGAACACGACCCCTACGACATCCTCACCTCACAGCTCTCCGCCGCCGTCGAGGTCCTCGGCAAAGCCCAGCTCCTGCCGCGCGATGTCGTCGCGCTCGGCATCACCAATCAGCGCGAGACCACCCTCGTCTGGAACCGAGAAACCGGCAAGCCCGTCCATAACGCCATCGTCTGGCAGGATCGCCGCGGCGCCCCGCTCTGCGATCAACTCACCGCAGACGGCGCCGAAGACACCATCCGCCACAAGACCGGCCTCCTGCTCGACCCCTACTTCTCCGCCACCAAGATCGCCTGGATCCTTGACAACATTCCTGGAGCCCGCGCCGACGCTCTCCAAGGCAAGCTCGCCTTCGGCACCGTCGACACCTGGCTTCTCTGGAATCTCACCAACGGCAAGCGCCACCTCACCGACCGCACCAACGCCAGCCGCACCCTGCTCTACAACATCGTCGAAGACCGCTGGGACCCCGACCTCCTGCGCCTCTTCAACGTTCCAGCCAGCATGATGCCCGAGGTCTGCTGGTCGAGCGAGATCATCGGCCCCGTCACCACCTCGCTCGGCCTCGGCGAAATCTCCATCGCCGGCATCGCAGGCGACCAGCAGGCCGCCCTCTTCGGCCAGCTCTGCATCGCGCCCGGCCAGGCCAAAAACACCTACGGCACCGGATGCTTCCTCCTCCGCCACATCGGCGACACCTTCACCCTCTCGCAGCAGCG
>CAXSDM010000071.1:0-15276 GCA_964235575.1 uncultured Acidobacteriaceae bacterium | reverse complement strand
ATCCAGGCTATTCGCAAGGGCGGCACGTTGTCGCTGCCTGGAGTGTACGGCGGCGTGCTCGACAAAGTGAACTTCGGTGCAGCCTTCGGCAAGGGCATCCACATGAACATGGGGCAGACCCATATGCACAAGTATCTGAAGCCGCTGTTGGGGCGCATTGAGAAGGGCGAGCTTGACCCAAGCTTCATCATCTCGCACATCATCGGCATCGAGCAGGCGCCGAAGCTTTACCCGATTTGGCAGAAGAAGCAGGAACAGGTTACAAAGATCGTGATCGACCCGTGGATGGATACAATTCGGCCAGAGGTGGATGGGCGGGTTGCCCCAGTCCAGTGAGGCTAGATTGCTGGACGAACGTGAAATGGCCCGGAGATCGCTCCGGGCCATTTCTTTGCGTAAAGTCGGGTCGCGCTACAATAGCTGCCTTGGGGATGGATCGCGCACTTGAGCAACGTCGCAAAGGACCAGCTCCACGGCTGGAAGGAGATAGCCACTTATCTCGGCCGCGATGAGCGCACGGCCAAACGCTGGGAGAAGCAGCGCGGCCTGCCTGTGCGCCGCATCCCTGGAAGCGGACGGGCCAATGTCTATATCCTGGTTCCGGAGCTGGAGGCGTGGCTCTCCGCCGATGCCGTGGCTCCTAGGCTGACAGCGGCGGAACTTGCGCCGGAACAGCCGGACGTCCAGAGTTCCAGCTTGGAGAGTGTAGACGCACCTGCGATTTTGCCTGTGCCGGCCGTGGTCGTGTCGGCATCGCGCTCCGGCCTGAGCCGAAGTGCGCGAGCGATTACGGTGACTCTAATGCTGGCCGGCGGAGTCTTCGGGGCTGCGTTCGTAGCGCGCAGGCCGGCGGAGAAGAAAGAGGCGGTCGCAGCGGAGCCTGCTCTGAAGCCGAATGCGGACAGGCCGCTCAAAGCTGAGAGTCCGCTCAGGGCTGAGGTCGACCAGCAGTATTTGCAGAGCCTGTATTTTTTGGAGCAGCGTACGCCGGCCTCGCTCGAGCAGGCCAAGCACAACCTGCTCGAGGTAATTGCGCACAATCCCCGGCACGCACTGGCCTTTGCCCAGCTGGCCAACACCTACCTGATGCTGCATGAGTTTGCGTCGGTGCCGGACGAGGAAGCGTATACCCAGGCGCAACGGGCGGCTTCGCAGGCGATCGCACTCGATCCGAGTCTTCCGGAGGCGCACGCGTCGCTCGGCTACATCGATTTCTTTTCCGCGCGCAATCCGGGCTTTGCCGAGAATCACTTTCGGGAGGCGATCCGCCTGGACCCGGCGTGTGCGCTCGCGCACTTCTGGTACGGCTCCCTGCTGACGCACCAGGGCCGCTTCCCGGAGGCGCTCGAGCAGCTAAATCGAGCGCAGCAGCTGCAGCCGACCTCCTCAGCGATCCAGTCCAGCCGCGCCTATGCGCTGGGCCTGAGCGGTCAGCGTGAAGAGGCCGTTCGCCTGCTGCGGGCTCTGCTCCAAACGGAGCCGAACGCGCCCGCGCCGCACCGCACGCTGGCCCATTTGAGCCTGATGCAGCCGCGCAACCTGAAGCTCTATATGGACGAAATGCAGAAGTTTGCGGAGCTGCGGCAGAATGCCGAGCAACGGCACCTAATCGCGCTGGCTCAGCAGTCGTTTGACCACGGCGGAGAACAGGCGATGTGGAGATCGATCCTGGACACCGAGCGGGCCGGGCGCAAACACGCCGGAGGCCCCTCATACGCTATGGTCGAGGCGGAGGCACAGCTGGGAATGATCGAGCCTTCCTTCAGAGATTTGGAGCAGTTGTGCGCGAAACACGATTCGCAGGTGATGAACCTGGTGATCGATCCGCTATTTGAGCCGCTCAGGAAAGACTCGAGGTTCGGAGAGTTGGTGGCGCTGGTGGGGCTGCGCGCGGCGGCCGGTGGATCGCCGGGTGTGGTGCCGACGTCTTAGCGGGTCTGTGTTCGAGCTTCAGCCAGCAGCGGCTGGTTGGCGTCTGCGGAGTGCCATAGGTCGAGGAAGGTACGGTATGCCTGAGCGCTGTTGCCCTTGTCGCCGATCTCGGCGAAGGCGCGGCCCAGCCCAATCTCGGCCACCGGATAAACGACGCTGCCGACCACGAACGGCAGGCCCCGGTGCGCGAGTACGGTCTGGAAATCGACGATGCCGATCTGCACCTGGTGCAGCATGACGTGCGCCTGCCCGCGCAGCAGCGGGGTGAGCGAGATGAGATCGAACTGCCGTGCCGGCTTGAGGATGTCGAGCGCGGCGGACGGATTGTTGTCGTGCAGGGCGAGCGCGGCCTTGAGGTTGGGCAGGTAGAAGCCGCGGACAGCAAAGCTCCGCGGGTAAGACTGCTGCAGGCGGTCGATGATTTGCCCGGCATGGACCTGGTCGCCGCATACCGCTTCGGCAATGCCGGCGTTGAAGAGCGTATTCATGCCCTGCGGATGATCGGCGGATTCGTGCGCGAGCGCGAGGGCCTGCTTGCAGTCGCCCAGCAGCGCGCGGTCGAGCGCGCCCTGAGCCAGCATGAAAGCTGAGGCCGAACCAAGTCCGGGCACCTGCGCGGCTCGTCTCGCGCGATCCCGCCAGACCGCACTGCCGGCATTGAGTTGGCCAATGTTGTCCAGGTACAGGCCATAGGTCCAGCCCGAGCGCGTGCTCGTGGCTGCCGTCTGCATGGCGCGAACCGCGGCGGGAAGCCCCTCCTGTCGGCCCTCCAGGTACATGGTCGTCAGGTTAAGTCCGTTGCTCTCGATGCCGAGCTTCTGCGCTTGAGCGTCCAGCTGTTCGGCGGCTTCGTAGCGATCGAGCGCCAGAAGAGCGTTTTCCGCCTGGCGATAGGCCTCCGAGTTATACGGGTTCTCGGCGTAGGCCTGCTGCGCGGTTTGCAGGGACTCCGCCATCCGGCCCTCGAGGCCCAGGGTCCGGGCCAGGAGTTCAAGCGCAGCGGAGTCGTGCGGGCTGCGGTTCAGGTACTCGCGGATCACCGAGGCGGCACGGACAAAGTCACCGGTGGTGTCCACCTCGTACTCGTACTGGGCGAAAGCGCGCGTCCGCTCGCTTGCGTTCTGGGCCGCGGCCAGGGCCAGCCGGGCAGCTTCGGCGGAGGCGACCTCGGCCCGCTGCCGGCGATAGAGGACGGCAAGCCGCATCTGGACGTCGGCAAACTGTGGGTCGGCGGCGGCGGCCTGCTGGTAGAGCTGAATTGCGGTGAGCGTCTGACGGCCTGCGAGCGCCAGGATGCCCTGATGGAGCAGCTGCAGAGCCTGGAGGCTGACGGTGGCTTCGCGGCGTAGCGGCAGGGCGGAATCGTGGAGGGAGCGGTCGCTCTCGCCGGCGAGGCGGCGCAACGAGATGGCCAGCTGGTCGATGGCTGCCGGGACCGTGTCGAGGCTGGTGGCCTTCTGCTCGGCGCTGGCCAGCACGTCGTTCGAGGCGGTCTGGAGCAGGTCGACGTGGATGAGGTAGGGAGGGCCAATGCCGGAGATGGCGCCGAAGAGATAAAACTTGGCTCCGGTGCGCAGAGCGGCCCGCTGCGCCAGAGGCTGTCCGCCGCTGAGGCCGGTCTCGGAGAGGAGGGCGCGGCGCGCGAGCTGGTAGGAGTCCGCGCTGCGCAGGATCAGGTAGGGCGACTGCGCCAGGGCAAGCTGCAGAGCCTGGCCGATAGAGCCGTTGAGGAGCGGGTCACCGGTCCGATTGTCGAGCTCCGTAAGGATAACGGAGTCCTGATCGGCGACCAGCGGCTGGCGGAAGGGTCCACGTTTAAAGAGCAGGATGCAGCCGGCGACCAGCGCCAGCAGGGCTGCGGTGACGATCGCCAGGCGCGCGGGACCGGCCAGCGAACGGAGGCCGCGTGTGGGCCTGGATTCCTCGTCTTCAAAGAGTCCGGGCAGGTCCGTCAGCGGCTCCTCCACGGCAGAGCGCGACGGGCGCGAGGTGGAGCTAATAGGAACGGCGCGGCTGCGGGACTCCTGGGCGACGGCCAGCCCTGCCCCGGAGGGCTCGGCGGCGGCTCCAGAGGCGAAGCTGGGCGCGGCAAACCCTGCGCGCTCACCGCCGGGCTGCGCCAGTCGATCCGAGCTTGGGAGGCGCGCCACCGGACGCAGAACCTGTGCGCCGGCCGAGGGCCTCGACGTAGGACCGGAGGGCGAGCTGTCCGGGGTTCGCGGGGCGGGTCGAAGCGGGAACCGGGGCGTGGAGGGATCGCGGGCCGCGTCGATCTCGGAATCGCGCCGCTGCGGCAGCCGCCGGTCTCGCACTCCCGGATCGGAGCTGCGCACCAGCGGCACGGTCGAGACCGCTTTGCGGAGCCAGCCCGCGTTCTTCTCCGAGAGCTTGGTCAGGGCTTCTTCGAGCTCGTGCGCCGTTTGGAAGCGCGCGGTTCGCTCCTTGGCCATCAGCTTAAGGATGATCTTTTCGAGCTCACGCGGGATGGCCTCGTTCCAGCTGCGGACGGGCTCCGGAGGATGGTTCAGGAGCTGCACAAAGACCAGCGCGCTGGTCGCGCCCTGGAAGGGGATGCGCCGCGTGGCCATCTCATACATGACGACGCCGAGCGAAAAGAGGTCCGAGCGGGAGTCGAGCGGTTCGCCGCGCGCCTGCTCGGGAGACATGTAGGCGAGGGTTCCGACGGTCGATCCGACCGCGGTGAGATCGAGCGAGCGGGAGGCACGCGCGCCCGGGCCGTCTTTATCGATCTTGGCCAGTCCGAAGTCGAGCACCTTGGCCTGGATGCCTTTGTTGGGCTTGTGGACGAGGAAGATGTTGGCCGGCTTGATGTCGCGGTGGACGACGCCTTTGGCATGCGCGGCGCCGAGCGCTTCGGCGACCTCGCGTGCGATGCAGACCAGCTCGTCTACCGGCAGGCTGCCGTGGTGCATACGATCGCGCAGGGTCTCGCCCTCGAGCAGCTCCATGACCAGGTAGGGGTCGCCGTCCTGCTCGCCGATATCGAAGACAGTGCAGATGTGGGGGTGGTTCAGCGCGGAGGCAGCGCGGGCCTCGCGCAGGAAGCGCTCCCGCATGCCGGGCATGGCGTACTCGGTGTGGAGCAGCTTGATGGCCACTTCACGATGCAAGCGTGCATCCCAGCCGCGAAAGACGTACCCCATGCCGCCCCCGCCGAGTTGGCCGAGTATCTCGTACGGTCCGTATTTCCGGCCGATCTCCGGCGCCATCGGGAACCCTTTCGCAGGCGGTGAACACGTGGAAACAGGGATGGTGATGCCATCCAGGCAGAGATCATCATAAACCTCAAGGGATCCGCGGTTTTCGCAGCGAAACTGCCCCATGTGTGGCACAGACGAGGCATACCTCACCCGAACCGCTCTCGCTACAATCGATCTGTGATGACCTCCTCTACCGAACAGACACCGCAGACGCTGCTCTTCGACGCCGACGACACGCTTTGGGAAAACAATATCTACTTTGAGCGGGCCATCTCCGCCTTTATCTCCTTTCTCGATCACCGCGTCCATACCCCGGAAGAGGTACGCGAGCGGCTGAACCTGATCGAACGGGCCACGATTCGCGAGCACGGGTACGGCCTCATGAGCTTCCGGAGGTCGCTGATCGCGTGCTTTGAACAGCTGACGACCGGACCCGTCACCCCCGACAAGCACGAGCGCATCGTCAGCTTCGTCGATTCGATTGGGACGCAGGAGATCGAGCTTTTGCCGGAGATCGCCGAGACGCTTCCGCGGCTGGCCGAGCGGCACCGCCTGATCCTGGTCACCAAGGGCGACACAGCCGAGCAGCGGGACAAGCTCGAGCGCTCCGGCCTGGAGCACTATTTTGTTGGCGTGGAGGTGCTCCCGGAGAAGACCGTGTCCGCGTACCGCGCCCTGGTCGCGCATCACGCCTGCGAGCCGGAGCGCAGCTGGATGATCGGCAACAGCCCCAAGTCGGACATCAATCCGGCGCTTTCGGCGGGCCTGAACGCGGTGTTCATCCCGCACGACTTTACCTGGGTGCTGGAGCATGAAGCGGTGGCCGCGCCGCCCGCAGACCGGCAGCTGCTGGAGCTGACCTCGTTCGCGGAGTTGCTGCACTTTTTCTGAGCGGCTCAGGGGCTGGACGGCACAAGCCTGAATGCTACAATTGACCTCGGATCGCGTCACACCGGACCTAAGCCAACGCTTATCGTTGCGCCCGGCCCGGCTCCCTGCGGAGGTGGCGAAATTGGCAGACGCACTAGCTTGAGGTGCTAGCGCCGCAAGGCATAGGGGTTCAAGTCCCCTCCTCCGCACCAGATCTCCGCCTTCGGGCACCAAAGGTTCGTACCGCCCATGACCGCTCTTCTTTATCTGCTCGTCACGCTTCATGTCATCATCAGCCTGTTTCTGATCGGCGTCGTTCTGTTGCAGACGGGCAAGTCGGCCGATCTTGCCGGCGCGTTCGGCGGACAGGGTTCGCAGACCGCCTTCGGTCCGCGCGGCGCCGCGAACCTGCTGACGAAGCTGACCAGCTATGCAGCGGTGATCTTCATGATTACCTCGATCGGCCTCACGATCGTTCTCTCCCGCACCGGCGGCTCGGACCGCTCGGTGCTGTCGAACATCAAGTCCACGCAAAGCACGCCTGCCCCGAAGAAATAGTCGGTCACGCGGAGGGCTGAGATGATCCGCGAGACGTTTCCGGTCGGCCTGCTGCAATGCAACTGCACCATCCTCGGCGATGAGCAATCGCTCGAAGCCATTGTCGTCGATCCCGGCGACGACCTCCCCCGCATTCTCGCGCTGTTGGCCAAGCATAGCCTGACCGTCAAGCAGATCCTCGTCACCCACGCTCATATCGACCACATTGCCGGCGCGCAGCAACTGCAGCGATTGACCGGAGCGGCCATCCTGTACAACCGACGCGACCTGCCGCTGGTCGCGATGATGGATGCGCAGGCGGCGTGGCTGGGCATGGCGGCTCCGGAGGTGTCGGCGCCGGATGCGGACCTGACCGACGAGCTCCCGGTGCATGTGGACGGTATCGACGGCGTCACCTTGCATACGCCGGGGCATACGCCGGGAAGCATGTGCCTCTACTTTCCATCGGAGTCGCTGCTGCTGAGCGGAGACACGCTGTTCGCCGGTTCGGTGGGCCGCTCGGACCTGCCCGGAGGCGACGGCGTGGCGCTGATCCGGTCCATTCATGAACGCCTGCTGGTGCTTCCTGACCCAACCCTGGTCATCCCTGGCCATGGCGAGACTACATCGATCGAGCGGGAGCGGGAAAGAAATCCCTTCCTGCAAAGTCTGTGAATGGAATGAGTTGCACGATCTTTGTTCAAGTTTGACTTGCTCCCGATCGACCCTCTGTTAACTCGCTGGATTCACACCAAGCGTTCAGCTTCTTTAAACCATTCTTAGTGATTTCCACGTGCCCGATTGTGCTTATCACCACGTACCGGTAACCGGGCAATCCGTAGAAGGCGCCAGGATGCGTGATCACCCCCGGCCCGCGGATCAGATTGAGCGCAGGTTCGTCTGAGGCCACGGTGTGCGGGAGCTTCAGGATCGCGTTCCAACCGGCTTCGAGACGCAGACTTTGTAAGCGGGGAAAGGCCGCGAACTGGGCGAGATTCGTCCTGACCCGGTCGAGGACCTGGGGCTGAATCGCATATCTGGCGGCGAGCCAGTGTGGAAGCGCGTGCTGCGCCAGCGCATTCAAGGACAGGAAGGTGTCCGCAATCACCTCCAGGCGGGCCAGCGCTTCTCTACGCAGATCCGGAGGCCCGAAGCAGGCCAGCCAGCCGACCTTCATCTGCGGCAGTGCCGCGATCTTGCTTAGGCCGCTCACGACGAAGGTCAGTCCCGGATGCGGGCCTGCGGCAAAGCTTGGAACCTCGCCCGCGAGCCCGTAATCCAGGAACACCTCATCGACAATCAGGGCCAATCCGTGCCTGGCGCAGAGCTCCTGCAGGCGTTCGCGTTCCGCTGTGCCGGTTGCGTGACCGGTTGGATTGTTGGGGTGGACGAGGAGGACGGCCCGGGTGCGCGGCGTGATCCTGCATTCGAGTTCCGCAAAATCAATCCACCAGCCGAAGTCGTAGAAGAGCGGAAAGCTGTCCAGGCGCACGTCGTCGAGATCGGCCAGGAAATCAAAGAGAGGGTAGCTGGGTTGAGCAACCAGAACGGCGTCGCCGGAATCGCAGAGCAGCCGAAAGAGGAAGCTGTATGCCTCGCTGGTGCTGGTCGTCAGGATCAGCTGACCCGGGGCTACCTCCGCCCGATGGTCCGTATAGTAGGCCGCTACGGCTTGGCGGGCGAGCAGAAGTCCGCGCGGGTCGGGATCGTAGACCAGCGAAGCAGCATTCCTGAGCGGCCCGAGCAGCTCGTCCGGCGGATAATCGAAGCCGCAGATGGTCGGATTTGAGACGGTCAGGTCGACCAGTTCCCTTCCCTGCTCCCGGGCCTTGCGCACGGCACGGGCCAGGGCGCTCTCGTCGGTGTTCCAGGCCGTGCGCGCGGAGAAGCGACTCATCTACTGAGTCTATCGGCCAAATTCTCGCCTACAATAGGGCTGTGTCCGCCTTTATTTCTGCCGTTCTGTTCGATTATGGCCAGGTGTTGACCGGGCCGCCGCATCCTCCGGCGTGGGCGCGGATGCGTGAGGTTACGGGGCTTTCCGAGGAGGATTTCTCCGCTGCGTACTGGGCTCCGCGGCGCGGGTACGATCGCGGCACCTACACCGGCGAGGCCTACTGGCTGGAGGCAGGAAAGCATGCCGGTTTAGCGCTTGGGAATGCGCAGGTTGCGGCGCTGGTTGAGGCCGATACGGCGCTCTGGACGCAGCCGAACCAGCCAATGATCGATTGGGCGCAGCGCCTGCAGATGGCGGGGACGAAGACCGGGATTCTCTCGAACCTGGGCGACGCCATGATGACGGGGGTGCTTGACTCGTTTCCATGGCTGGCGCACTTCGATTTGCTGCTATGGTCGCATACGCTGCTGCTGGCCAAGCCTGAGGCGGAGATTTACCAACATGCTGCGGACGGTTTGGGCGTTCCGCCAGCCGGGATTTTGTTTGTGGACGATCGCGAGGACAATGTCGAGGGGGCACTTGCGGCGGGCATGCAGGCGATCCGCTATGTCGATCAGTGCGGTTTTGAGGCGGAGATGGAGGCGCGCGGGTTGAGCAATCTATGGCAGAACGGTCGTGCTTGAGGTTACTTCGCCCCGGCGATCGTCAACTTAGGCGCGGCGTCGGTGGGGATCGCCACCTGCTCGACGATCTCGATGCCAAAGCCCTGCAGCGCGGGAACGTGGGTCGGCGTATTGGTGAGCAGGCGGATGCGGCGGATGCCGAGGTCGGAGAGGATTTGGCCGCCGAGGCCGACCTGCCGCAACGTCCGGGTGCTGCGGTCTTCTCCTTCGCGGGCGCGCTGCTCCCGCTGAAAGAGGATGCGATGGGGCTCGACGGTGCGGTCGATTCCGAAGCCGCGCGTGCCGTTATGCAGATAGACGAAGGCTCCGCACCCGGACTGGGCGATGATGCGCAGCGACTCATCGATCAGGCTGCGGTGATCCGCGCCGGCCAGCCCGAAGACGTCCTCGGCCAGCGAGTGGGTGTGAACGCGCACGGGAATGGCTTTTTCGGTCGTGACATCGCCCATGAGCAGCGCCACGTGCGACTCGCCCTGGTCGATCTCGTTCTCGTACGCGATCATGCGGAACTCGCCGTGCGCGGTGGGCAGGACGCCCTCGCCTACGCGCTGGATGGAGCGCTCATGCTGCAGGCGATAGCGGATCAGGTCGGCGACCGTGACCATCAGCAGGCCGTGTTCGGAGCAGAACTTGACCAGGTCGGGAACCCGCGCCATGGTGCCGTCGTCGTTCATGATCTCGCAGATGACCCCGGCCGAGATGAGTCCGGCCATGCGCGCGAGGTCGACCGAGGCTTCGGTCTGCCCGGCGCGCACCAGCACGCCGCCCCTGCGCGCGCGTAGCGGAAAGACGTGGCCGGGCCGAGCCAGATCCTGGGCGGTGGAACGCGAATCGAGCGCAACCTTGATGGTGTGGGCGCGATCCGCGGCGGAGATGCCGGTGGTCACGCCTTCGCGGGCTTCGATGCTTTCGGTGAAGGCGGTGCCGAAGCGGGAGGTGTTCTCGCTCGACATGGGTCCCAGCCGCAGGTAGTCGGCGCGCTCCTCGGTCAGGGTCAGGCAGATCAGGCCGCGGCCGTACTTCGCCATGAAGTTGATGGCCTCGGGCGTGACGAACTCGGCCGCGAGCGTCAGGTCGCCTTCGTTTTCGCGGTCTTCGTCGTCGACAACGACGATCATCTTACCGGCGCGAATAGCTTGGATTGCCTGCTCGATCGTGGCGAACGATGCGTCGTTGCTGACCATGAAGATATTATTACCCGAGACACGGCGACGCCGCCCAGCAAAGGCGGCGTCGGTCGCAGAATATGGTCGGCTTAGAGTGTAGACTCAATCTCAAATCCCCAGGCTTCGAGCAGCGCCTCCGGGATGTACTTCGAGTTCTTGTTCCGGCGCGCCCACTCCCGGAGCCGCGTGGACCGGATGTACTGGTCCGGAGTCAGCTTGAACTCCTTGACCACCTGCTCAAAGGAGGTAACAGTCGGAACCACTGGGCCGATCGGCTCCGGCTTCCCCCAATTTGGATTACCACGACGCTTCGCCATCCATCCGTCCTTTTTTAAATCTCTATCTATATTAAGCCGAAGACGCGGAGGAATCAACCGCGTCTCGGCGCTTACTTCTGGGTGGACTCGCTGTAGAACTTCTCCATGTCGGCCTTCAACATTTTGAGGGCCTCCACGTTCAGGTACACCATATGGCCGGCGGGATAGTAGCCGAACTGGATGTTGCTGGCGATCGACGGCGGCAGCAGCATGTGGTGCAGGTCGTACTCGGTGTTGAAGAACGGGGTAGCCAGGTCGAAGTACCCGTTGGCCGAGAAGACCCGCAGCTTTGGGTTCTTCCGCATCGCATCCGCCAGGTCGACCGCCACGTCCGGCTGCTGCTGTCCGCGCCCGCCGTAGCCGCCACCGCCACCGCCGGCTCCGCTCGGGACGTGGTTGTTGTTCCACGCGCCGCCACCTCCTGCCGAATGCAGAAGATAGGGCTCGTCGGTCATGAACTTCAACTCCTGCACGAGGTACTGGTGAAACGCGCCGACATAGACACCGGTGATCCCGGTGTCGGACGGGTCGAAGCCCGGATTCTCGCCTGCAGGGTCCGCGTCCAGAGCCTCAAAGCGCGCGTCGTACCGGCCCAGGATCTCGTCTTCGTCGCGCAGCAGCTCCTTGCGGAAGCGCGTCGAGTTGATCCTGAGATTGCTCTCCTTCACGTACGCGACGCTGAGCCCGGTGAACGACGCCACCTTTTGCGCGATCGCGTCGAACTCCGCCGGCGGCAGCTTGTCGCCCTTGTGCAGCGCGACGAGGTAGGGTCCGCTGGCAAACTGCCGGGCCTGCTCCACCCATTCGGCCATCGAACCGGTCGCCTTTACCTTCTTGTGCTGGTACGCAATGGCCGCAAACGACGGGAAGTAGCCGACCTCCTGAATGTCGTAGCCGGGCGCACGTTCGTTGTAGTTCAGGATCGACGAGAGGAGTGTTACTCCGTTGAATTCGATGCCATCATTGTTAAGAGACGCGACCAGCGCGGCGGAACGCGTTGTGCCGTACGACTCGCCGAACAGGAATTTGGGGGAGTTCCAACGCTGGTTGACCGTGATGTAGCGCGTAAGGAATTTATTGAACGCCCGTACGTCCTCGTCGACGCCCTGGAAGTCCTTCGGCGTGCCTTTGCCGACGGCCCGCGAGAAGCCGGTCAGGGGCGCGTCGATGAAGACCAGGTCGCTCCGGTCGATGAGGCTGGACTCGTTCTGCACCCAGTGGAACGGGGCCGGGCCGGTCGCCTTCGGGCTGTCCGTAATGACGCGGATCGGTCCGAGCGAACCCATGTGCAGCCAGATGGTTGCCGAACCCGGACCTCCGTTGTAGAAGAATGTCACGGGCCGGGTCCTTGGGTCGGCTCCATCGGCGGTGTACGCCGTGTAGAAGATGCTGCCGATCGGCTTGTCGGCCTCATCCCGGACGAGCAGGTTGCCCGCAGTGGCCGTGTAGTGGATGGTCGTGCCGCCGGCGTTCCAGTCGTGCTTGGTAACGGACGAGGTCTCGGGCGGGATGGGCAGGCTCGGCTCGGGCGCTGCACCGGTGGAGGCTGCCTGGCCCGGTTCGGTCCCGGTGGCCGCGCCTCGCCGCCCGGTCGGATTCTGCGCGGAGGCTGTCGCCGCCGTCAGGCTCATTGCCGCCAGTAACACCAGTCCAGAACGCACATCGAAACGAATCACGAAGCTCTCCCGCGACCCGGGCATGCCGGCTCGCTGACTTGGGTTGAATTTTGGGTAACGCTGTTGTATACGGATCGTCGGCCTGCGAAGACGCAGAAGGTGCGCGTAAACTCCTTACAAGCAGCCGAAACATTCGCCGTGCAGGATTCGATTCGGCGCAATCTCGTGCAACTCGCTTACTTTTTAAGACGGGGTCCGCCAGTCACGGGAATCTTTTCCGACCGCCCGTCCATCTACCTCTCTGTCAAGGCCTGTGGCCTGTTCTGCTAACGCAACTTCCCCGAGGTAAACAATGCCCCCGACCACTTTCTCTGAAACGGAATTCGAGCAGGACGAGGAGCAATCCTCCCCTGAGTTTGCCCTCTCCCGGCGCACCTTTATCCAGGGTGCCGGCGTCCTTTCGGCGGCTACCGCGGTCGGCCTTCCCGCGCTCGCTCAGCCCGTGCGTCCGGAGCAGACCAAGGCCATCACCCTAATGGTGAACGGTGCCACGCATCCGCTGACGATCGACACGCGGACGACGCTGCTTGACGCGCTGCGCGAAAATCTCGACCTGACCGGAAGCAAAAAGGGCTGCGACCACGGCCAGTGCGGCTCTTGCACGGTGCTGGTCGACGGCCGCCGCGTCAACGCCTGCCTGACGCTCGCCTGCGCCGCCGATGGAGCCCAGGTCACGACGATCGAAGGCCTTGCCCATGGTGACGGAATCGAGAACCTCCATCCGGTTCAGGCCGCCTTTCTGGAGCATGACGGCTACCAGTGCGGCTATTGCACCCCGGGCCAGATCTGCTCTGCGGTCGCGGCCATTGACGAGTTCGCCAAGCACAATCTTTCGATCGTCAGCTGGCACAGCGGCCAGACGGATGCGCCTCAGTTCTCGGACGACGAGATTCGCGAGCGCATGTCCGGCAATATCTGCCGCTGCGGCGCCTACCCCAACATCGTCGCGGCTGTCCGCCACGCCCAATCGCAGCCCGGATCCGGTCTGCCCAAAGGAGCCCGCGCTTGAATCCCTTCAACTACGAACGCGTCTCCGCCCCCGATGCCGCCATCCACGCCGGCTCTGTACCGATGGCCAAGTTTCTCGCCGGCGGCACCAACCTTGTCGACCTGATGAAGTACGGCGTCGAGACACCGTCGACGCTGGTCGACATTAATCACCTGACGTTGACCGAGATCACCTCGAACCCGGATGGCGGCGTGACCATCGGCGCGGTTGTCCGCAACTCCGAGCTTGCCGACCACCCGCTGATCCGCCAGCGCTATCCCCTGCTCTCGCAGGCGTTGCTCAGCGGCGCCTCACCGCAGCTGCGCAACATGGCGACCACCGGAGGCAACCTGCTGCAGCGCACCCGCTGCTACTACTTCACGGACATCAGCTTTCCGGCCTGCAACAAGCGCGCGCCCGGCTCCGGCTGCGGAGCGATCCAGGGCTACAACCGCATCCACGCGATTCTCGGCCAGACCGACAAGGGCCCGGCCAGCGCCGAGACCTGCATTGCCACCAACCCCTCGGACATGAACGTCGCCATGGCAGCGCTGGAAGCGACGATCCTGGTCCAGGGGCCGAAGGGCAAGCGCAGCATCCCCGTGGCCGACTTCTACCGCCTGCCCGGCAGCACGCCGCAGATCGAGACCAATCTGCATCCGGACGAGCTCATCACCGCCGTCACCCTACCCGCGCCGCGCTTTGCCCGCAACGCCTACTACCTGAAGGCGCGCGACCGCAACAGCTACGCCTTTGCGCTGATCTCGGTGGCTGCCGGCCTGGAGATGGACGGGGCTACGATCAAGTCCGCGGGCATGGCTCTGGGCGGAGTCGCGCACAAGCCCTGGCGTTCGCTCGAAGCGGAGCGTGCGCTCGCTGGGAAGCCTGCGAAGGCGCAAACCTTTGCCCAGGCCGCTGAGATCGCTCTGCGCGGGGCGAAAGGCTACGAGCACAATACGTTTAAGATCGAGATGGCAAAGCAGGGCATAGTCCGCGCCCTGACCGTCGCCGCCGCAGGAACAGGAGCACAAGCATGATGGGCCAGGAAACAACGAAGCAGGACACTCCAAACCCGCGTCTTCGGCAGATGGATCACCGCTACGAAGGCCTGTCGAAAGTCACGGGCAAGGCCAAGTACGCGGCCGAGTTCAAGGAACCGTTTTCGTCGAAGGACCTGCTCTACGCGTACATCGTGCAGTCGACCATTGCGAACGGGACGGTGGCATCGATCGATCGCACGGCGGCCGAACGGGCGTCTGGGGTAGTGGCTGTGCTGACTCCGTTCAACGCGCCCAAGCTGCCCATGCCTCCGCCGCAGCCTCCGGCGCGCCGCAACCTAACCGTTCTCCAGGATGCCAACGTGAGCTACAACGGCCAGCCGATCGCGCTGGTGGTGGCCCGGTCGCTTCCCGAGGCTCGCTTTGCCGCGCGCCAGCTCAAGATCAAGTACAACGCGCAGCCAGCCAAGCTCGACTTCCACGGCCGGCTGGCGGAGGCTCGCTGGCCGAAGAACCCCGGCAAGGAGCCCGCCGGCAACAAGCGCGGTGACCTTACGGCCGGGTTCGGCAAGTCCTCGGTGATCCTGGAACAGACCTACATTACACCGATCCAAAACCACAATCCGATGGAGCCGCACGCCACCATCGCCTGGTGGGAGGGTGAAAAGCTCAACCTCTACGACTCGACCCAGTACATCTCCGGCGTCAAGATGACGGTCGCGAAGCTGTTCAACATCCCGCTCGACTTCGTACGCGTCGAGTGCCCGAACACCGGCGGCGGTTTTGGCTCGAAGGGCTCTTCGTGGTCGCATCTGCCGCTTGCCGTCATGGCTGCCAAGGTTACGGGCAAGCCGGTGAAGCTGGTGCTTGACCGCGACCAGATGTTCGGACCCGTCGGTGGGCGTCCGAGCACGGTCAACCAGATCAAGCTGGGCGCGACCGCCGAAGGCAAGCTGCTCGCCATGCAGCAGGATGTGCGCATGACCGCCTC
>CAXSDM010000070.1:10675-15283 GCA_964235575.1 uncultured Acidobacteriaceae bacterium | reverse complement strand
GCCGTGCGAGGCCCCCCGCGCGCTGGCCTGGCCTCACCCGTCTCCCTTCACATCCTCACCCGCGTCTAGTCCGGTTCCTGTCCGACGACACTTCCATGTCGCCGGTGGACCGGCCGCCGTAATTTTCTTCCTCCGGCGATCTCGCTTCCCCGCGACTCCCCTTAGCGCAAGCCTCACCCGGGAGCTGTCTCATGGCGAATCGCCGTTCTTTCCTGCAAAGTACCCTTGGCCTCAGCGCGGCTCTGCTGGCCCGCAACACCGCCGCTGCCTCCACCGCTAACCCCCTGCCCCAGGTCCCCGCCCGTGGAGGCTACGAAGGCATCAGCAGCGGCTCGCTCTCGAAAGTCGACACCCACGCCGGCCCGGTCGCAACTACGCCGGTCGTGACCACCGACGTCGGCGACCTGCCCTTCGAGATGGACGGCGACACCAAAGTCTTTCGCCTCACCGCGCACGTCTTCCGCCGCCAGATCGCGCCCAACAAGACCATCGACGTCTGGGGCTACAACGGCTCCGCGCCCGGCCCCACCATCCAGGTCACGCAGGGCGACAAGGTCCGCGTCATCCTCAAAAACGAGCTGCCCGAGCCCACCTCCATGCACTGGCACGGCTTCGAAGACGCCATCGGCACCGACGGCATGCCCGGCATCAGCCAGGAGCCCGTGCGCCCCGGCGAGAGCTTCACCTACAACTTCGTCATCCGCCAGGAAGGCACGTACTTCTATCACTCGCACATGGCCATGCAGGAGCTCGCCGGCATGCTCGGCGCCTTCGTCATGCATCCGCGCACGCCCTACCGCCCGCACTGCGAGAAGGACTTCGTCGTCCATCTGCAGGAGTACGCCGTCCTGCCGAACGCCACCACCCCCAACACGCAGATGATGGAGTTCAACTGGCTTCTGCTCAACGGCAAAGCCGGCCCATCGTCCACGCCGCTGATCGTGCGCCAGGGCGAGCGCGTACGCATCCGCTTTGTCAACCTCGGCATGGATCACCACCCGATGCACCTGCACGGACACACCTTCTACGTGACCGGAACCGAGGGCGGCCGTATCCCGGAGACGGCCTGGTGGCCCGGCAACACGGTGCTGGTCGGCGTAGCGCAGAGCCGCACCGTCGAGTTCGTGGCGGACAATCCCGGCGACTGGATGCTGCACTGCCACCTGCCCCACCACATGATGAACCAGATGTCGTCTCAGGCCGGCCCCATGACGCGCATGGCCGGCTTCCCCGGAGGCCAGGGCCTGCGCGGCGACGACAGCCACGGCCGCATGACAGCCCGCGGCCAGGACGGCGACGCCATGCAGAGCATGGACATGGGCGGAGGCAAGCCGATGATGATGTCCATGGCGCCGGCGAACGCAGCCTCCGATCCCGCGATTCCCTCCCCCGCGCTCGGCGGCGGAACGGAAGCCACCGCGCCCAATGGGCCGCTCGCCAACACCGGGCTCGACGCCGGCATGATGGGCATACGCAGCGAGCAAATGAACAAACAGCCGAAGCTCAGCCAGCTCCAGCAGCGCAATCTGGACGCCTTCGACATGGGCGACCAAAGCATGATGGCCCAGGCGAGCGAGACCTCGCCAAACGCCAACAACGTCCCCAACTTCCCCCAGGACGCCTACATGGAAGGCCCCATGATGAACATGGAACGGCTGGTCGAGAAACCCGAGAACCTGGGCCTGCGCCCCAACTGGAGCCGCTTCATGCAGGGCATGATGACGTTCGTGCGCGTGCTTCCGCCTGAGCAGTATGACCAGGTGGTCGCCGCCATGCGTGACGCCAGGCGCCCGGCCGATCCCTACGCCTCGCTCTATCTTGCGCAAGCCGCACGGCAGGAGGCGCGATGAAAATCCACCACAATCTACACTCCCCCCGTCGTCATTCTGGCGAAGCGAGAATCCCTGTATTTGTCCCGCACCGGCACAAATCCCTCACGAAGCACGGCCTGGCCCTGAGCCTCACCCTGGTCGCCGCTTCACGCTTACTCGGGCAGCAGTCCATGCCCAACATGCCCGGCATGAAGATGGACCCGCCACCCGCCAAACCGCAGCAGGCCACGCCGGCTCCCAAACCGAACCACACCCCCAACCCGCCCGACCCCATGCCCGCCGATATGAGAGGCATGGGCCACGACGCCGGTGACGCGAAGGCCAAAGCCGCGGCCACCAGCATGGAGCAGTCCGTCCAGCAACAGTCCGTCCAGCAGCAGGCCGGTCAGCCCGCCAGCAAGCCCGCACCCGCGAGCGACGCCGGCTCCCTCAAGCTCCCCATCCAGGATCTGCAGGAGCCCGAAGCGGTCGGCTTTGCAACCGGCACAGACCTGCCCGCGCCGGAGTTGTTGCATGCCCTCGTCAGCCGCGAGCCGATGGCCGTCGAGAGCTTTCTCGCGCTGGCCGACAAGACCAACCCCACCCTCGCCCAGGCCCAGCGCAATCTGGACCGGTCCGAGCAGCAGGCGCGCCAGGCCGGGCTTCCACCCAACCCCATCGTGGGTTACTCCGGCGACCACATCCGCGGAGGCGAATACCACGGCGGCGAGGAGGGCGCCTTCTTCTCGCAGGAGTTCGTCCTCGGCCGCAAGCTCGCGCTCCGTCGTGACATCTACCGGGCTGAGGGCCGCTCGAACGAACTAGCCGTCGAGATCCAGCGCGCCCGCGTGCACAACGACGTCGGCCGCGCCTTCTTCGACGCACTCTCCGCCCAACAGTCCGTCATCATTGAAGACCGCCTGCTCAAGGTAGCGCTCGACGCCGAGACCAATGCGCATGAGCTCGAGCGTGTGGGCCAGGCCGACGCCTCCGATGTCCTCACGGCCGAGATCGCGGCAGAGCAGGCGAAGGTAGAGTTCGTCAACGCACAGCGGATGTTCCTCGCCACCTTCGCCCAGCTCGCGACCTCCGCAGGCCAGGCGGCGCTCGATGCGCATCCCCTCACCGGAGAGCTGGTCTCCCCACCGCAGCTCGACGCCGAGGCGGTCGTCGTCACCGACGCCGAGCAAAGTCCCACGGTCCGGCAGGCCCAGGCCAACGTCGCCCTAGCCGAGGCGCGCCTGAAGTCCGCCCAGCGGGAGAAGGTGCCCAACCTGAACCTGAAGGCTGGCGAGTGGTACTCGGGCGAGGTACTCGGCGCGACCAACCTCAAGGCCGGCCCGGAGAGCTTCGTCGAGGCCGGCGTCCAGCTTCCGCTCTGGAACCGCAACCAGGGCAACATCGAAGCAGCCCGCGTGGAGCTAGAGCGCGCCCGCCAGGACGTGACCCGCACCCAGCTGCTGACGCGCAACCGCGCCGAGCCGCTCGCCCAGCAATACCAGACCGCACGCTATACGGCCGAGAAGTACCGCACCGAGATGCTGCCCCGGGCGCGCCGCGCCTACCAGCTGGAGGTGCTCAAATACCAGCAGATGGCGCAGACGTACCCGCACGTGCTCGCCGCACAGCGCCTCCTCTTTACGCTTCAGCTTGGCTACGTGCAGGCGCTCAACCAGGCCTGGCAGGCCGCCATCGCGCTCGAAAACTACACGCTGATGAATGCGCTCGACGAACCGATGAGCGTCGGCTCGGACGCGACCAGCATCAATCTTCCTACGGCGCCGGGAGGAAGCAACTGATGCTCGCAATGATTTCCTGGATCTCGCTCGGCATAGCCTTCGCCTGTGCGCTCTTCATCGCAATCGACGTCCTTCGTCATCCGCAAAAGATGGCCATCATGAACATTGTCTGGCCGGTGACCGCGCTCTATCTCAGCGTCTTCGCGATATGGGGCTATTTGCATCTCGGGCGCCCCATGGCCGAGGATGCGCCGAACGCAAAGCCAAAGAGCAAGCCGCAGCAGCAAGAACAGCAGAAGCCCAACAAGCCCACCTGGCCGCAGATTGCCGTCGCCGCCAGCCACTGCGGCTCGGGCTGCACCATCGCGGATGTGATCGTCGAGTTCACGCTCTTCGCCTTCGCCGTCACCCTCTTTGGCTCCGCGCTCTGGGCCAGCTTCGTCTTCGACTTCATCGCCGCCTGGGCCCTCGGGATCGTCTTCCAGTACTTCAGCATTCAGCCCATGCGCCATTTGCCTCCGCTTCAGGCCATCTGGGCCGCCATCAAGGCCGACACCCTCTCCATCGTCGCCTTCCAGCTCGGCATGTATAGCTGGATAGCGCTGGTCTTCTTCGTCTTCTTCCCCAGGCCGCATCTGCATCCAAACAACCCGGCCTACTGGTTCATGATGCAGATAGCGATGATTCTCGGCTTCATGACCGCCGCGCCCATGAACAAGCTGCTCATCCAGGCCGGCTGGAAGGAGGCCATGGGATGACCGAAACTAAGCTCGATCCGGTCTGCGGCATGAAGGTCGACCCCGCCAAAGCCGCCGCGGTCGTTGAACACGAAGGAGAGTCCTACTTCTTCTGCGGGAAAGGCTGCGCCGCAAAGTTCCAGGCCGATCCGCAAAAGTTCCTCGCCCCGAAACCAGCCATCGCCGCCGCGCCGACCAAAGCCGAGCAGCAGGCCGAGTACATCTGCCCCATGGATCCCGAGGTCCACAAACTCGGCCCCGGCGTCTGCCCTAAGTGCGGCATGGCGCTCGAGCCGCGCGAAAGCACCGGCGAAGAAGACA
>CAXSDM010000070.1:8872-10575 GCA_964235575.1 uncultured Acidobacteriaceae bacterium | reverse complement strand
GCCGAGCGCATCGGTTCCGACACCCTGCTCGCGCAGATCGTCGCCATGGTCAGCCAGGCCCAGCGTTCGCGCGCGCCTATTCAGCGGCTCGCCGACCGCGTTGCCTCGTACTTCGTCCCCGCCGTCCTCTTGGCCGCCGTCATCACCTTCCTGGTCTGGTCGTTTGCCGGTCCCGAGCCTCGCCTGCCGCACGCCCTGGTCAACGCCGTCGCCGTGCTGATCATCGCGTGTCCTTGCGCGCTTGGCCTCGCCACGCCCATGGCCATCCTGGTCGGCACCGGCCGCGGAGCCTCCGCCGGCATCCTGATCCGCAACGCCGAGGCGCTTGAAACCTTCGGCAAGGTCAACACGCTGCTCGTCGACAAGACCGGCACCCTCACCGAGGGCAAACCCACGCTCGACCAGGTCGCTCCCCAGCCCGGCTTCGAGCAGGACAAACTGCTGCAACTCGTCGCCAGCCTCGAGCGATCCAGCGAGCACCCCCTCGCCGCCGCGATCGTCAAAGGAGCCGAGGCCCGGCATCTCAGCCTCACGCCGGTCGCCGACTTCCACTCGTCCACCGGCAAAGGCGTCACCGGAGTCGTCGACGGCAATCACCTCGCGCTCGGCAACCCCGAACTTTTCCGCGAGCTCAACATCGACGCCGAGCCTCTGCTGGCCGACGCAAAAGCTCTCCGCCAGCAGGGCAGGACTGTCATGCTCATCGCCGTGGACCAGCAGCCGGCCGGCCTCGTCAGCGTCTCGGACGTCCTCAAGCCATCCACCGCGGACGCCATCCGCGAGCTCAAGGCCTCCGGGCTGCGCGTCGTCATGGTCACCGGCGACAACGCCACGACAGCGCAGGCCATCGCCGGCCAGCTCGGCATCGCCTTTGAGGCCGGCGTCCTCCCCCAGGGCAAGGCCGACGTCGTCAAGCGCTATCAACAGCACGGCGCGATCGTCGCCATGGCCGGGGACGGAGTCAACGATGCTCCCGCACTAGCCCAGGCCGAGGTGGGCATTGCCATGGGCACGGGAACCGACATCGCGATCGAAGCCGGCGGCCTGGTTCTTCTCAGCGGCGACCTGCGCGGGCTCGTCCGGGCGCGCCGCCTCAGCCAGGCCACCATGCGCAACATCCGGCAGAACCTCTTCTTCGCCTTCATCTACAACGCGCTCGGCATCCCGCTCGCCGCCGGCGTGCTCTTTCCCTTCACCGGCCTGCTACTAAATCCCATGATCGCCGCGGCCGCCATGAGCCTCAGCTCTGTCTCCGTGATCGGCAATGCGCTCAGGCTGCGCAACGCAAAACTAGAAGCACGTTAGCCTCCCGGCACCGTCCCCGCCACCACGTCCCAGTGGCTCAGCAGATAGCGCAACACCGTACTTCCGCACAGCCACGCCGACTCGACCGCCAGCCGCGTCCCGATATACGGCGCCGTCACCGACTCAACCGCCGTATGCCCCGGCCTCGGCATGGAGTAGTTGCTTCCCGTGCGCAGCACCATCACCCGCTGCACATCCACGCGATGCATCCGGTCCAGCCGCGTCAGCGCCTCGAGAAAACCGGAGTCCTCCATCTCCGTCATGACGAAGTTCGCCTTGCCGCCCGACCAAAGCTTCACCCAGTCGTTGGCCATCTCGGTCGAGATCGCTCCATGCCAGTAGAAATCCGCCGCGTACGTGTCCCCCAGCAGCACAAACGGCGGCAGCTGCGCCTTCGG
>CAXSDM010000070.1:3100-8772 GCA_964235575.1 uncultured Acidobacteriaceae bacterium | reverse complement strand
CTCTTGAATAAAATCAGCCTACCGCACCAGCCAACCCTCCCGTACACTTGCCCCAACCCTCCATGATGCCCAGCCTCCAAGCAAACCTCGAGCGATACTTCGCCTTCGCCCAGCACCGCACTACCTGGCGCACCGAAGCCCTCGCCGGCCTCACCACCTTCGTCACCATGGCGTACATCATCTTCGTCAACCCCTCCATCCTGCACCAGACCGGCATGCCGCTCGCCGCCGTCACCATCGCCACGTGCCTCTGCGCCGGCCTCGGCTCCATCCTCATGGGAGCGCTGGCCAACTACCCGCTCGCGCTCGCCCCCGGCATGGGCCTCAACGCCTATTTCACCTACACCGTCGTCCTCGGCATGCACGTTCCGTGGCAGACCGCCCTCGGTGCCGTCTTTTTCTCGGGCCTCCTCTTTCTCCTCCTGACCTTCACCGGCCTCCGCCAGCGCCTGCTCGCCGCCATCCCGCACCAGCTGCACGCCGCAGTCGCCGCCGGTATCGGCCTCTTCATAGCCTTTATCGGCCTGCGCAACGCAAACTTGATTGTGTCCAGTTCTGCGACAGCGGTCACCCTCGGCAACCTGCGCGCCCCCGCCCCCGCGCTCGCCCTGTTTGGCATCGTGCTCATCGCCGTACTGCAGGCCCTGCGCATCCAGGCCGCCATGCTCCTCGGCGTCCTCGGGACGATGCTCCTCGGCATCCTCTGCGGGCAGGTACACTGGACCCCCGCGCCGCTCCACCTCGCCGACCTTGGCGCCACCGCCTTCCATCTCGACCTCCGCGGCGCCCTAGGCATCGGCGCTTTCGAGATCATCTTCGTTTTCCTGTTCGTCGATCTTTTCGACAATCTCGGCACCCTCGTCGCGGTCACCGAGCGCGCCAGCCTCATCCTGCCACCCGCCCCCGGCCGCTCCGAACCCACCATCCCCCGCCTCAACCGCATCTTCTTCGCCGACGCCACCTCCACCCTCCTCGGCTCGCTCGCCGGCACCAGCACCGTCACCAGCTACATCGAGTCCGCCTCCGGAGTCGCCGCCGGCGGCCGCACCGGAGTCACCGCCATCGTCACCGGCCTGCTCTTCCTCGCCGCCCTCTTCCTCGCCCCGCTCGCCGGCGCCATCCCCGCCTTCGCCACCTCGCCTGCGCTCATCCTGGTCGGCGCGCTGATGCTCGGCGGCATTGGCCGCGTCGACTGGGAGGAGCCGCGCATCGCCATCCCCGCGTTCCTGACGATCCTCACCATCCCGCTCACCTATTCCATCGCCACCGGCCTCGGCTTCGGCCTGGTCAGCTACGCCCTGCTCGAACTCCTCACCGGCCGCGGCCAGCGCGCACACTGGATGCTCTACACCCTAGCGCTGCTCTTCGGCCTGCGCTTTCTCTATCTCTCCAGCGCTTAGAGCGAGCGCTCCGCAAGAAGAAGGAAGGTCCATATGAGCCAACTCCCATCCCGCGTCATTGCCTTCTTTCTTGCGACCGCACTCCTGGCTCTCTTTGCCTTCAGCAAAGCGGTGCGCGGCTCGAGCATAGCGATGACCGTTTCGTTGGTCTGGATGTGCGTTCAATCAGCGGTCGCTCTTTCCGGCTTTTATCTCGTCACTGAAACGCTTCCTCCCCGCCTTATCCTGGCCGTGGCGCCTCCGCTGCTCCTCATCGCTGGCTTGTTTCTCACCCCGGCAGGAAGACGTTTCCTCAATGGCATGGACCTGATGTGGTGCATTCTTCTGCACACGATCCGCCTCCTTGTGGAGCTGAATCTGTACTGGCTTTTTCTCTTCAAGCAGGTTCCCGCGCAGATGACCTTCGAGGCAGGCAATCTCGATATCCTGGCCGGGATCACGGCTCCGATGATCTGGTGGGCGGTCCGTAGAGGCTACGTGGGCCGCAGGGGTTTGCTGATCTGGAACACCGCGTGCGTCGTCGGAGTGCTTAACGCCTTGGGCCGCGCGATCCTATCCGCACCGTTCCACTTTCAGCAATTTGCGTTCGACCAGCCTACCGTCGCTATCCTAAGTTTCCCCTTCATTCTGCTTCCGGCCTTCATCGTTCCAGCGGTGCTTCTATGCCATGTCGCTGTCTTCAGAAGGTTGCGCAATTTTCCCCACGAACAGCTCACTTGAATAAAGCGAATGATACTGAGAGAAGTGATGCGCCATTCTTCAGGGTTCGGTCGTGATCGAAAGAAAGAAGTTCGCCGCCGGTCCTTCTGGTTATCCTGCGGCCTGACCTTTGCGTTGCTCGTTCTTCTGGACGCCGTCTCTCACGCGCAAGGAGGTCCACCCTTCCGCACCGACGACCCGGAGACGCCCGGCAACCAACACTGGGAGATCAACTTTGGGTGGATCGGCGACCGCAACCCTGCGGCCGGCGCCTACCAGGTGCCCGACTTCGACATCAACTACGGCCTCGGCGACCGCATCCAGCTCAAATACGAGATCCCCATCGCCATCGAGGAGACCCGGCCCCAGGGTGCCAGCGACGGCGAGCCCGCCCAGCCGGGCCAGGTCCTCGGCGGCCTCGGAGAAAGTCTGCTCGGCCTCAAGTGGCGCTTCTACGAGCATCATCCCGAAGATCCCTGGGTCAAGAATCGTTTCGGCACCGGCCTGCTCGGCGTCTTTCGACCTTCGAGAGCCGCCGCCGCGGAACCCGCCCAGGCCTCCGGCGACTCCCCCGGCGCGGAGGACGCCGCCGAGCCCGTCGTCAACCTGAGCATCTCTACTTACCCACAGTTGTTCCTCGACAATCCAACCCGCGCCGTCCCTCGCGGCCTGGTCGCTCCCGGACCCACCTTCTTTCTGCCCCTGGAAGTCAACGCACGCATCGGGCCTGTACGCTTCGATGGCGAGATCGGCTACAACTTCGGCAACCACGCGGTCCCGCAAAGCTGGGTACGCGGCCTGCTGGTTGGCCACGAGTTCGGCCAGCGCACCGAAGCCTATCTC
Source organism: uncultured Acidobacteriaceae bacterium (assembly GCA_964235575.1). Classification (GTDB taxonomy): domain Bacteria; phylum Acidobacteriota; class Terriglobia; order Terriglobales; family Acidobacteriaceae; genus Edaphobacter. The sequence goes on along the minus strand of CAXSDM010000070.1, from coordinate 5,830 downwards.
GAACTCTACGATCAGCAGGACGCCAACCGCATCGCTCCAGGCCAGGGCGTAGGCCAGTTCGCCACGGGTACCTCCAAACAGCGGGAAACTACGCTCGGACTCGGAGGACGCCAGTCGCTCAACCGGGCCAAGACATTGAATCTGCTCCTGATGGCCGGACGAAGCTTCCAAGCCGTCGCTGCTTCGAATGACCAGCCCAGTTGGATCGGGTATGTCGGCCTGCAGGTCCTGCTCGGACCCAGGGAGCCCGTGAGTCCGCAAGTCGAGCAAAAGCTCCCAGACGAAAGCAAGCGCAAGTAAACGTGTCCGTCGCCAGCCTGGCGTTTCACTGCATTACTCCTGAGGTTTGCCATCCCGCAGGGATCTGCGTCTTTGCTTGCCTTTTCGCGCTGCTCAGGCCGAAGCGCCGCGGCCCCTCATCAGAAGGAACTCTCGAGCCACCGACTCAACTGTCCTTCCCTCCACAAACAAGCCGCTGATCACCGCCACCGCATCCGCCCCCGCCGCCAACACGCTCGCCGCATTGCCCAGCGTAATTCCTCCGATCGCCACCAGCGGCTTCGCCGTCAGCGCCCGAGCCCGCCGCACCCCGTCCAAGCCAATCACCGGCTCCGCGTCCGCCTTGGTGCCCGTAGCAAACACCGGCCCCACTGCCACATACTCCGCCTCGCCCGCATCCGCCGCCCGCACCTGCTCCTCCGTATGCGTCGAAACCCCCACCCACTGCCTCTGTCTCTCCTCTGTGATTCCTCCCTGTCCTCTGTGCTCGTCTTCCTTCGCGCATTCGAGCACCCGCCGAGCATCCCCCACCTCTAGATCCCCCTGCCCCACATGCACCCCATCGAACCCCGCCAGCACCGCCAGATCCACCCGATCATTCATGATCAACCGGCACCCCGACCCCGCAAAAACCTCCTTAAGCACCGCCGCCCCGGCCAGCACCTCCTGCGGCGACCCCTCCTTACACCGCCACTGCACCAGACCCACCCCCGCCGCCCGCAGCTCTTCCGCAAACGTCCGCAGCTCCACCCCGCGCGTCCGCAGCGTTCCTGCATCCGCAATCGCATACAATCTCGGCAGCTTTACCACTCGTCCTCTATCCTCGCCAAAGCTGTCAAGCCCCAAACACCGGTCAGACACATGTAAGTGATTCAATCCAAGTAGCTTATCTCTCCAAAAGAGTTGGCATACCACCCCTCGCCCGGTTGATAGAATAGAACTAGTAAGGAAAGCAGGGGCGGACACCCCCAGCTTGTCTCTTGCCTGGTAACAAGGCAGACTGAGGCGGACCGAAGTCCAGACCTAAATTGTTTACCTTCAAGACTTTGAGTACTTAGGTAGGGGAGGTGGGGAGACTTACCCCTGCCGCTCAAAAAACCGCTCCATGAACTTCGTATCAAACCTGCCCGACCGGAACTCCTGATCCGCAAAAATCTTCTGGTGCAGCGGAATCGTCGTATGGATTCCCTGCACCACAAACTGGCTCAACGCCCGCTGCATCTTGTTCATGGCCTCCTCCCGATCCTTGCCATGACACACCAGCTTCGCAATCAGCGAGTCGTAATACGGAGGCACTACGCCCTCCGCATACTGCGCCGTATCTACCCGCACCCCGTTTCCTCCAGGCACGTTGAACGCCGTAATCCGACCCGCGCTCGGCGTAAATTTCTCCGGATGCTCCGCATTAATCCGGCACTCGATCGCATGCCCCCGAATCTCCGGCACCCGCGGCACAATCTCCCCCAGCTTCTCGCCAGCCGCAATCCTTAGCTGCGCCTTCACAAGGTCGACGCCGGTCACCATCTCGGTCACGCAGTGCTCCACCTGGATGCGCGTGTTCATCTCAATGAAGTAGATCTTGCCGTCTTCATCCATCAGGAACTCGATCGTCCCAGCATTCCAATAGCCAATCTCCTTGAGCGATCTCTGGATCACCTTGCCCAACTCCTCGCGCTGCTTGGGCGTTACCTGCAAGCTCGGAGCTTCCTCAATCAGCTTCTGATGTCGCCGCTGAATGGAGCACTCGCGCTCCCCCAGACTCATCACGTTCCCATGCTCATCCGCGAGCACCTGGAACTCAATGTGCCGCGGTCGCTCAATGAACTTCTCCATATACATCGCGCCATTGCCGAACGCGTTCGCCGCCTCGGTCGAGGCCTGCTGAAACATCCCCGGCAGCTCCTCCGCGCTCCGCACAATCCGCATCCCGCGCCCGCCACCCCCGGCCACCGCCTTCAGAATCACCGGATAGCCGACATTTCTGGCCCACTCGAGCGCCGCACCCTCGCTCTCAATCACCCCATCCGACCCCGGCAGGATCGGCACCTTGGCCCGCTTCATCGTCTGCCGCGCGGTCGACTTCTCACCCATCATGCGCGTCACCTCCGGCGGCGGCCCGATGAACTTGATGTTGGACGCCCGGCACACCTCGGCAAAGTTCGCATTCTCGCTCAGCAGCCCATACCCCGGATGAATGGCGTCCACATCCGCAATCTCCGCCGCCGAAATCACCGCCGGCACATTCAAGTAACTGTCCGCCGAGCGCGGAGGCCCAATGCAGATCGCCTCATCCGCAAACCGCACATGCAGCGAATTCCGGTCCGCCTCGCTATACACCGCGACCGTGCGAATCCCCATCTCCTTGCAGGCCGAGATCACCCGCAGCGCGATCTCTCCCCTGTTTGCAATCAACACCTTACCAAACATTGCTCAACCTTCCCACGAACAGAG
>CAXSDM010000070.1:1299-3000 GCA_964235575.1 uncultured Acidobacteriaceae bacterium | reverse complement strand
AGGTGGTCCGGACAGCATCTGCGCCATGCGTCCCATATCAAAGCTCGCAGCCGGAGTACCCGCCGCAGCCGCAGGCCCCGCAAACTTCACCCCAACCTTCAGGTCTCCCTTTTCCAGCTTGAACTCGGCGATCTCGTTCGCCTTCAGAAACTCAAGCAGCTCCCGCAACTCCTGGAAATCAATTCCGTCCATCCACGTCTCTTCCTGTGCCCGCAGGCACGCAACTTCTACAGTTCCATCCAGGCCTTGGTGGTGGGCGTCAGCACCTCGCACCCCGTCGCCGTCACCAGAACCGTATCTTCAATCCGAACCCCGAACCGTCCCGGCAAATAGATGCCGGGTTCAATTGTAACGATCATTCCCGCCTTCAAAACCTGCGTCTGGTTCTTACCCAGCCGCGGCCCCTCATGAATCTCCACTCCAACGCCGTGCCCGGTAGAGTGCGTAAAGAACTCATCGAGCCCCCGCGCCCGCAGCACACCGCGCGCCGCTTCATCCACCGCCTCCGCCGTCACCCCGGCCCGCACCGCCTGCACCCCGGCCTCCTGCGCCTCGAGCACCGCCTCATACACCTCGCGCTCGCCCGGCTGGCCCGCCGCTCCACGTCGCGCCGCCCCCATATGCACCGTCCGCGTCATGTCCGAGCAGTACCCTCCCAGCACCACCCCGAAATCCAGCGTCACAAACCCCCGCCTCGGTAGCTTCGCCGTCGTCGCCCTACCGTGCGGCAACGCCGATCGCTCCCCGCCCGCCACAATCGTCTCAAACGACATCCGCTCCGCGCCCTCGAGCCGCGCCATATACTCGAGCGCCAGCGCCACCTCCATCTCGGTCGCCCCCGGCACCACGTGCTCCAGCACCTGGTCGAAGAGCCGGCAGCCCAGCGCTGCCGCCTCCCGCATCCGGTCCTGCTCGATCTCGTCCTTCACCTCGCGCAGACCGGCCACCAACCCCGTCGTCGCCACAAACCAGCTCTTGCGCAGCTTTGCCGGCAGCGCCTCCCGCATCGCCGCGAGCCCCGCCACCGTCGTCCGGGCTGCGTCGAACCCGCACCGCATCACGCCCTGCTCTACCGCCAGCGCGCACGCCGCCGCAAGAGCCGACTTCTCCGCAATCACGACCTTCGCGCCCTCCACCTCGGCCGCCGCCTGTGTCGTATACCGCCCGTCGGTAAACATCACCGCCCGCCCGCCGCGCAGCAGCAGAGCCGCGTTCGACCCTGTAAATCCAGTCAGATAGCGCACATCGGCAAGCTCCGTCACCAGCATCGCCTCTGCGCCCGCACGCTTCACCGCCGCGGCTACTCTTCGCTTTCTCGCTCCATAGACCATCCGATCATCTTAGCCGACACCGCAGCCGCGCACCCAACCCGCTATCATGATCTATGCCCACGGTTTCTCCGCTCGATCCGACGCGAACTCCGGCCCTGCTCTCCCGCCGCACCTTCGTCGCCGGTTCAATCGCTTCCGTCGCCGCCGCCGCCCTTTATGCCAACCAGTGGGCCCGGCATGAGGTCGAGGTAGTCGAGCGCACCTTCTTCCTGCCCAACCTGCCCCCTGCCTTCAACGGCTTCCGCTTCGTCCAGATCTCCGACATCCACCTCGAGGAGTACACCGAGGACTTCTTTCTCCGCCACGTCCTCCATCAGGTCAACGCCCTTCAGCCCGACCTCCTGCTCGTCACCGGAGACTTCGCCAGCCG
>CAXSDM010000070.1:0-1199 GCA_964235575.1 uncultured Acidobacteriaceae bacterium | reverse complement strand
TCTACCGCGCCCGGGCCGCCGGCTTCTTCTGCTTGGGCATCACCGCCACATTGCTCTCCATCTGCACCCCACTCTTCTCGAGCATCCACGCATCCACCAGGCTGCGCTTGAACCGCCACCGGTTCCCCAGCTTGAACGCCGGAATAGACCCTTCGCTCGCATATCGGTAGAGCGTATCGCCGCTGATCCCCAGGTACTCCGACGCCTGCCGTATATCCATCACCTCGCGCAAGATCGTCGGAACCGCACCGGACATGATCTACCTCCGCCCCCTTTGTACCTCCATTTCCACCACCGCACAACCTCTTTTTTCCGGCCATCACTCAACTCATTACCTCGGCTCTGGGTACCTCTGCGCACCCTCCGCGTCCTCTGTGCACGTCTTCCCGCGTCTAGGCACCATTGCGCGGCCGCCACCACCCCGATCGCACCTCGGCCCCGCTCACCACCTCCGTCGGCACCCCCGGTTCCGGAGAAAACAATGCCTCCCCACGCTGCCCCGCCAACTCCACGACCCGCTCGATCGGCTCCCGCCACCCATGCAGCGCCAGGTCAAACAACCCCCAGTGAACCGGCATCATCAGCCCGCCGCCCAGCTGCCGCAGCGCATCCATCGCCCCGTCCGGCCCCAGGTGAATGTCCCGCCAAAGCTCGTTATACGCGCCAATCTCGAGCATCGTCAGGTCGAATGGCCCATACTCCTTCCCCAGCGCCGCAAACCCATCCCACAGCCCCGAGTCCGCCCCGTAATACACCCGGTGCCGCTCCCCGGCCAGCACAAACGCCGCCCACAGCGTCTCGTTCCGGTTGGAAACGCTCCGCCCCGAAAAGTGCCGGCTCGGCACCGAAGTCAGCTTCAGCGTCTTTCCGCCCTGCCCCGCGATCAGGACGCTCTCCGTCCAGTCCAGCTCCGTAATCCGCTCCCGCGCCACCCCGAACCGCTCGAGCTCCGCCCCAACCCCCAACGACGTCACCCAGCGCAAGCCCGGCCGCTGCGCCGCCAAGGCCTGTACCGTGCCCTTGCCGAGATGATCGTAGTGGTCGTGCGAGATCAGCACCGCATCGAGCTCCGGCAGCGCCTCCAGCGTAATCGTCGGCGCAAAAAACCGTTTCGGCCCAAACCACTGCACCGGAGCCGCCCGCTCATCCCACACCGGATCGATCAGCAGCCGAACCCCATCCAGCTCCAGCAAACTCGA
>CAXSDM010000069.1:0-15393 GCA_964235575.1 uncultured Acidobacteriaceae bacterium | reverse complement strand
CGCTGCCGCAGATCCTGCCAAACCGCCTTTTCGCCCTCCGCCTCCGCCGTCCGGCCCAGCGACGTCAGGTAGTTCGCCTCTACCCGCGGAAAGTCGTCTTCGCACTGCGCGTAGATCACCCCAAAGACCGCGTCGGCATCCGTCTTGCCGTGCACGTGGGCGATCCCCCAGTCATCGCGTGCAATGCGAACCGCCTGCGCCTCCCGAGCCCAGCGCGCACTCTCCGCCGTCTGCGCAAATCCGGAAACACACCACACCACTGCCAATAAAAAACAAGTTCCGCGTACAGGCATTCGGTCCTTTCGTTCCAAGGCTTTCTCAGGTTCAGGGGGTAGTCTGCTTGCTTGACCGGTGCAATCAGCCTAGCATCCGATCAGGCGAGCAGGTCCCGCCAGCGGGTGAGTGATGCAGGCAATCCAGATCCATAGCACCGGGGGCCCCGACGTTCTTCAGCTCTCCACCCTCCCCGACCCGGAACCCCGAGCCGGCGAAGCCCTCATCCGCATCGAAGCCTCCGGCGTCAACTTCATCGACACCTACTTCCGCGAGGGCCGCTACCCGGCTACGCTGCCCTACACGCTCGGCCAGGAAGCCGCCGGAACCATCCTTGCCGTCGGCCCGGACGTCCACGGCTTCACCGCCGGAGACCGCGTGGCTTGGTGCGGCGTCCCCGGCACCTACGCCACCCTGGCCGTCTCGCCCGTCAGCCAGCTGATCCAGATCCCCGAGGGGATCACCACCGAGCAGGCCGCCGCCGCCCTGCTGCAAGGCATGACCGCGCACTATCTGCTGCACGCCACCTTCGTGCCGCAATTCGGCGACCGCGTCCTCATCCACGCCGGCGCGGGAGGCACCGGCCTGCTGCTCATCCAGATGGCCCGGCGGCTGGGCGCGAAGATCATCACCACCGTCTCCACCGAAGAAAAGGCAGCCCTCGCCCGCAAGGCCGGCGCGCACCACGTCATCCTCTACACGCACGAAGACGTCCCCGCCCGCGTCCGCGAGATCACTCATGGCGAGGGCCTGCCGGTCGTCTATGACTCAGTCGGGAAGTCCACTTTCGAGGCATCCCTCAAATGCCTCTGCTCCCGGGGGGTACTCGTCCTTTTCGGCGGAGCCTCCGGCGCTGTGCCGCCCTTCGACCTCATCCGCCTGTCGCAGATGGGCTCGCTTTACGTCACGCGGCCTACCCTGCGCGACTATGTCGCCACTCGCGAAGATCTCGAGCAGCGCGCCCGCGACCTCTTCCGCTGGGTGGCCGAGGGCTCGCTCAAGCTGCGCATCGCTCACACCTACCCACTGGCCGAAGCGGCGCAGGCGCATCGTGACCTCGAAGCTCGTGCGACCACCGGCAAGCTCCTGCTGATCCCGTAATCTGATTGCGGGTCAGCGAACCATGAACGACGACGGCAACATCCTCAGGAAACTCCTGCCAGTCCTGCTTCTGGCCGCAGCCCCCGCGCACGCCGTCATCGTCCGCGGCCACGTCACCAGCCCATCCGGCGTGCCGCTCGCCGGCGCGCGCGTCCAACTCATCCGCCTCACCGGAGGCGCACGCAACGCCGCCGACACCATCTCCGGCGTCGACGGAGCCTACGAAATCCGCAGCAGCCTCGCCGGGCGCTTCCTGCTGCTCACCTCTGCCTCCATCAACACCCAGCAGTTCCAGCCCCAGGTCGGCGAGCCCTTCTACGCCGGCCGCACCGACCTCGTTACCGTCAACATCGCCCTCGACACCGCCGCCATCACCGCGCAGTCCTCCGCGGAGCAGACCGGCAGGGAAACGCCTCTCCAGCAGCTCGCCGCCCCCACCGCGCAGATCGCCCCCGACCGTCTCCTCACGGAAGCCACCCCGCTGCTCGAGCTCTCCGCCTTGCCCGGCGTCTTCCTCGTCCAGCTCGGGCAAACCGCCTCACCCGCCACCCTCTTCCTGCGCGGCGCTCCGGTCGACAAGCTCCTCCTCGACGGCACCGCCATCGAGCGCCTGGGAGGCGGCTTCGATCTCGGTCGCCTCACCTCCACCGGCCTCTCCGCCGTCGCCAGCCGCCCCGCGCTCGAGCTGACACCCGGCCCCAACCCGCTCGACGGCCTCGACGCCGACGCCGGCGTGCTGGCGTTACACACCGCGCTCGCCTCCACCCTTCACCCCACCCTGGTCTACTCCGGCGACGCAGGCACTCTGTCGACCGTCCGCAACGAAGCTACCGTCACGCTCGCCCATAGCCGCGTCGACGCGCTTCTCGCGTTCTCGCGTCTCAACACCGACAACGACCGCCCTGCGAGCTCCGTCCACCTCATCACCTACGCGGCCAACGTCGGCTACTTCATCTCCGCCGGCACGAGCCTTCGCGCCACCCTCCGCGACGACACCTCTGCCGCGCCCCTGACCAGTCCATTCGCCTTCTACAGGGTCCAGCCGCTCGGCAAAGAAGCCGCACAAAACCTCTACTCCACCTTCGCCTTCGACACGCACACCTCCTTCGGCTGGCACAACCAGCTCCGTTACGGCTTAGTCCGAGAGCGCAGCCAGACATTCAATTTCTTCACTCCGCTCACCGGCCTGCCGGTCACCATCACCGGAGCCAACGGAGACTCCGCCTCCGGAGTCGCCACCTTTCCTCAGCACCCGCCGCGCGAAGACCTCGTCAGCGACCGCGACCAGTTCGCCTACCAGACCGACTACGCCTTCGCCCCGTTCCTGACCGCCGCACTCACCGCCCGCTACGACAGCGAGCGCGGCGCCGACCTCCTCGCCACCGGCTCCGAGCACGCGGAACGAATCCACCTCTTCGCCGCCGCCTCCCTCGCCGGCGAGATCCGTCACCGCCTCTTCGTTCAGGCTTCCGGCAGCGTCGACCACAGCAGCCTCCTCGGCCTGGTCGGCACGCCGCGCCTCGGCCTCACCTACACTCCCGTACGCCCGGACCCCCGACGCTTCCACGGCACCAGCCTCCACCTCACCGCCGCCACCGGCGCCCGAGAGCCTTCGCTCGCCGAGCAGTTCGCACTTCCCGCAGCCGCTCTCTACGCCCGTTCCCGAGCCCTCGACGCCGGCGTCGACCAGAACCTCTACCGGGGCAAGCTCACCCTCCGCGCCACCTACTTCCACCAGCAGTTCTCGCACCAAACCGAGCTCCTCAGCCAAATTCCACTTACCCTCTCCGACGCCCTCGCCTACCGCGCTCAAGGCCTCGAATCCGACCTCCGCTACCAGCCACGCCCACGCCTGCTCTTTCACGGCGGCTACACCTACCTTGCCTCGCTCGTCGAGCGCTCGGCCGCCACACCGGCCTTCACCCCCCAGTTCGCCGCCACGCCCATCGGCGCCCTGACTGCCCTCCCCGGAGCACGGCCTTTCAACCGCCCCCCAAACACCGGCTTCGCCGCCATCCAGTTCACCGGCCCCACCCTCACTGCGAGCCTCCGCGCAGTCTTCGCCGGCCGTTCCGACGACTCAACCAATCTCGCCGCCAACCCGTCCCTCCTGCTCCCCAACCGCGACCTTTCTCCCGGCTACACCGCGCTCGACGCCTCCTTCACCTACGCCTTCACTCGCCACCTCACCCTTTATACGCAGCTGACGAACCTCCTCGACAATCGCCAAATCGCCCCCCTCGGCTACCTTTCGACCCCCTTCCTCATCCGCACCGGCCTGCGCATTCGCCTCGGCCGCGAGTGAAGCGTCCGCACGCTCACCTTGCATCTCCAGGCAGCATCCGGCGTCTAACAAGGTGAAGTTTTCGAAGGAAAAATCATGACCGCAACTCGATCCACACTGGCAGCACTTCTCCTCAGCACTCTCCCATTCGCAGCGCACGCCCAGGGCGGCGAAGGCCTTAAGCCCACTCAGATGCTCGTCCGCACCGACTCGAAAAACGCCGTAGCGCCCACGCAGAGCACATTGACCCTCCAGCTGAACTCGAAGTCGACCTCGCTTACCTCGCTCACCCCGGTCAAGCCCGGCGGCGTACAGATCGCGCTGCTGATCGACGACGGCCTCAGCCGCGGCGCGGGCATCCAGCTCAACGACATCCGCGACTTCGCCGCGTCCCTGCCGCCGGCCTCCGAGCTGCTGATCGGCTACATGGAAAACGGCACCGTGCGCGTCGTCCAGCCTTTTACCACCGACCATGCCGCCGCCGCCAACACCGTCCGTCTTCCGCAGGGCATCCCCGGCGAGTCCGCCAGCCCTTACTTCTGCCTCTCCGACTTCGTCAAACGCTGGCCCGGAGTCAGCGAGGATGGCTCTTCCGGACAGCGCAAAGCCCGCTTCGTCATCATGCTCACCAACGGCGTCGACCCTTACAACGGCTCTGATCGCATCACCAACCAGGACAGCCCCTACGTCGCCGCTGCCGTGCTCGACGCTCAGCGCGCCGGTGTCTCCGTCTCGTCCATCTACTATCGCGATGCAGGCTTCCGCGGCGGTCGCGGCTCTCTCAGCGGTCAAAGCTACCTGCAGCAGGTCGGCGACGCCACCGGTGGCACACTCTATAACATCGGCCCGATCGACCCCGTGTCCATCAAGCCATACTTCAACGAATTCCTCCACGACATCTCAGAAACCTATATCGCCACCTTCAACGCCGATGCAGGCGCCGGCGGCCGTGAGCATCTGCTGCGCGTCAAGATGGGCAGCACCGTGCCCAAGCTCAAGCTGCGCCACGCGGACGAGGTCCGGCCCGGCAATCTGGAGTCGCCGGGCGTTTCACCCGCCCAGTACAGCGCTCCAGCACTCCAGTAACGCTTCCACAACCTGCGCGCCCTGATAGGCTCTCCCCATGGAGAGACTTTCCGGGGCGCGCATCTTCTTTACCCTCACCGCAGTCCTCAGCCTGATCGTTCTCCAGCCTGCCGCAGCCGCCCCCCGCAAGATCATCATCGATGAAGACGCCTCCGGCCCGGGCGGCACCAACCAGATGGCCATGATACTGCTCCTGCAGTCTCCCGAAGCCCAGGTGCTCGGCATCACCATGGTCAGCGGAGACGCCTGGGAGCCCGAAAACGTCGCGCACAGCCTGCGCATGCTTGAGCTCATCCACCGCACCGACGTTCCGGTCCTCCCCGGAGCCGTCTTCCCGCTCGTCCGTACCGAGCTTGAAACTCGCCTGGAGCGACCTCTGGTGGGTGCGCAGTCCTGGTACGGAGCCTGGGGTGACCTCTCCGGCCAGGCCGGAGAACATCCGTACCACGCGCCCTACCTCGTCCCGCCGCTACCGGAAGGCGCGCCGTCCACCCGCCCCGCCGAGGAAGACGCCGCCCACTTCCTCGTGCGCCAGGTCCGCGCCTATCCCCACCAGGTCTGGATCTACGCCGGCGGCCCGCTCACCAACATCGCCCTCGCGCTCAGCATCGAGCCACGCCTCGCCGAGCTGAGCGCCGGCATCTCCATCATGGGCGGCAGCCTGTCTCCGCGTACCGACGACCCCGAGTTTGCCTTCCATCCCCGCCACGAGTTCAACTTCTGGTTCGATCCGGAGGCCGCTCACATCGTGCTGCGCGCCCCCTGGCCGCGCATCGACGTCACTCCCGTGGACATCTCGATCAAGGTGCGGTTCACCCCGGAGATGGCCGCCGCGATCGCCAAGAGCCCCCAGCCGGCAGCCCGATACATCGCCCGGTACTCACACGATTTTTCTTATATGTGGGATGAGCTCGCCGCCGCGGCCTGGCTCGATCCGTCGCTGATCACCAAGGAAGTCCCCCTCTGTCTCGATGTCGACCTGAACCGCGGCGCAAGTTACGGTGAGACGCTGAGCTGGACTGAGGCCGGCAAACCCGTCACCCTCTCCCGTCCCCTGCATGTGCAGACCGAGGTGGACGCGCCGCGGTTCTACCGCTTGTTCCTCGAGCGCATGCAGACGCCTCCGAACGCTTCCGGAGCAAAGTAAAAGGCCGGCTCGGATCAGCGGCATTGCTTGTACGATGAGCGAGAGCCATGACTCCGCACACAAAGCTGCGCATCCTCTACGTCGACGGCCCCGGCAACGTAGCCGGAAGCCTTCGCCAGTGGATCACCGGCAGCGACGACCCGACCGAGGTCAGCCGAACCTTCTCGGGCGATGTCTTCGATCTTAGCCGCGACCTTGGCCTGGACGCCTACGTCGTCTCCACCCACCCCGACCCGCAGCACCTCCAGCAAGGCTCCATCGTCGTCGAGCACCGCCCCATTCCCTCTCGCCATGCCTCCGGCTTTGCCTTCCACCTCGGCGAGTTGCGCCACGCCGCCTGGCTCATCCGGCTCGCCCTCCGCCATCGCGCCGACGCGGTCATCGTCGCCGACCAGTTCCATTGGTTCGCGCTCTGGCCGCTGCATCTGCTCGGCAAGAAGCTCATCGTCATGTTGCATTGCGCCTTCTGGCCCGTGAGTTTTCGCAATCGCGCTGCCGCCACGCGCCGCCTGCAAGCACTGAACGGCCGCTTCTGGCGCAAGGGCGTCGACGTCACCCTCTGCGTCTCGCCGGAGGTCGAGCGCCAGCTGCGCGAGATTGCCACGCCCCTCTCCGGCCCCGTCCTGCAGGTGCGCGCGCAGTACCGGCAAGCCTTCTTCGCCGCCATCCCGCCTCCCGCGCGCCAGCCGGACCAGCCCTTCCGCGTGCTCTTCGCCGGCCGGCTCGAACGCGAAAAGGGAGTCTTCGACCTGCTCGAGATCGCCACCCACCTCGCCCTCACCTCGCCCGGAGCCTTCACCTTCGAGCTCTGCGGAGAGGGAAGCGTGCATGAGGAGCTCGCCCGCCAGATCGCCGTATGCGACATGGCCGGCTCCTTCCGGCTCCTGGGAAAGCTCGGACGGGAAGCCATGGCCCAGGCCTTCGGCCGCTGCCACGCCGTCCTCGTCCCCACCGGACTGGATTTCGCCGAGGGCATGAACCGCGTCGCCATCGAGGGTGTCCTCGCCGGCCGCCCTGTCGTCACCAGCCCCGTCGCCCATGCAGAAGACGTGCTCGGCGACGCGCTGGTCCTGGTGCCGGTCGGCGACGTTAACGCCTACGTAGCCGCGCTTCAAAAGCTCCGCGCAGACCCCGTCTTCTACACCGAACGCTGCGCCGCCACCCGCATCGGAACCGAAGCCTTCCTGGACGGCAAACAAGGCTTCCGCGCCGAACTCGAAAGAGCCCTGAAGCTTTGCTTCCCCGGCCGCCTCTGAAGTCTCGGGGCATTTCTTGTCCTTCCCGAAGGCAATCTACGCTTGCTTTCCTCCACTCGTCGATGCCCCTTTTGGTCCCACCAACTCGCCTCATGCCTGCCGCCGTAAACCCACCGCCAGTCACGTAAACTTCGCATTGGAGAGCCCGCACCCAAAATGCCCGAACCAACCCCCGCACCCGACCTCCAGATTGAAGACCTCGCCAACCCCTTCGAACTCTTCGACCACTGGATGCAGGACGCCAAGGCCACCGAGGTCAACGACCCCAACGCCATGTCCCTCGCCACCTCCACCCCGGACGGCACGCCGTCAGTTCGCATCGTCCTGCTCAAGGACGCCGACGAGCGCGGCTTCTCTTTTTACACCAACGGCGAAAGCCAGAAGGGTGGCGAGCTCCGCGCCAACCCCCGTGCCGCCCTCTGCCTGCACTGGAAGTCGCGCCAGCGCCAGGTCCGCCTCGCCGGCTCCATCACCGAGCAGCCGCCCGAAGCCGTCGACGCCTACTTCCGGCGCCGCAACCGTATGAGCCAGATCGGCGCCTGGGCCTCGCAGCAAAGCCGTCCCCTCGGCAGCCGCGAGCAGCTCATGACCCTCACCCAGGAATACGAGCAGAAGTTCCCCGGCGAGGTGCCCCGGCCGCCCTACTGGACCGGCTTCCTCCTCAAGCCGAGCCGCATCGAGTTCTGGCAGGAACGCGACTATCGCCTCCACGATCGCATCGTCTTTACCAAGCCAACCAACGGCGCATGGGAGAAACAGCGTCTCTACCCATGAGCACACCCCTATGACCGAACTCACCCAGATCGACCGCGCTGCGCTGCTGGCCGCCGTTTCAAAACTTGAAGGCAAGACCCTCGCGATGAACATTGCCGCTAAAATCGGCGTGCCGGTCGAGGCTCTGCTGCGCATGCTGCCCGGCAACGCCCAGGGGCAGATCGGCATGGCGGTCGACAAGGCTCTGCAGGCCTGCCTGCACGTCGCGCTCAACTTCGGCGGAACAGCCGACGGCACCTCAGCCAGCAAGCGCGCGCACACCTGGACTACCGCCGCCACCGGCGCAGTGGGTGGTTTCTTCGGGCTGCCGGGCCTGGCCTTCGAGCTACCCGTCACCACGACCGTCATGCTGCACTCGATCGCCGGCATCGCCCGCAGCCAGGGCGAGGACCTCTCCGATCCCGACGTCGCGCTGAGCTGCCTGCAGGTCCTCGCGCTCGGACCGGAGGGCAAGACCACCGATGCACTCGAAAGCGCCTACTACGCGACCCGCGCCGGCCTTGCCCAGGTCACACGCGAGGCCGCCGCCTTCCTGGCCCAGAAAAGCGTCAGCAAGGAAAGCGCGCCCGTGCTCATCTCGTTCCTCTCCCGCATCGGAACCCGCTTCGGCATCGAGGTCAGCGAGAAAGCTGCCGCCCAGCTCATTCCCATCGCTGGAGCCGCCGGCGGCCTCGCCCTGAACGTGCTCTTCACCGATCACTTCCAGCGTATCGCCGAAGGCCACTTCACGGTCCGCCGCCTGGAACGTGTTTACGGCCCCGACCTGGTTCGCCGCGAGTACGACCAGCTCCGCGCCTGAGATCACAGGGCGCCCAGCATCCAGTACCTGTGCTGCGAAGTGGTCAGCTCGGTCTCGGCAGTAGAGTCAATCCATCCCGCCGCTTGTCTAAAACCAGCGCGTCGAAGCGATGCCTTGTCTCAAATCCGCTGCTGCGGTAAAGCTGCACGGCTTCGCTGTTCGCCTCGGTAACGGTGAGCGTCAGGGCGTTATAGTGCCGCGCCGGCAAGCTGCGGACACAGTGTTCCAGCAGCAGACGCCCGAGGTGCCGCCCACGATATCCGGGCGCTATACAAAGCTGTGTCACGTGCGCCACCGCCCCATCCGGTCCCATGGGCGCCACCCGCGAGCAGAGAAGAATCCCCACCAGCGTGCCAGCCGCGCGTCGCCGCAGCACCCAGGACGACTCCGGATCGAAGGTTCCACAGCCGGGGAACCGCACAATATTGTGCAAGAAGCGCAACGATCCCTGCAGCGTCCGATACTGGTCGTTGATCTCCGAGTCGAGATGCCCCGTATAGCAGGCTTGAATCAGCTCGGCCGAGGGCTGATAGAAGCCCGGAGCCCACGCGCACAGCTCAAGCTCACCAGGCACCGAAATCGCCCGCGCGAAGTTCTGGAGTCGCAGGCTGCGCTCCAGAAAGAGCCTCGGGTACACGGCAAAGTCCGCAAACAGAGGAGGCAATGAACCCGCCCCATAGAGCAGCAGTTGCGCTTCGATGCGATCGACATCCGGGGACGCCTCAAGTGTGTCCAGCAGATGGCGCGCCAGCGTTTGCATTGTGGTGAGCGGTGCAGGATGACCGGATTCGACATAGAGGTCCCCCACTACCGCCTTGCTGCCCTCGTAAACGAAAAACGTGTATCCGCAGATGCGCCCCCGGGTGAGCGCCACAAAGCCGGGAAGGATACGGGAGTCGAGATACTGAAGCAACAAATCCGTCGAGCCGCGGTAATCCCAATGCAGACGGCGCAGCCAGGTCTCCGCCTCCTGCTCCAGCAAGGGGCGAAGCTGACGCGCGGTGAAGTGGCGCAGATCGAGAATCTCGATTTGTTGCGGAGACGTCATGCTGGGAAACGCTAAGAGTAGAGCTTACCGGACCTGCCCTGTCTCCGGTGCGGAGAGAGGCAACTCAGGCGCGCCAGCATGGGGTCGAGCGAGGACCCGGTATACGGCCAGCCCCTGCGTATCGTAAAGGAACAGGGGCTCGTAGACGCGCCCAGCGAGATAGCGATCCAGTAACTCCTGGTTGTTGGACCGGGTCACCAAGACATGCTCCCCCTCCGGGACACCCTCGTCGGGATCGTCATAGTGCGCGCTCGGCTGATTGCGATAGAACGCCAGCCCGTAATCGATGTCTCGCTTGACGTGAAGCAGGGCGACGGTGGAGGTGTGCGGAGCCTGCCGCTCGATCTCGCGAGCGAGAGGACGCGCCGAGTAGTTGAGATCGAGGTCGCGACCGTGAACGCCGAGCAAGAACACCAGCATCATGCAGACCGGGATCAAGGTGCAATTCCTGATCTGCGCGATTCCGAGCCGCTTCGTTCCAAGGGCAATCAGCAACCCACTGACGAGCGCCGCCGCTGCCGCGATCGTCAGCCAGCCCGCCGAGGGAACCAGGGTTTCATACTTCATGTGCTGCGGCGCCAGAGTCAGCACGAACACCATGAAGGCGCAGAGAGTCGCGTGCGACCAGCAGAGCCAGGTTGCCAGCCCGGTGCGCCGGCTGCGGTAGAGATAGTCTCCGGTGAGAATCGTCAACGGGGGAATAGAGGGCAGAATGTAGCCGGGGAGTTTCGAATTCGAAACCGAAAAGAAGAGGATGGGGAAGAGCGTCCACAGGACGAGAAACTCCGGGAAGGCATCGCCTGCTCTTGAGTTGCCGAGATAGCGGACTCCCTTGCCGCGCACCTTCCACTCCGCAAAGGAGATCTGGAGTGCGTCGATCAAGGCGCGAAGAGCGAGAAACGTCCACGGCATCAACCCCAGCAGTAGCACGATCAGGTAGTAGTAGATCGGTTGATGATGCTGGAAGCGGTTGGTGCTGAAGCGCTCCAGGTTGTGCTCCAGGAAGAACTGCCGAACAAAGGTTGGGTTACGGCGCTGCACGGCCACGTACCACGGCAGCACCATGACGAAATAAAGGATAAGACCGGGAAGCCAGATCGTTCGCCGGAGCAGCGTCCACTCGCGTCGCAGCGCCACGAAGAGGAAGATGATGATGAGAGCCAGGAAGGGCGCTACAGGACCTTTGGCCAGAGTTGCGGCCGCGCCAAAGAAGTAGAGATCAAACAGCCAGAACTTCTTCCCGGTCTCGTACCAGGCGTACCACCCCAGCATGCCGATGCAAAAAGGGGCAGCCAGTTGCATATCGGTCGAGGCGCCTCGTGAGAACGACAGCATGGCGACGCAGGAGAGGGTGATCAAGGCGGCATCGAGGTGCCCGCCCGGACGGAACCGGCGCATGTGCAGGAAGATAAGCAGGATGAGAAATCCCGAGCCGGAGGTAGACGGCAGCCGCGCCGACCAGTCCGATACTCCGAACTCGCGGAAGAAGCCCATCGCCCGCCAATAGTAGAGAGCGGGTTTTTCCAGCCATGGACGTCCGTAGAGGATCGGAGTGACCGTTCCTGAGAGCAGGCAGTGCAGGGAGTTGCCGATGTCCACCCGCCTGAGACTGCGTGGAACCATGTCCGAGTTCACGTCGGCACAGGCCTGGTCGTGCAGGTGCAGCATCTCGCGGGCGACCTGCGCGTAACGCGGTTCATCCGCTCCGACGAGCCCGAGCTGGTCACCACCGGTAAAGGGTGTCAAGCCATACAGCAGCAGAAACAAGCCGACGGCGAAGAGAACGAAAAACTCCCAGAGATTGGCTAGAGCTGCGTCCTTCCACACCCGGTGAAATCCACCGGGCCAGGTAGAGCGGCGCGACGCCTTCACGGGGCTGCGCACGTCGCTGGCTGCGGCGGGTTGGGTTGGGTCAGTCACTTACGCTGTGGTGTAGAGCGAACTCAGGGTAGCAGAGTTGCCACTGCTCAGCCTCTCGCAGGAGGAACGTCCGGCTCCGCACTCGTCCTCATGCGACGGGATCGGGAGACTGGACGGCTTCCGCGCGCTTGCTCTCTCGTTTGCGCATACGCCCCAGTAACTCGTCCATACGCCCGGTCATCTTCTCCGAACGATCAATGGCGAAGGAAAGCTCCGGCACATGCCGAATACCCATGCGATCCCGAATTTGCGCGCGAATGAAGCCGCGTGCCTGGGTAAGCGCGGCGAGCGTGGAAGCCTCTTCCTCCTCGGCTCCGTGGACCGCAACGAAGACGCGAGCCGACTTTCCGCCCGGCGCGAGAACAACCTCGGTGACCACCGAAGGAAAGATGCGCGGATCGGAGAGTTCCCCTTCGAGCATCGCGCCGATCTCCTCGGAAAAAGAATGAGCGACACGGTTGCGATGGTGGGTGCGGGCGCGGGAAACAGGCATGACGACGTTCCTTACGGGCAATGAAGCGTTAGTCGGGCAGGATTTCTGCGTAGGAGTCGGCGATCTCCGCGCTGAGCGAGTGAGTCATGCGATGAGCAGCGTTGTCGATGGACTCGAGACTTTGGGTGAGGATCTGCGTGGAACTTGAGATGACCGCGATCGCCAAGGTCGCCTGATTCCAGACAGTCCCTCCGTCGTTCATCTCGGCGACCGACAAGTTGAAGCTATGTCTCAGCTTGTCTTTCAGAGAACGGACTACCTGACGACGATCCTTAAGCGACTGAGCGTAAGGAATGGAAAGCTCGAGGGTAAGTCGTCCTATAGGCATCAGTGCGGTGTGCGTGGCCCGGAACTGGGCGACTCGTATTTCATGTCCGATTATAAACGTTCGGCTGCAAGGAAAGCCGTGTTCTCAAGGGCTGACTTGTACGGCGACGCCGGCAGACGTCGTCGTCCCAACGGCCGTTACGGTTACGACCACAAGCTGCCGCCCGGGCGGGATCGAGCCAAAGTTCCCTCCAGTCGCGCAGCCGGAGAGGAAGGCCATTGCGCAGAGAGCAAGCAAACTGTAACTTCTCACTCTCGCAAGTTTTCTCCGGCGAAGGAGAAGTGGCATAAGGAGAGCGAGAAGTCCGCTGTCCTCGAAGAGCTTGTTGCGCGTTCCGGGAAGGAAAGCTCCAAGAGTGTTTTGTGCGACGGTAAGATGCACCGGGGTACTCACCGGACCCGTAATCGACGAAAGAGGGTCGATCGAGCACGTGATAAAGGGAGCCGAGCTTGTGCATTGCGCCTGCAGCGCCCCGCTGTAGCCGGAGAGCGGCGTAACGCCGAGCGTCACGGTCTTACCGGCTCCTGCGGCTAGAGTCACCGTGTCGGGCGTGAGTGCGAGAGCTACCGGCAAGGTTACGTTGAGGGTCTGCGGCCCCGAGGCGCTGCCCGCCCAAACTCCAGAGGGCATGTACTGCGCGGTGAGTGAGTAGGTGCCAACCGGTTGCGCACCTAGCCTGGTTGTGGCAGATCCGGTTGCATCGAGCGGCACCGTTACAAGGACCGCACCATTCATCAAGAACTCGACAGATCCTGTCGCCGTGACCGGGCTCGGATTGCGGACAGAGGCGGTCAGCACAACCGGGCTCTGCGGTGGTACTTGGTTTGAGGAGAGACTGAGCGAGGTGGTGGTCACCGAGGACACCACTGTGACCGAAGTCGGCGTTGCCGATGAATCGGAGGGCAAATCGTTCGCGTCGCCCGAGTAAGAAGCGGTCACGCCAAAGGTGCCGAAGCCGAGAGTCGCCGAGGCAACCGACAAGGTTACGTAACTCGCTCCTGAAGCCGCGTTTGTCACTGTGCCGGAGGTCAAAACAGCTCCATTGGCACGGATCACGACGGTTCCGCCCGGCAGGGAAGCAGAGGCCGTCCCGACGCGTACGTTGAAGACGATCGGCGCGCCCAAGGGTACGTTTACTTCGGCCAGGCTTAGGGTAGTCATGGTGCCGGTTGGAGTGATCGAGGCGAAGATGGCCGGGGAGATCGAAGTGGCATAAATTTGGTCTCCGCTGTATACAACGTGGAGTTGGTGAGACCCGGTTGCAAGCGTGGCGATCTTGAATGTGGCCACACCATTTGTGAGCGGAGCTTGTCCAAGAGCGGTCGCACCGTCGTACAAGGACATCACTCCGCTGGCCGTTGCGGGCGAAACGGTGGCTGTTAGCGAAAGTGGTGTCGAGTAAGGAACAGGCGTTGCAGCTATCGCCAGAGTCGCCTGCGAAGACTGAAGCACGACCTGCGTGAAGACGGGCGCGGACGAAGACACACCATCCTGCGCATCGCCCGGGTACTCCGCGGTGATGGAGTACGTTCCGGCGAGCAAAGAGGAAAGCAGCAAGGAAGCCGCGCCATGGTTGATCGTCGCTTGACCAAGGATGCCCGAAGTCCCATTCCGGAAGATAAGTATACCGGTCGCGGTTGCCGGAGTGACGGTCGCGATAAGAGTGAGCGGCGTTCCCGCGTCTACGCTCGCAGGCGGTGGCGTGAGTGTCACGGTACTCGGCGCGACGCTGACCGACACAGTGGCGATCGGGCTGAGGGAAGAAGTGTGTAGCGCGTCCCCGCTGTAGTCCGCCGAGATACTTCGCATGCCTGCTAGTAGAGTTGATGTATTTAAGACGGCAGAACCGGCTGTGACCGTCGCCGTTCCCAGGACTCCGGACGAAGCATCTCGGAAGACCACACTTCCACTCACCGTAGAAGGAGACACGGTGGCCGTCAAAGACGTTGTCGAACCGAAGATGATCTGGGCAGGTTGCGCGACTAGGGTCGTCGTCGTTAGCAGCGCTGTAATGCTGACGGTAGCGGCTGCGCTGGTGGAGGGCAGATGAGTAGCGTCCCCAGAGTAAGAGGCCGTGAAGATGTGAGTTCCGACAGTAAGCGAGGAGGCGTCCACTGTGGCCATGCCTCCTGCAATCGTCGCTTGTCCCAGCGTTCCGCTCACATTGTCCTCGAACGTGACTGTGCCGGTGGCGGTGGCAGGGCTTACCGTGGCAATCAGGGGAATGAGGGTCCCATAGGGCGCGGTCGCGGATACAGGCGTCAGCGTCACTAAGGCAGCACCGGGCGTAATCTCAACTGCCAACGTAGGGCTTGCCGAGGACGCATCCGGAGCATCGCCGCTGTATACGGCGGAGAGCTGGTGCAAGCCCAACGCCAGCGTCTCGGTCGTGATCACAGCCATCCCGCCCGCCAGGGTCGCCTGGCTCACAAGGGCTGTGCCGTCGTAGAACGTGACCGTCCCGGTTGCCGACGTTGGGGTGACCGTCGCGGTCAGCACGACCGGAGAGCCCGAGGGGTAGCTGGTGGTCCGGGTGAAGAGCGAGGTGACGGAGACACTCTGGGGCTGAACTGTGAGGGTTATTGGCGATGAGGTGCCGACCGCGTACGTGGAGTCTCCCGAGTAGCTTGCGGTGATCGTGTGGGTGCCAGGGGCGCTGAACGCGACCGAAGCTGTGGGGGTGCTCGCGGCGAAGGTTGTGTAAGGAGCCGTGGATCCAGTGCCGAAGGTGCTCTCAAAGGCCTGGGCGAGATGAGATTGGCCGAGAGGATTTGGGTTGACGGAGTCGGCCATCTCCTGGGGAGTTCCTAGCATGGCTTGCTGCGTGGGCACCAGACGCACGTCGAGGCCGTCCGCCTGGAACTGGCTGACCGAGGATTGGATC
>CAXSDM010000068.1:0-15423 GCA_964235575.1 uncultured Acidobacteriaceae bacterium | reverse complement strand
GAGTCGTCGGCGAGGTTGCCGGTGGCCTGGTTGACGTTTGAGAGCGTCTGGCGCAGGTTGGAGCCGGCGTTCTCGCCGAATTGGTCTTCGCCGAAGGCCTGGGTCAGGGTCTGGTTGAGCTGCTGGGTGGTCTGGTTAATGTTCTGGCTTGCCTGGTTGATCTGGAGGCTGGCCTGCTTGGCCTGCTCGGAGGTGGCCTGCACGTTGTCCATGGTCACGCCGGCCTTCTGGGGAAGGTTGCGGGACTGGAGGTCGGTCAACAGGTCGTTGACCTTGACCGTGGCCTGGTTGATGTTGGCGGTGGCCTGCTGGCCGTTGCCGATGGCTTGCTTGACTTCGGCGGCGGTCGCCTTGTCTTCGAGCAGCAGACCGGCGGTGCCCCGGCCGCGGCGGATGTCGGTGACGACGCCGTTGGTATTGTTTACGGTTTTCGTCACGGCATCGAGGGCGCCGTCGAGCCTGCCCTGCACGTCGGTGATCGTGCCGCCGGCCTTGTTGAGGATGCCGGAGGCCTGTTCGATCATCTGCGCGATCTCGAACGGCTCCTTGCTGTGCAGGGTGCTCTTCTCGGCGGCCTGGCCGGCCTGGTCGGATCCCTCATGGATCAGCAGGTATTTGTCGCCGACGATGCCGGAAGTCTCGATGGTGACGACCGAGTCCGTGCGGACGAGGCCGTGCAAGCTGTCCTCGACCTGGAGATGCAGGCGAAATTTGGAGGAGGGCCGGTCCGGAATCTGGATGTCCGTGACCTGGCCCGCATCCATGCCGGCGACGCGCACCTTCGCGCCCTTGGCGATGCCGTCCACGTTGGCGAACTCGGTGTAGAACTCGAGGTGGCGGCGGAAGGCCTTGTGCTGGTTGCCGATAAGAAAGAGTCCGCCGGTGAACAGGGTGGCGGCGAGGACGACAAAGATGCCTACAGTGATTTTTCGCTTGTCCATTTTTCGTTTGTCCGAGGGTCAGGATTCCGAGATGAATTGGCGCACGAGTTCGTTGTCGCTTTTTTCGAGTTCTTCCGCGGTACCGAGCCCGATGAGATCGCCCTTGTCGAGGATGGCAAACTGGTCGCCGATCTTGCGCGCGCCATGGATGTCGTGCGTGACGATGACGAGGGTGGCATGCTGCTCGTTCTTCACTTTGAGCAGCAGGTCGTCGATCTCGGCGGAGGTGATGCGATCGAGGCCGCTGCTGGGTTCGTCGACCAGCAGGATTTCGGGTTTGAGGACGAGCGCGCGGGCCAGCCCGGCGCGCTTGCGCATGCCCCCGGAGAGCTCGACGGGCATCTTGGCCTTATCCTTCTTGAGCCCGACCTGGTCGAGCGCGTCGTCCACCGCGGCTTCGATCTCGTCCTGCGACTTGTTCTTGTCGAGCCGATGCAAGGGCAGGGCGAGATTGTCGTGGAGGTTGAAGGAGTCAAACAGCGCGGCGCTCTGGAAGAGATAGCCCATCTTGCGGCGGACGCGGGAAAGACCGTCCGGATCGAGCGTGCCGATGTCTTCGCCGTCGGTGAGGACCTTGCCCTGATCGGCTTTGAGTAGGCCGATCATAAGCTTCAGCGTGACGCTCTTACCGGTGCCGCTGCGGCCGAGAATGCAGAGCGCCTTGCCCTTGGGAACACAGAAGGACACGTTGCGCAGTACTTCGTTCGTCCCGAACCTCTTCGAGACGGAGTCAAAGGCGATCGCATCGGAGCCGGATTGGGGGTCTTCGCTCATATGGCCTGATCGGGAAAGAAAAAGAAGATGCACTTCACCAGCACGACGTCCGAGAGAATGATCAGCAGCGAGGAGACGACGACACTGTTGGTGGCGGCGCGCCGCACGCCCTCCGAGCCCTCGTTCATGGTGTAGCCATAGAAGCAGGAGACGGTGCCGATGATGAAGCCGAACACCGCCGTCTTCAAGGTGGGCGGAATAAAGTTGGCCAGGGCGACATCGAGAAAGGCGCGGCTGAGGTAAAGCTGCAGGCTGATGTGCGAGATGAGGCGCTCGGAGAGGAAGCCGCCGACAATGCCGGTGAAGTTCATAAAGACGGTGAGCAGGGGCAGCACGATGATGCAGGCGACGATGCGGGTGACTACGAGGAACTTGAAGGAGTTAATGGAGAGGGTTTCGATGGCGTCGATCTGCTCGGTGGCGCGCATGTTGGCGAGTTCCGCCCCGATGCCGGCGCCCACGCGGCCGGCAACGAGCAGCGCGGCGACGAGTGGGCCGATCTCGTTGAGGAAGGACATGGCCTGGAAGTTGGGGATCTCGGCCTCGGCGCCGAACTGCACCAGGGTGCTACGGGTGTGGAGCGTCATGACGACGCCGAGAGCGAAGCCGGAGGCGAGGATAAGTGAGAGGGAGTTCCAGCCGATCTGCACGATCTGCGTCATCAGGTAATCGATCTCGAACGGCGGGCGGAAGGCATCGCGTACGGCCCTCAGGCCGAAGAGCGAGAGATCGCCGATGAGCGCGAGAAACTTCAAGAAACTGGACATGCTTCTTCGCCGGTCCTCCTGCTTTGAAGAGCTACGCATTCCGGATTACCGAACATTCGATGCAGGCAAAGTGAGTTTGGCCTCGGAAGAATGGAGGCGCAACATGCCGGTCGAAGCTCAGGCCTTGACGCCGAGCTTGGCGAGAGTCTCGGCGGCGAGGCTTTGGTGGGTTTGCTCCATTTTGGCCCAGGGATCTTTCTTGAGGCGGGCCTGCCATTGGGCGAAGTTAGCGATGCGGTAGTCGGGGCGGGTGTCGACTTTGAGCTCCGTCCAGGCGAGAGGCATGGCGACGCCGGGGTCCGGGCGGGCGCGAGGGCTGTACGGGGCGACAGCAGTGGCGCCGCGCTCGTTGCGGAGATAGTCGAGGTAGATTTTGCCGGAGCGGGCCGCCTTGGTCATCTTGGTGAGGTAGAGGCGAGGGTTGACGCGCTCGAGCTTAACGACGAAGGCGTGGCAAAAGCTCTTGATGGTGGTCCAGTCGTGCTCGGGGGCGATGGGGAAGACGACGTGGAGGCCCTTGCCGCCGGTGGTCTTGACGAAGGATTCCAGGCCAATGGATCTGAGGTGCTTGCGGACGTCTTCGGCGGCGGCGGTGAGGGTGGCCCAGGGGAGGCTCTCGTCGGGGTCGAGGTCGATGACGAGACGGTCGGGGTGCTCGAGGTCGGAGGCGACGGAGCCCCAGGGGTGGACCTCGAGGACGGACATTTGCGCGAGAGCGGCGATGGCCTCCGGCGTGCTGAGGGCGATGTACTTTTCGACGACGCCGGTTTTTTTGTCGGGAACGTCGACGGAGTCGAAGCCCTTGGGGAGGATGCTGGTGACGTGCTTCTGGTAGAACTGCGGCTTGCCGATGCCCTCCGGCAGGCGCACGAGCGAAAGGGCGCGGCCGGCGATGTGCGGGAGCATGCGCGGGGCGACGGCCCAGTAGAAGTCGGCGAGCTGCTGCTTGGTAAGGCGGGAGGCGGGGTCGAGGAGCTTTTCGGGGTGGGTGAGGCGGACGGGCGGGTGGAGTAGAGGCGAAGGCTTGGCGGGGGGAGATCCTACTTCCCACTCATTGCGGTTAGGCTGCGATGAATGGGGCACGCTGGCTTTGGGGGCGGGCGGTTTGGGGCTTTTCTCTGTTTTCGGCGTGGGGGCGGCGGTTTCGCGGCGGACTTCGCGGGGGTCCTTGTCTTCGCGGAGGCCCAGGAAGGCAGCCTGGCGGAGCTGCTGGTCGGCGGTCCAGGTGGCGAAGCGAACCTGGGCGACCAGGGTGGGCTCGATCCAGATGGCTCCGCGTTTGGCCTCGGTGGAGGGGCGGAGGAAGGGAGTGGACCTGGTTTCGAGGGGTTCGAGGCGCTTGCGGAGCTCGGCGGAGAACTTGTGGGTGAAGCCGGTGCCGGTGCGGCCGGCGTAGATCAGTTTACCGGCGTCATCGTAGTAGCCGACCAGGAGCGCGCCTAAGCCGGGGCCGCCGGCGTTGCCCTTGCCAGGGAGGGTGTAGCCGCCGATGACGAACTCCTGCTCATGGAGGCACTTGCACTTGAGCCAGTCGGCGCCGCGGGTGGGGGCATAGGGGCGGTCGGCGCGTTTCGAGACGATGCCCTCGGCGTGGAGCTCGCAGGCCTTCAAGAACATGGCCGAGCCGGAAGAGGTGAGGTGCTCGGAGATCTGGAGGTGGTCGGGGTCCGCGGACTTCAGGAGCTCGCCGAGGAGCTGCTTGCGGTCGAGCAGCGGGAGGTCGCGCGGGTTGTACCCCTCCAGGTGGAGGAGGTCGAAGCAGAAGTAGGTAAGCGGGTTGCGGGCGCCCTCCTGGAAGGAGGCCTGGAGGTCGGCGAAGTTGGTGGTGCCGTCGGGGGCGAGGACGACGACCTCGCCGTCCAGGGTGGCGGAGGTGACGGGGAGCAGGGCGACGGCGGCGGCTACGGAGCGGACGCGGTCGGTCCAGTCGAGGCCGCTGCGGGTGAGCATCTGGACGGTTTTGCCGTCCTTGCGGGCCTGCATGCGGTAGCCGTCGAGCTTGAGCTCGTGGATCCAGTTGGAGCCTTCGGGCGGGTCTTTGGATTCCTGGGCCAGCTGCGGTTTGAGGAAGGTGGGCTGGAGTTCTTTGGGGAGAGCTTTGAGATCAGGGTGGAAGTCCCGGGTCTCAGTTTCGCGACCTGGTGCACCCGACTTTGTGTCTGCTTTAGTGTCCTGGCGGTACCAGGCCTGGGGGCCGGTGTTGGTCTCTTTCGAGTTCCAGACGTGGTCCTGGTTGGCGGCAATCTGGTCCAGCGAGCGGCCGGTGATGACGGAGGTAGATTCAGCGTCGGTGACGGCGGGAGCTTCGGGTCCGCGCTCGAATTCATCGTGCTCCTTAATGAGGAGCCAGTTGGGCTTGGTCTCTTTTGGACGCGGGGCCATGCGGATGAGCGCCCACTTGCCGTGCATCTTGGAGCCGTCGAGGGTGAACTTCAGCTGGCCGTCGCGGAGGCCGGCGTCCACATCTTCATGGCCGGGCTGCGGCGCCCAGGTGCCCTGGTCCCAAAGCATGACGGTGCCGCCGCCGTACTGACCGTGGGGAATGATGCCTTCGAAGCCGCCGTATTCGAGGGGGTGGTCTTCGACCTCGACGGCGAGGCGACGGTCCTTGACGACGTAGCTCGGGCCTTTGGCGCAGGCCCAGGACTTGAGGACGCCGTTCCAGCCAAGGCGGAAGTCGTAGTGGAGGTGCGAGGCGGCGTGCTTCTGGATGCAGAAGGGCAGCTGGTCGAGGGAGACAGCGGTGGCCTTGCCGGCGGGCTCGGCCGTGACGTGGAAGTCGCGCATGGAGCGATAGCGCGCGAGCTGCTCGTCTACGGCGTCGCCGGAGGATTGGGGGGACGGAGAGTTCTCAGCCGCCTTCTTCGTGGAGACGCGAGAGGCACTCTTCCTGGTCGCCATGAGCTCAGGGCCTACTCGGCGTGGAAGGAGCAGACGTCCTTGGCGACTTCATCAAGGTTGCCGATCTGGATGGAGGCCTGGATGAAGCCGGTCTCGTAGCACTCGCCGGTGGGTTGGGTGCCGCTCTTTTCCATGCTCTGGGTGCTGCCCTTGAGGCCGCAGCTCTTGCGGGAGTCGAGATCGATCAGCTGCTGGGTCTGGGTGTCGGCATCAATGTAGAAGTCGCGGCCGAACTTGCTGAACTGCTCGGCGGACATGTTCTCGCGATGCTTCTCCGGGCAGGTGACGGCCAGGCGGCCGCGGTAGACGTCCATGGCGTGCTCGGGTGCGTAGGGCTCAGGCCGATTATTCTGACATCCGGCGGCGGCGAAGGCGAGCAGACAGGCAAGTACGGGTGTGGCAGGCTTCATCGGAACCCTTTCAATCTTCTATTTTACTGGCTGAGTCATAGAGAGCGTCTTCGCTTAGGCGGACTTGCGCTTGGCGGCTTTGGCCGGCTTGGCGGCGGCCTCGGACTTGATGAGGGTGATGCCCTTGGGCGCGGGTGAGGCCTTGGCGGCGGGCTTCTTGTGCGTGGAGGTATCCGGCTCCGGAGACTTCTGGGCGGGCGGCGCTTCGTCCGAGCCGATGGACTTGCGCAGAGCGTCCATGAGGCTGATGACCTTGCCGCGTTGGGGGGCGGGCGCTTCGTCGTGGGGGATGGGCGCGTGCTCGATCTTGGCCTGGACGAGCTCCTTGAGCGCGACCTCGTAGCCGTCGACGAACTTGTCTGGGGCGAACTTGGCGGCTTTGCGCTTGATGAGCTGCTTGGCGAGGTCGAGGGAATCTTCGTCAACCTCAACCCGCTTGATGTCGCGGAAGTACTCCTTCGGGTCACGGAGCTCTTCGGCGTAGCGCATGGTGTACGCCATCATGCCGCCATCGGCGGCGGGGGTGAGGGCAACAATGTGCTCGCGGCCGCCGAAGGCGACCTTGGTGAGGGCAACCTTTTTCGTGTCGGCGAGCGCCTGGCGGACGACGGTGTAGGCCTGGGTCTGAGTGTCATTTTCGGGAACGACGAAGTATGGTTTCTCGAAGTATTCGGGGTCGATGTCGGCGGCGTCGACGAACTGCGAGACTTCCATGGTGTGCTTGGAGGGAACACGAAGTTCGGCTAGTTCTTTGGGCTCGATGGTGACGTAGCGGCCCTTCTCGTACTCGTAGCCTTTGACGATCTCGTCTTTTTCGACGATGGCGGCGGCGGGTGTGTCTTCCCCTGGAGCGGACTGCTGGGCCTCCTGCGCGGAGGCGGTGATCTTCTGGTATTTGACCCGTTCGCCGGTCTTGCGCGAGATCTGGTGAAAGTGGATTTCGCCCTTGGACTCGGTGGCGACAAAGAGCTTCACGGAAAAAGAGACCAGCGAGATAGTGATCTGTCCGGACCAGTAAGGGCGTGCCATGGTTGTGCCTCGTAGGGGCTTGGATTCCGCCGAAACAGGACGGGATGTTTCACAGGAGTGTACATCGGCGCCGGACGACGCTGGTCGGCGAAAAGTGGTCGAGCTTCGTTCGATACCCCACCCCTGCCAATGAGATTGGAAGGGGTGGGGCACCCAATGCCTGGCTAGAAGGTGAAGGAGGCCTGGAGGTAGACACGCCGCAGGGCGGAGCCGCTGGTGTAGAGATTTCCGGCCAAGGTGGTGCTGGTGCCGAAGCTGGGTGAGCTGAGGGTGCCGTTGGGCGTGCCGCGGTCGGAGTCGTTGAAGATGTTCTGGGCCTGGATGCCGAAGCTGGCGTTGTAGCGTT
Source organism: uncultured Acidobacteriaceae bacterium (assembly GCA_964235575.1). Classification (GTDB taxonomy): domain Bacteria; phylum Acidobacteriota; class Terriglobia; order Terriglobales; family Acidobacteriaceae; genus Edaphobacter. The sequence continues at coordinate 8,255 of CAXSDM010000068.1, read as the reverse complement.
TGCCGCTCGAGGCCCCACCGCCTCCAAAGCCACCACCGCCGCGTCCTCCGCCGCCACCCGGGCCTCCGGGGCCGCCGGGCCCGCGCTGGCCGCCGCCCTGCTGCTGACGGTCAGGACGGGGGCCGGACTGCGGGCCGAAGCCGAAGGTCTTCACGATGCGGAGATTGGTGGTGAAGGCTCCGGGGCCGGTGCAGTAGTTGATCGGGACCTGGCCGGTGCCCCCGGCATTGCCCGGAGTGGCGAAAGTGCCGCAGCCGGCGATAGATTTGACGAAGCCCTGGGTGACGGTGGACGGGGTGCCGGCGGGAACGAAGACGGCGCGGCTGTTGAACTGGTTGTCGGAGTAGAGATCGAGGCCGGAGGTAATGTTGTAGGGCGACCCGGACTGGTAGGCGATCAGCGGGCTGACGCTGATGAGATGTGGGAGGACGACGTTGCCGTAGAGGAAGATGCGGTTGCGGACGTCGAAGCTGGCGCGTCCGTAGTCGGCGGCGAGATCGTTAGGTACAGAGGCGAAACTGGTGATGCCGCCGGTGTCAGACTTGGCGAAGTTGAGCGAGTAGAAGCCGCCGAAGGTGACGTGGTGAAAGTTGCGCACGTTGAGGTTGGCGATGAGCTGCTTCTGGGTGAAGACGCCGTTGGACTGGAACTGGTAGTCGAGGGGAGCGGCGGTGACATTGTAGTTGGGAGCGTCGGACTGGAACTGGTGCACGCCGCGGATGTACTGGTAGTTGACCGACAAGGTGGCGTTGCGAAAGAGCTGCTGGTCGACTCCGATGTTCTCCTGCGCGGTGTAAGGGGCGCGGAAGTTGCCGGCGATGTTCTGGATGGTGAGGCGGCTGGAGCTCGAGGCCAGGCCGCAGCCATACGGTGCGGCGGCGCTGCCAAAGGGGTTTGAGGGATTGCAGCCGCCGATGGTGGTGGCGGTGGCATTGCGCGAGGAGAGCGTGTACTGCTGCTGGTTGATGCCGTTGTTGCGGACGGTCGAGAGCTGGTTGTTGATGAAGAAGCGGTCGTAGAAGAGGCCGGCGCCGGCGCGGAGAACGGTCTTTTTGCCCAGTCCGTAGGCGGTGGAGAGGCGCGGCGCCCAGTCGTCCTTGTCGTGGATGTAATTCTGCGCCTCGTAGCGGATGCCGAAGCTGAAGGTCCAGGTGGGCTTGATCTTCCAGTCGTCTTCGGCGTAGAGGCCAACATCGGCGGTGTTGGTGTAGACGGTTGGGAACTGGATGGCGGTGATGGTGAAGTCAGAAAGGCTGGGCTGGAGGTAGGAGTTGATGCTGTTGTAGCTGAAGGTGCCGTTCGACTGGGCGGTGGAGGTGTTGTTCTCGCCGGTGTAGCGGAGCCGGCCGCCGAAGCGGATGAAATGCTTGGCGAGGGCGACCGAGGTGTAATTCTGGACTTCGATGTGGTTTTGCGTGTCCTTGGAGGCGCCGGAGGGCGAGCCGCCGGCGGTGAAGGCGCCCTGCACCATGATCTCGGGCGCGGTGGAGTAGGGGGTGATCGTGCTGGTGGGGCGCTGGTACTCGAAGCGGGTCTCGTTGATGATCTTGTCGGTGAGGATCTGGGTGTCCGAGACCTGGACGGTGGTCTCGGCGGAGATGGTGCCGAAGCCGTTCTGGGGCAGGTCGGTGCCGCCAATTCCCTGCTCCTGCTGGTTGTTGTGCTCGAACTGAAAGCGGACGGTCAAGGTGTTCTTTTCGCCGAGGGCGAGGTCGATGCGCGGGGAGATGTCGAAGCGGGTCTGCGGAGTGAATTGGGCGAAGCTGTAGCCGTTACCGCTGGCGGTCGCGTAGACGTTGCAGCCAGGGGTGCCGGGCAGGCAGAAGACGCCGGAGGTCTGGCTGGTAGCATAAATCGCGGGCGGATTGATGATGGTGTTGCTCTGGATGTCGCGGTAGGAGCCGCCTGCGGAGAACGAGGCTGTGCGACTGAGGGGTCCGGTAAGGCTGCCGAGGAAGAAGAGGGTGTTGTAGCCGGGCTGGGTGGAGTTGTTGATGTAAGGGCTGCCGGTATTGAAGAGCTTGTTCTGGTCGTTGAGCTGAGCGGAGCCGTGGAATTTGTCCGTGCCGGGCTTGGTGAAGATCTCGATGCGCCCGAAGCCGGGCCGGTCGTACTCGGCGGAGAATGGATTCTGGTTGATGCGGATTTCGCGGATGGAGGACTTGGGCGGGAGCTGGCCTCCGGTGAAGCCATCTATATATATCTGGCCGCCGTTGGGGCCGGAGGAGGGGCCGGCGAGGGCGGTGAGCTCGCTTGAGAGCTCGTCGGGATCGTCCGAAAGTGCGTCGAGGTCCTTGCCGGTGAGGACGGTGGAGCTGGCGTTTGAGCCCGAATCGACCGAGACAGAGGCCTGGTCGCTGGTGACGTTGACGACCTGCTCGGCGTTCTGGATGGCCATCTTGGCGTTGAGCGTGAGCGGCGCGCCGGCGGTGATGCGGACACCCTGGCGGACGAAGGCGGCGAAGCCGGGCATGGTGACGGTGAGGGTGTAGGTTCCGGGTGGAACGCCGCGGAGGGTGTAGGTTCCGTCGCTGCCGGAGGTAGAGGAGATGGCCTTGCCGGAGGCTGGGGCGAGGGTGACGGTGGCTCCGGGAATCTCGGCGTCGTCGGGGTCGGCGACCAGGCCGCGGAGGGAGACAGGGCCTTGCTGGGCGTTCGAGACGGACGGTGTTGCAGGCACGGCCGGCTGTTGGGCCGAAAGGAGAGAGGGCGCGAACAGCATCGCGGAGAGCCATACCGAGCTCGGGGGGAGAGTCGCGGAGCGGGACGACTTCAGCTTGGGCGGCGCGGGCTGGGTACGAACGGGCATTAAAATTCCTCTAGAACGATGGATTGGGTCAGATGCGAAGAGTGCGGGTGCTTATTGAGGAGGAGCGCCAGCGCCTTCCGGGGCGCCGCCGCCGATGTTCCAGGGCGAGAGGGTGAGCTGCTGACCGCCCTGAGGGTTGGCGGAGAGCAGAGGCTCGACGCCGGCGAGCAGGGTGATGGCGGTATAGGCGGAGTCGCTGGAGGGTGAGGCGACGATCATGACGGCGTCACCGGATTTGAGGTCGGCGAGCGGCTCGGCGGGCAGGCGGGCGAGCATGCGGGAGAGATCCATGCCGGCGCGGGCACGGGAGGCGGGCGCACCGGAGCCGGCGGCGGACCCAGCACCGGCTGGGCGTGCCGTGGCCGCGGTTGCCTCAGGAGCGGCGGAGACGGCGCTGGCCGGATTGTTGCGCGCGGCGAAGGCGGCGGCGGCCTGCGGAGGAAGCTTGCGGAGGTCGGAGTTGGCGGTGACCTTGATGGTGACATTACGTTTGGTGGTGAGGTCTTTGAGGGTCAAGGTGCCGGCGGCGGGGTCGATGGAGGCAATGGCGCCGGAGAGGTTAGAGAAGGTTCCGGTGACGACCTCGTCGGCCTTGATGTCGGTGCCGTCGGCGGATTTCTCCCCGCGCACGCTGAGCTGGTCTCCGGGATGAATGTCGGCGAGCGCGCCGGGGCGGGCGTCCTCGAACTTGATGGAGTCAGGGGCGTAGCGCCGGAAGATCGTGGTGGACGAGGTGTCAACCTTGACCTGGCGGGGACCTACGGAGATGGTGATCATCGGGCCGTCCACGGACTTGACCAGGCCGCCGGAGCCGTGGCGCTGCCAGTCGGCCTGCTCGGCCTGGCGGCGGGCGGAGATGTCCGCGGATTTCATCAGGATGACGCGGGAGGCCGTGGCGGTGTCGCCGGGCTTGCCGGTGACGATGCGGTCGCCGACCGAGATGTCGGTAAAGGCGGCGGGTGTGGCGGCCTTGAGGTCAGTGCTGCCGGGGGGGAGCTGCAGGACCTTGGCGGCGGGGTCAACGGGCACGGTGACCTGGGCGCCGGACGCGGTGACGAGCGTGACGCTGCTGCCGTCGATCGACTTGACGGTGCCGAGCTGGCGCGCGGGCGAGACGGTGGCCGAGGCCTGAGGGGCGGGTGCCTGCGAGAACAGGGCGGCGGGGCCGAGCAGCAGGCCGGCGAGCGTGAGAGTGAGGACGGAACGAGTTTGAACCATGTGCTTTCCTTTTTTGGGAAGAGAAGCGGCGGCTACGACCGGAAGCCTGAGAGGGATACGGAGCGGGAGGGTAAAAGTTTCGCGCATAGGTGCTCAGTGCGCGGGACGGTCCGCCGAAACAGAGGCTCTACTCGGTTTCGGCGGAGAGGATGGCGAGGGTGTCCGGGGGGATGCAGACGGAGTTGGAAGCGAGGGTAACCGCGGCATCAGAGGCCAGGGCCAGGCGGTAGTCTGCGGCGACGTCGAACTCAACCGGCTCCGAGCCGAGATTGGCGATGACGGTGACCTGTCCGCGTTCCAGGCGCAGCCAGCGTTTTTCGTCGTTCCAGTGGACGTCGAGGTGCCCGCGGTCGCCGTCGTTGAGCGAGATGGAGTTGCGGCGCAGATCGATGAGGTGCTTGGTCCAGGCGAGGACCTCCGCGTGCTTGCCTTCGTTGACCTCCTCCCACTTCAGGCGCGAGTGGAGGAAGGTGTCGGGCGCTTCAGGATTGGGGATCTGACTCTCGTCCCAGCCGAAGGCGGCGAATTCCTTCTTACGGCCTTCGGCGACCATCCTGGCCATCTCGGGATCTTCGTGGTCGGCGAAGTAGAGGAAGGGGGTGGAGGCGGCGAACTCCTCGCCCTGGAAGAGCATGGGGATGAAAGGCGCGGTGAGCACAATGCCAAGCGCAACCTTGGTGCGCGCGACGCCGACGATGTGCTCAAGCCGGTCGCCGATGGCACGGTTCCCGATCTGGTCGTGATTCTGGATGAAGCCGATGAAGTGGTGCGCGGAGAGCCCGTCGATGGGACGGCCGTGCCGGCGCTGGCGGTACTCGGAATACTTACCGTCGTAGACGAAGATGTATTTGAGCGATTTGGCGAGGCTTTCGAAGTCGCCGAAGTCGTTGTAGTAGCCCTTGCCCTTGCCGTCCGCTTCGACGTTGAGGACGGTGAAGAGTGCATGGTGGAAGTCGTCGGACCACTGGGCGTCCATGCCGTAGCCCCTGGCTTCGATGGGGGTGACGATCTGGGGATTGTTGAGGTCAGACTCGGCGATGAGGACGAGTTTGCGGTTGACGGTGGCGGAAAGATTGTCGACGCGCGCGGAGAGTTGCTCGAGGAAGTGGACGGCGGAGCGGTCGATGATCTCGTGAATAGCGTCGAGGCGGAGTCCGTCGATGTGGTAGTCGCGCATCCACATCAGGGCGTTGTCGAAGAAGAACTGCCGGACCTCGTCGGAGCCAGAATCCTCAAAGTTGATGGCGTCACCCCAGGGGGTGTGGTGCTTGTCGGTGGTGTAGGGGCCGAATTTGCCGGTGTAGTTGCCGACCGGACCAAAGTGGTTATAGACGCAGTCGAGAATGACGGCGAGGCCATGGCCGTGGGCGGCGTCGACCAGGCGCTTGAGGCCGTCGGGACCGCCATAGCAGTGGTTGACGGCGAAGAGCGCGACGCCATCATAGCCCCAGCCGCGGCCCCCGGCGTACTCGGCGAGCGGCATGATCTCGATGTGGGTGATGCCAAGTTCGGCGAGATAGGGCAGCTTTTCGATGGCGGCATCGAAGGTTCCGCCCTCGGTAAAGGTGCCAATGTGGAGCTCGTAGATGACAGCGCCGGTGAGCGGCGGACCCTGCCAGAGGGAGTCGTGCCACTCAAAGGCTTTCTGGTCGTAGAGCGCGGACGGGCGATGAACGCCGTGCGGCTGAAAGGTGCTGCGCGGGTCGGGGTAGGCAGTCGAGTCGTCGTCGAGGAGGAAGGCATACTCGTCGCCGAACTTGGCGTCCTCGACGTCGAGCTTCCAGTTGCCGTGGCTGTCCGGGCCTTCCATGGGGAGGACGCGTTCGCCCAGCTGGAGAGCGATTTTGTTCGGCCTGGGGGCCCAGACGTGAAAGCTATGCATGGTTCGACTCCTCGCGGACAAGCAGGGCTACGGGAAAGGTGCGCAAGAGGTTTTCGACCGCGACGTTGCCGGATTCGAAACGTTCACCGGTTGGGCGGTTGATCCAGGCGCCTTCGGGCAGGCGGAGCGAGGTGCCGCCCCAACCCTGGGCGACCGAGACGGTGTGGCGCGGAGCAACGGCGAGGACCGAGGAACCGCGCAGGAAAGCAACGGTGTGGGAGGCCTTCGGGCCGGTTGCCAGAAGCGGAGTGTAGTCCGCCGCGGCGCCGAACCACTCGGGATGTTCGCGCCGGAGCAGGAGACATTGGTGGATGAGGTGGAGCTTCGGCGTGCCGGGGTCGTCGCGGTCGGCGAGGCGATCCAGTAGCTGGGTGGTGGAGAGCGTGGGGAGTTCCGCGAGCAGGCGGCGGCGGAGGTCGTAGTCGACCGGCCGGCGGTTGTCAGGGTCGACAAGCGACAGGTCCCAGAGCTCGGAGCCCTGGTAGAGGTCGGGCACGCCGGGGGCGATGTGCTTCAGCAGCGTCTGGGTGAGCGAGTTGATGCGGCCAGGCACGAGCGTTTTCGCGACGAGGGCTTCGAGGTCAGTGACGAAGGCGGGGTCGTTCAGGATACCTTCGGTGAACTGGCAGAGCGCGTCTTCGTAGTCCTTGTTGTTGGCGACCCAGCTGGTCTGCTGCTTGGCCTCGCGCATGGCTTTGAGCATGTAGGCCTTGGTGCGCTCGAAGTCGATGGGCCAGGCGCCGATAAGAGTCTGGTAGAGGAAATACTCGGTGTTGCGGTCGGGAAAGCTTTTGCTCTTGCGAGGCTCGTTCATTGCAGACCAGCGAGCGAGCGCGCCGGCGAAGTGGTGCGGGATTTCGCTGAGCACGGCGATCCGGATACGCAGGTCGTCGGAGCGCTTGGTGTCGTGGGTCGAGAGCGTCGTCATGGTCGACGGATGGGTCGACTGCATCTTGGCCTGGTAGTTGTGGAAGTCTTCAAGCGAGGAGCCGTCGCGTCCAGGGTCGCCGCCGACCTCGCACATGGCGGTCAGGCGGTTGAAGCAGTAGAAGGCGGTGTCTTCGACGCCCTTGGCCATGACAGGCGAGGTGAACTGCTGGAAGCGCAGAACGAACTCGGCCTCGTTGCGGCCGGCGACCTGGAGGGTGAGAACCTGCTCGAAGAAGTCAAACAGGCCGCCGTCGATCTCGGGCCGGCCGCTGCGCGCGCACTGGATGGCGCGGGCAATGGCGCGGCGGTCTTCGCCGGTGATTTCGTTGCGCTGCGGCACGACGTAAGTGCGGTAGATGCCGAAGCAGGCGGCGATCTCGCGAATGGCACGGCGCACCTCGGCGCGGGTGTAGTCGCGTTGGTTACGGTGCTGCTCGCAGATCTCGACAAAGAGGGTGGTGAGGCGATTGACGTCGGAGCCGAGGGCCTGTTCGGCGACAGCAATCTTCTTGTCGTGAGCTATGGGCGGGAAATCGATAGGCTGGCCGGTGAACTCGCCGTAGATGCGGGAGAGCTCGGCCATGCCGTGCGGGCGGACGAGCAGGCGCAACGCGACATTGAGGAAGTCGTAGCCGCTGGTGCCTTCGATGGGCCAGGAGCCGCGTTTGCCGGAGCGCAGGAACTCACCGGCGGCGAGGATCTTTTCCCCGATAATCCAGGCGTCGGGGGCGGCATCGCGCAGGCGCTTGAAGTACTCAAGAGGATCGCGAAGGCCGTCAGGATGGTCCACGCGGACGCCGTCGAGGACGCCGCGCCGCAACCAGTCGAGGATGAGCGCGTGGGTCTCCTCAAAGACGTGGGCGCGCTCCATGCGCAGGCCGATCAGCGAGTTGACGTCGAAGAAGCGCCGGTAGCCGAGCTGCTGATCGGCAGTCTTCCAGTAGGCGAGGCGGTAGTTCTGGTGGTTGAGAAAGTCATCGAGCGCATCGTGGTCTGCGTTGAGTTCGTCGACCGCGCGGTCGATGGCCTCATAGATGGAGGTCTGCTCAGCGCAGAGGCGGGCGACGAGCTGGGTGATGACGATCTTATCGCGGTGCCGGGCAAGGACGGTGCGGCGGTCTTCAAAAGATGGGTTGGGCAGGCGGCCGTAGGAGGCGGCAGCGAAGCTGAGCGCGTCGGAGCCGGCGTAAACCGCGGCTTTCGCGAGAATGGCGGGTAGTGAAGTGGGTGCGGCCGGAAACCGTTCTCCGGAAGCTTCGACGACGAAGTTAGGGCCGGTCCGCAAAACCTTGATCCCGCCGGACTCAAGGACGCGGCCGTATTGGTCGCCGAGGATGGGAACCAGAACCTTGTCGCGGAGACGCTCTTCCTGCGGGTTCCAGTCGATGTCGAAGAAGGAGGCGTAGCGGCTGGCGG
>CAXSDM010000067.1:13161-15493 GCA_964235575.1 uncultured Acidobacteriaceae bacterium | reverse complement strand
AAGGCGCGGCCCTGGGTGGCAAGGACGAGGTCGTCTTCTCGCTTCTGGAAGGCGATGTCGGTGATGGGGACGTTGGGCAGGTTGAGCTGGAAGGGCATCCAGGACTCGCCGTCGTTTGCGGAGAGGTAGAGATGGGCCTCGGTGCCGGCGATCAGCAGGCCCTGTTGCTTGGGGTCGGGGCGGATGGTGCGGGTGAAATCATCGGCGGGGATGCCGTTGACGATCTTCTGCCAGGACTTGCCGAAGTCGGTGGTTTTGTAGAGGAAGGGGCGGAAGTCATCCTGCAGGTACATGGTGGCGGCGACGTACGCGGTGCCGGGGTCAAAGGGCGAGGCGGCGATGCAGTTGACACGGATGAAGTCGGGGAAGTCCTTGGGGGTGACGTTGGCCCAGTTCTTGCCGCCGTCGCGGGTGAGGTGGATGAGGCCGTCGTCGGAGCCAACCCAGATGAGGCCCTTGGCGACGGTGGACTCATCGATGGTGAAGATGGTGTCGTAGTACTCGACCGCGGTGTTGTCCTTGGTGAGCGGGCCGCCGACGGGGCCTTGCTTGCTCTTGTCGTCGCGCGTGAGGTCGGGGCTCATCGCCTGCCAGCTGTGGCCGTTGTCGCGGGTGCCGAGCAGGACGTTCGACCCGGCGTAGAGGAGCTTGGGGTCGTTGGGCGAGAAAAGCAGCGGGAAGCTCCACTGGAAGCGGTACTTCATGGCTTCGACGCCCGAGCCCATGACGTTGTCCGGCCAGACGGTAACGTTGGTGAGGCCGGCGGTCTTGTTGTCGTAGCGCGTAAGCAGGCCGTCGTAGGAGCCGGCGAAGACGAAGCGGGAGTCGGTGGGATCGGGGGCGATCCAGCCGCTTTCTCCGCCGCCAACCTCGTGCCAGTCGGAGTCGGTGATGGAGCCGCTGTTACCGCGGCTGGCGGTTTCTACGGTGCTGTTGTCCTGCTGGGCGCCGTAGAGGTGGTAGGGGAAGTCGTTGTCCAGGGCGACGCGGTAGAACTGGGCGGTGGGCTGGTTGCCTTCGCTTGAGAAGCTTTTGCCGCCGTCGAAGGAGATGTTGGCTCCGCCGTCGTTGGACTCGATCATGCGGTTGGGGTCGTCGTTGGCGATCCAGAGGTCGTGGTTGTCGCCGTGCCCGGTGGGGATGGCCTTGAAGGTGCGGCCGCCGTCGATAGAGCGATAGAAGCTGGTGTTGAGGGCGTACATGGTGTCGGCGTTCTTGGGGTCGGCGAAGATGCGCGAGTAGTACCAGGCACGCTGCTTGACGTCGCGCTGGCTGTTGACCTTGGTCCAGTTCGCGCCGTCGTCGTCGGAGTGGTAGACGCCGCCATCTTCGGCCTCAACGATGGCCCAGAGGCTGCCGGAGCGTGCGGGGGAGACGGCGATGCCGATGCGCCCGAGAATACCCTTGGGCAGGCCGGGGTTGCGGCTGAGTTCTTTCCAGGTGTCTCCGCCGTCGGTGGATTTCCAGAGGCCGCTGTCCGGACCGCCGCTCTCGAAGGTCCAGGGCTTGCGGATGAACTGGTAGATGGAGGCGTAGAGGACCTGCGCGTTGCAGGGGTCGATCGAGAGGTCGATGGCTCCGGCGCGGTCGCTCTTGAAGAGGATCTTCTGCCAGGTTTTGCCGCCGTCCCTGGTGCGGAAGACGCCGCGTTCGGCGTTGGGCGCGGTCCAGTGGCCCATGGCGGCGACGTAGGCGATGTCGGGGTTGGTGGGGTCGATCTTGACGGCGCCGATCTGCTGCGTGTCGGTGAGGCCCATGTGCTTCCAGGTCTTGCCGGCGTCGGTGGACTTGTAGACGCCGTCTCCGTGCGAGGCATTGCCGCGGAGGTCGGCTTCGCCCATGCCGGCGTAGACGATGTTGGGGTCGGAATCCGAGACGGCAATGGCGCCGACCGAGCCGAGCCTGATCTGCCCGTCGGCAACGGGGAGCCAGTGCATGCCGCCGTCGGTGGTCTTCCAGATACCGCCACCCGTGGCTCCCATGTAGAAGGTCATGGGTTGCGATTGGACGCCGGTGACTGCGCCAACGCGTCCTCCGCGGAAGGGGCCGACCTGGCGGAAGGAGAGGCCGGCGAAGGGGCCGTCGGCTTTGTCTTCCTGGGCAGGCGCCTGGGCGTGCGCGTGGGACAGGCCGGTTGAGGCAGCGAGTGCCAGCGGAAGGATGAGGCGTTTGGCCTGAGGACGGCGGCGTTTCGGGGCAGCCGCGGTGCGATCCGGGTTCGGCATGAAGCACTCCTCGATGAACCTTTGGGTGGGTTCAGGGTCAGCTAAAGATTGTGTGTAAGTCAAGGACGGATGACGGAGCGCGAGAGACGCAGAGCTGGGTGGTTCGG
>CAXSDM010000067.1:7863-13061 GCA_964235575.1 uncultured Acidobacteriaceae bacterium | reverse complement strand
TGGTCGGCATGTGCAGGCGCAGAGGCGCTCCGTGCGGCTGCGTCAGTGGCTGTCCCATCATCTCGGTCACCAGCAAGGCTTGTGGATGGCGCAGGGATTTGAGGTCGTAGCCCGTGTAGTAGTCGCCGTCCGGTGTTTCCATGTAGACGTATTTGGGGTCCTTGCCGTCGATCGGCTCCGGCGGGTAGAGGTCGAGAAAGTCGCGTACGCGGACACCGGCCCAGTGCACGATCTGGCTCCAACCCTCGATGCACTTGAACTGGGTGACCAGCTCGTGGCGGGCAAGCGGCTTGAGGTCGTCGAGCGTCAGCAGCAGCCCGGGAGTTCCCGGGGCGAGCGTCGAGTCGCTCTCGCCGGCCTCTTCGCTGCCGCGCGGCTTGCGCCCGGTGTGGTTCTCGTCCTGCTGCGCCTTGGCTACGGTTGGCTCAGGCGCCATCTTGGCGGCGGTGTCGGCCTTGGGATCGACCTTGGTGTCGTGGCCTTTGTCTTCGTTGGCCGGGGGTGTTGTATAGCGGTACTCCCAGGCCGTGACGTCCCGGACGAAGCGCGGGTGGCTTTGGGCGTTGCGCATACCGACCAGCTGCAGACGCCAACTCTCCGGAATCAGGTCTTTTTTGAGGCCGTAGATGCCGTTAATGCGCAGGGTCTCAGCGCGGCTGAGCGGGTAGGTGGGTGCGAGGATGTGGTTCTCAAACAAACCGCGGGAGAGCGCGGCGTTGGTCTTGTAGGCGTCTTCAAGCGCGACCGGCTGCATCTCGTCTTCCGGGCCAACGTCGAGATAGTGGTACGCGCCGTACACGGCTGCGGCGCCTGCGGCAGTCAGCAGGAAGGATCGGCGGGTGCGTCGGCGAGACGCCTGCAACACCTTTTGATCCGCGCTGTTCTTTGGCTTAGTGGCTTCAGAGTCACTCATCGCCAGCTCCTCCTTTCCGCTTCGAGCGACGGAGCCTGGACGCGCTGGACCTCGAAGCCGCTGATCATGGAACGAAAGTTGTTCCATCCAGCGAGCGCGACCTGCGCAACGTGGACGAAGAAGAAGCCGACGAAGGCCAGCGTCAGCCAGAAGTGCAGCCAGCGCGCTATCTCATACCCGCCTAGCAGGGTCGTGAGCCAGTGCGCAGAGGTTGGCTTGTAGATGGCCAGGCCGGTAAGCAGTGCGCCCGCTCCCATGAAGATGACCGCGCTGTAAGCAATGCGCTGCGCGCCGTTGTACTTGGTCTGGTCCGGCAGGCCTTTGCGCAGGTGGAGGTCGACCAGCGTCACCTGGATGGCATCGCGCAGGCTGCGACGCTCGGGGACCATAAAACGCCACTCGCCGGAGAGCCACGTGTAGAGCACGTAGATCAACCCGTTGAGAGCGAAGATCCACATGAAGAAAAAGTGGTAGCCGAGCCCTTGCGTGACATGGTACGGAACATGCAGCTTGTTATAGAACCAGTCGGGGAAGAAGCGGAAGAGGGTGAAGTGACCAAGGCCGATCCGGTAGACGCGGTGCGCGTGCTGGTAGGCGTTGTCCGAGTCGTTCCAGTAGATGAGCAGGCCGCTCCAGATCATGGTGAACAGCACGGGGAAGTTGATCCAGTGCATCCAGCGAATGGCGAGGGGATGCTTGCGCTCGAGCCGCAGGGTGGCTGCCTCTGGTGTCTCCGTCGCGAGCTTTTCTTCGATCCGATCCATCACTCTCCCCACCCGCAGCTTACTCCGTAAGCATAGGACTACCCGGGGCCGCGAAGGTGACAAGAATCGGCGAAACGCGGCCGGCGCTCTCTTTTTTCCGGCTGCGCAAGTCCTAGGGAGGAGACGAACAGAGGGTGTCTGCTTGGACGACCGATACGCCATCAACCTGGGGAAGAGCGAGATCCGGGAAGGCTACCGGACCGCAGACGTGGACCGCATCCTGAACCAATACGGGAGGGCTTCGGAGATCCTTCCTACGGACTTCCGAGCTTTGGCGGCGTGGAGTCGAAGACGGTGCTGCGGGAGCGACTGACGGCGTTGTTTGCGCGGCATCGCGTGACGCTGGCGCCGGTAGCCATCGACATCCTCCTCTTTGGCGCTGCGGCTTTGGAGTTTGGCTGGCATCAGTTCACGTTCACGCCGCACGGTGGGGAGCCCGCGTTCTCACGGCGCAGCCGCTATCTCGAGCTGTGGCGTAAACAGCCGGGCGATCTTTGGCGCATCGCGTTGTTTCAGGACAATGAAGATCCGCCGCCGCGGCTGGTGGAAGACATCGCTTCGGCTCTTCGCACAGGTGAGCTTGATGCAGCCACGCGCCGCTGGACGTCAGGCTAGCCGGCTTTTGCCTCCGAGGCGAGCCGCCGTGCCAGCCGTTCGCTCATCCCGGCCGGCACCTCAAAGAAGCGCTCGTCGCTGACGAGGCCGACGATGTTTCGGGCGCCGTCGTAGACAGCTCTACAGTGGGCGCAGTGGCTGAAGTGGAGCTCGAGGCGCTCGCGCATCTCGGGGGCAAGCGCGTCGTCGATCATCTCCGAGATCTCCCGCCAGGCTTCCGTACAGGTCAGTTCCACGATCATCGACAGATTCCTCTTTGGTCCCTGTATGGTCTCACCAGGGCCGGACTTTCTTGTAGGTTCCGGACTCGTGCGTCCAGTGGCCGTCGTAGCCGGGGGCCAGGGCGTCGCGCAGCTGCAGCCTGGCGCGCAGCAGACGTGTTTTCACCACGTCGTTTGATACCTCAAGCAGCTCCGCGGTCTCGCGTACGCTAAGCTGCTGCATGTCGCGGAGGATGAGCACCTCGCGGTAGATGTCTTTCATCTTCCCGAGCGCCTCCGTAATGGTTTCGCGTAGCTCCTTGCGTGCCAGGGCTTCGCTGGGGATCTCGCGCCAGTCGGCGAAGTCTCGCGGGATGTACTCGCCCTCAGCCGCCGGCTGCTCGGCATCGAGCGATTCATACTGCTTGCGGCGGCTGCGGCGAAGCAGCATGCGGCCTTCGTTGAGCGTGATCTGCACCAGCCAGGTGCTGAGCCGAGCCTCGTTGCGGAAGCCGGCCAGCGCCCGGAACGCGCGCAGAAAGACCTCTTGGGTGACATCCTGCGCGTCGGCGTCGTTGCCAACGATGCCATAGGCGGTCGAGTAAACTGCCCGCTCATACGGCCGGACGAGGGTGTAGAAAAGCTCTTTTTCTCCTGAGCAGATACGTCGGATCAGTTCGCTTTCTTCTTGCTTCGGCCGCGCCATGGTATGGAAGCAGAGTACGCTTTCTGCCGTTGTCCAGCTTCTTTTCTCCGGCATGAACGGGCCGGTGCCGAGGGTAGATGGTACGAGTCACAGGTGCGATGCCGCCGGCTGGTACAAGTGACAAAAGTAAGTTCCGTAGGAGAAGCATCTCTCGTTTGTCGAATGAAAATTGGGTGTAATTGGGTGTATTCTTGGGTGTCGTGATAGAAACTTCCTCACTCCGGATTACACCTGAGATCCTGCGGCTGGTCGCCGAGCTCGATGAGTTCAAGGGCGCGTGGCGCGCGCTGGGCCGGCTGGCTCCGGAGCGGCTGACCGCGCTGCGAAGCGTGGCGACGATTGAGAGCATCGGCTCATCGACGCGGATTGAAGGCAGCCGGCTGACCGATCGCGAGGTGGAGCGGCTGCTCTCGCAGCTGGATATCGCCTCTTTTGAGACGCGCGATGAGCAGGAGGTGGCCGGCTATGCCGAAGCCATGGAGCTGGTCTTTGAGTCGTGGCAGGAGATTACCCCGACCGAGAACCACATCCGGCAGCTGCACCGCGATTTGCTGAGATACAGCGAAAAAGATGCGTACCATCGCGGCCGGTACAAGACGCACCCGAACAATGTCGCGGCCTTTGACGAGGCGGGACGGCAGGTCGGCATTGTGTTTGAAACCGCCACTCCGTTTGAGACTCCGGCGCGCATGGCCGAGGCGGTGGCGTGGATGCGTAGCAGCTTGCAGACGCGGCAACTGCATCCTCTGCTCGTCATTGCGCTGTTTACGGTGGTGTTTCTGGAGATCCATCCGTTCCAGGACGGCAATGGAAGGCTGAGCCGCATCCTGACGACGCTGCTCTTGCTGCGCGCGGGCTATGCCTATGTGCCGTACAGCTCGCTTGAAAGCGTGGTCGAGCACAGCAAGGAGCGGTACTATCTGGCGCTGCGCCAGACGCAGGGGACGATCCGCAGCGGGGCTCCGGACTGGGAGCCGTGGATGCTCTTTTTCCTGCGGGCGCTTGAGCAGCAGATGAAGCGGCTGGCAAAAAAGGTAGAGCGGGAACGGATCGTGCTGGCGGCGCTGCCCGAACTTTCGTTGCAGATCATGGAGTACGCACGGGAGCATGGGCGCGTTACCATAAGCGATATGGTGGCTCTGACGGGCACCAGCCGGAACACCATCAAACAGCACCTTCGCCAGTTACTGGAAAAGGGGCATCTGATCATGCGGGGCAGCGGGCGCGGAGCCTGGTACGCACTTCCGTAACGTGCGCGGGCGAGATTTTGGACTACCTTTGCTTCGTCACGGGCATCATGTTAACAGGTAAATACTGCCCGGCGCTGGTGCGCGGGGTGAAGTTCAAGGAGAGTTTATGAGTTGTACCAAGTACGTCCGTTCCTTCCCGAGTTTTTCCCTGCCAAGTTTGATCGCTGCCGGTGTGCTGGCGTCGGGATGGACCGGTTGGGCGCAAGAGCCGAACCCTACAAGCGTTCCTGCCCCGCATGGAGTTGCCGTAACTCAGAGTGGCGACATTTTTTTCTACAAAGTGAATGTGGTCAACCGCGACATCGACGCGGTGAACTACCTGCATCGCAGCGGCGCGACCCACATTGCGTTTGTGGGAACCAATCTTCTGCCGAACGCCAAGGGCGAGGCCACGGTAAAGAGTGAGCGCGGCAAGATCACCGTGGATGCGAACTTCAAAGGCCTCACGCCCGCAAATGGTTTCGGCCAGGAGTATCTGACATATGTTCTTTGGGCGATCAGCCCGGATGGTAGCCCAACCAGGCTAGCCGAGGTGTTGCCCGCTGGCACGAAAAACAACATCTCGGTGTCGGTTCCGCTGCAGTCGTTCGGTCTTATCGTAACCGCAGAACCGTACTACTCGGTGTCCACGCCCTCCGACGTCATTGTGATGAAGAATGTGTATACCGACGAAACGAATGGCGTTCTCGAGAAAGTAACGGCGCATGCGACGCTGCTGCCCCGCGGAATTTACTCGGCGGAGACCGATGG
>CAXSDM010000067.1:5461-7763 GCA_964235575.1 uncultured Acidobacteriaceae bacterium | reverse complement strand
TCACGAGGCCTGGTGGTGAATTTGTCGGATGTCCTGTTCGACACCGGCAAGTACACGCTGAAGCCGAACACGCAGGTCTCGCTGGCGCGCATCGCGGGTATCTTTCAGTCGTATCCCGGCGTGAAGGTGCAGGTGGAAGGCTTTACGGACTCAGTCGGCTCCGATGAGCTGAACCAGAAGCTCTCGGACAATCGTGCAAGCACCACCAAGGACTTCCTGATTAAACAGGGCGTCTCGATCGATAACATCAGTGCAGCAGGTTACGGTAAGGCGGACCCGGTGGCGGATAACAGCACGGCGGCGGGACGGGCGCAAAATCGGCGAGTTAACCTCGTGGTCTCCGGCGACGTGATTGGCGTGCAACAGACGTCTGGTCCGAGCGGCGCAGCGCAGTAACCCACATTCCCGGCAATCTCTTTGCATCCATGCGAGGAGGTCTGCCGGGAGTTTTGTTTTGAAGGATGGTTATGATTTCTTTGCAGGGCAAGGTTGTCTTTATCACGGGAGCGAGTTCGGGCATCGGGCGGGCCACGGCGAAGGCGTTTGCCGCGGAAGGATCGAAGTTGTTGCTGTGCGCGCGGCGCATGGATCGGCTGACCGAACTGGCTCGGGAG
Organism: uncultured Acidobacteriaceae bacterium; assembly: GCA_964235575.1. GTDB lineage: Bacteria > Acidobacteriota > Terriglobia > Terriglobales > Acidobacteriaceae > Edaphobacter. The sequence goes on along the minus strand of CAXSDM010000067.1, from coordinate 7,149 downwards.
CTGGCGGCGCTTCAGCCCGCTTCTGAGGTGTTCCCCTTTGCTCTCGATGTGCGCGACTCGAAGGCGGTTCGGGAAACGCTCGAAAATCTTCCCGACCCATGGAGATCCATCGAGGTGCTGGTCAACAATGCCGGCCTGAGCCGCGGTTTGACCAAGGTGTACGACGACGACCCCCACAACTGGGACGAGATGATCGACACCAACGTGAAGGCGTTGCTGCACGTAACTCACGCGGTGGTTCCGGGCATGATCGAGCGCGGCAGCGGCCACGTGATCAGCCTGGGCTCGACTGCCGCTTACCAGACATATGCGGGTGGTGCTGTGTATTGCGCGACTAAGGCAGCCGAGAAGGTCATCATGGAAGGGCTGCGCATTGACCTGATCGGGAAACCGATCCGCGCGACCTCGATTGATCCGGGGATGGTGGAGACAGAGTTTTCGGAAGTTCGCTTTCGCGGCGACAAGGAGCGAGCGGCACAGGTGTATGCCAATCTGCAGCCGCTGCAGCCGGAAGATGTGGCCGACGCAATTGTGTGGGCCGCGACACGCCCATCACGCGTGAACGTGCATTCCATATTGATGACAAGCATCGACCAGGCGAACTCGACAGTGTTTAATCGAAAACCTGCTTAGGGTTAGGCCGACGCTAAAGTTGGCTGCAAGGGAAGCCAGAGAGCGAAGACCGTACCGTGCGATTTCTTCTTTTTCGCCTGATCAGAAGAGCCTGGCTCCGCGACTTCAAGCATACGGCTGCGCAAATGCATACGACCTTGATGCTTGTCGATGATACCTTTCGAGATCCACAGTCCAAGACCGGTGCCAGTCGCGTCCTTGCTGGTGTGAAAGGGCTCAAAAAGGTGTTTGCGGATGCGAGGCAGAAAGCCCGTTCCAGTATCGGCGATGGTAATGCGCACGCCTGGAGCCCCGGTCTTCTCGCAGGTGGACGTGCGCAGACGCACATGCAGCCTGCCGCCGGTCGGCATGGCGTCATATGCGTTGCGAATGAGATTGTTGAGTACCTGGCGGAGGTCGCCTTCGAGCAGCATCGGTTTTGCCGTCGGCCATAACCGAAGCTTCACCAGAACCTTGCGGGCATGGAAGCGCGCGGTATAGAGCCGAAGCACGGCTGGTATTGTCTCGTTCAGGTCGACGGGAGCGGGATCTACCTGCTGGCGGTGGAAGCGCAGGGTTTGCAGAGTAATGTCCGACATGCGCGCCAGTTCCGATTCGGCCAGCATGGCATACGTTTTAACGTCTTCTATCGACTCCGCTGTGCGCACGAGATAGAGAAGATTGATGACGGCTTCGAGCGGATTGTTGATTTCGTGGGCGATTGAGCTGGCGAGCTGGCCGACGGCGGCAAGCTTCTCGCTGCGGCGCAAGGCCTCTTCCGCCTGCCGCGCCTGCGTGATGTCGCGGAAGGTGACGACGGCGCCGCGCACCTGATCGCCGACAACGATCGGCTGAGCAGACATCTCCGCCCAGAACATCGAGCCATCCTTGCGGAAGATATGGTCGACCAAGTTGCTGAAGGGCTGGTTGCGCCAGAAGACGTTGTAAACGATGCACTCTTCGCGCGGGTAAATGCGCCCGTCCGGAAAGTGATGATGCACCATGTCGTGCATGTTTCTGCCAAGCAACTCGTTCGCGCTGAACCCCAGCATGCGCTGAGCGGAGCGGTTGACGAA
>CAXSDM010000067.1:0-5361 GCA_964235575.1 uncultured Acidobacteriaceae bacterium | reverse complement strand
GACCCGGCGTTTTCGCGTAAGAACACGATTGATAACACGCCGTCAGTGGTTGAGGTGGCGCTGGTCAAGGGCAGCCAGGTGGATGTGACCGTGGCGGCCAAGGGTGGCGGCTCGGAGGCCAAGTCGAAGTTTGTCATGCTGAATCCTTCCGACTCGGTGGCGGACTGGGTGATCAACACGCTGCCGACGATGGGCGCGGGCTGGTGTCCGCCGGGCATGCTGGGTATTGGCATTGGCGGCACGGCGGAGAAGGCCATGCTGCTGGCGAAGCAGAGCTTGATGGACCCGATCGACATGCAGGAGCTGAAAGCACGCGGAGCCCAGACCGCGATCGAGCAGCTGCGGATCGACATCTACGATCGGGCGAACGCGCTCGGCATCGGCGCGCAGGGTCTGGGCGGACTGACGACGGTGCTGGACGTCAAGATTCTCGATTACCCGACGCATGCGGCCAATCTGCCGGTGGCGATGATCCCCAACTGCGCGGCGACCCGGCACGCGCACCTGGTGCTCGATGGGTCGGGCCCGGTGTACCTCGATCCTCCGCCGCTCGAGGCCTGGCCGAAGCTGACGTATGACGTGTCGAAGGCGCGTCACGTAGACCTCGCCGCGGTGACACGAGCCGACGTGGAGAGTTGGAAGCCGGGCGAAGTGCTGCTGTTATCAGGCAAGCTGCTGACCGGCCGCGACGCCGCGCACAAGCGCATGGTGGATATGCTGAACCGCGGCGAGCAGCTGCCGGTTGATTTTACCAACCGCTTTATCTACTACGTGGGGCCGGTCGATGCGGTGCGCGACGAGGCCGTCGGGCCGGCGGGGCCGACGACCGCCACGCGCATGGACAAGTTTACGCGGCAGATGCTCGAGTCGACCGGGCTGCTCGGCATGATTGGCAAAGCGGAGCGCGGCGACGCGGCGATTGACGCAATTCGCGACAACCATGCGGTCTACCTGATGGCGGTCGGCGGGGCGGCGTATCTGGTCTCAAAGGCGATTCGGCACTCGGAGCTGCTGGCCTTTGGCGATCTCGGCATGGAGGCTATCTACGTATTCGATGTCGTTGACATGCCGGTAACGGTGGCTGTCTCTGCGGAAGGCACGAGCGTACACAAGACCGGGCCGGCGGAGTGGAAGGCGCGCATTGCGGCGAGTCAGCATCTGGCGGGGACGCCGATCCTGGGCCAGTAGTCCTTCAGCGCTGCTAAGCAGCAATGGAGGTGTTCGAGGACTCGCGCGTAGCATCTTTGGCTTGCTGCTTCGTTCGTCCGCGCAACAGCTTTTGGCAGCGATCGTTGCAGAGGTCGAGGGTCGGGATCCACAGGTAAAGTGCGCCTAGGATGAGGATGGAAAGGATAGGGGCGAGAACTTCATCGGACATGGCAGGGACTCCGCGGCTCAGCGGTCGAGCGCCGGGCTAAGCGTTCTCTAGAAGTGTGTGCGTTCGCCTGGATTGGGCTTAGACAGTCCGGCGAATCTTCAGAGGGTACCTGGTGAGCGTAGTGCGGAGCTGGAGAGCTACAGAAATACGTGAAGACGGAAATAGTATGCCACTGATTCGCTCAGTGTATGAAGGTCTTTTGTGAGAGTGACAACAATGAGCGACCCGTAGCTAAAGCAAGCGGGAGTGCTCTGGGTTCGCTCCAGGAGCTTTGCGGCTGAGCAGGATCGTCTTGCGGCGGGTGCGGGCGCGCTCGCTGGCGTGGTCGATCTTGCGCCAGAAGCCCACGAAATAATCGACCGCCGAGATGACGGAGACGCAGGTCATCCAATAGATGGCCGTGATCGCGATGAGGTGGACGCCGATGACGAAGCCGCCGTGGAGGCGCGGGAACCAGAGCCAGTAGTCCCAGCGATGGGCAAGGATGGCGGCGACGACGGAGACGATCTGGAGCACGGTCTTGAGCTTGCCGATCTCGCTCGCGTCGATGGTAAAACCCTCGCTGGCGGCGATCGAGCGCAGGCCGCTGACCAGGAACTCGCGGCCGATGACGAGTACGGCGATCCAGGGCGGCACGATTCCGGGACAGTACGCGACCAGGATGATGTAGGCGGTGGCGACCATCAGCTTGTCCGCGAGCGGGTCGAGCAGCATGCCCATGGTGGTGATCTGGCCGCGCCGCCGAGCCAGATAGCCGTCGAGCCCGTCGGTGATGCTGGCCAGGATGAACAGGCCGGAGGCTGCGAGCTCCTGCGCGCCGGGGTCGCGGATCGGCGAATGCGGGCTGAGGAACCAGATCAGCAGGGGTACGCTGGCGATCCGGCTCATCGTGATGGAGTTTGGCAGATTCATGGCGTTGGGGGCCGCCCTGGCGACTCATTATGCCAGTCCTCCTCATTCTGACACATCCCCCAAGGGTGTCGTTTCCTGCGGGCTTCGTGCGTGCTAGGCTCGTCGTGTTTGTTCCCTAGTTTTGAGCCAAGCGGTCCTCCCCATGTGCCTGATCCGCGAAATCTGGAAGCGTGTCCCGAGTGTTCTGGCACTCGCGGCGGGTGTGCTCGGTCTGGCGATGCCGGGCGCGGCGCAGAACTTTGCGCAGCCAAAGGTGGTCGTCACGGGGAACTGGCCGGCTGCAGTGTATGCAGCCGATGTCAATGGCGACGGCTTTCCCGACCTCGTCTACCTCGATCAGGGGGCGTCTCCGGCCGCCTCTACGGCGCATGTTCTGCTCAACGACGGTCACGGCCACTTCATTGCGTCGGCTACCCTGGCGACGGCCGGCGACTCGGTGGCCATCGGCGACCTGACCGGGCAGGGCCACGTGGACATCGGCTGGCTGACCGTGGCCAGCGCCGCGACCGCCGGCCAGTACACGACGACGTTGACGATCGCGCCGGGCCGGGGTGATGGAACGTTCTCGGCCGCCATGCCCCAGAGCTTTACCACGTCCGCGGCAGCCTCGTACGAATTCCACTTTCTGCAGGCCGCCAGGCTGCACCCCACCGGGCCGCTCGATGTGATCGCCGGCGACGTGAGAACGGGCGTCGTGCTGGACGTGGTGTACACGAGTCCCGGTGCGGCGGCTTCGCCGGTGCAGCTTTTTCAGCCGCCCGATGGCGTAGGTCCGATGACCATCGCTGACCTGAACGGAGACGGCGCAAATGACCTGGTCGTCAACTCGGCGACAGCCCATACGGCGCAGGTGCTTCTCGGGTCGTCTGCGGGAGGGCTCCCTGGCGGCAGTGTCGGCCATCCTCCGGGCTTTCTGGGTTTCCCCGGGAGCTCCGCCGTGTACTCGCTGGCCATCCAGGATGTGAACCTGGACGGTCGCCCGGACCTGATCTCCGAAGGAGTCAACGGACGCATCGATGTGTTTTTCGGCAATGGCGACGGTACGTTCCAGAGCTCATCGTCCGGTGGGACGGGCTCGCTGGATGGTACGACGGGCAACGGCGGGCACCTGATTGCGGTCGCCGACCTGAACCACGATGGACTTCCGGATGCATTGGCTTCGACGCCGGCCGGGGTTTCGGCGCTGCTAGGCAACGGCACGGCGTACCTGGGCTTAAAGGGGATTTACAACGCGGGGCCGGGGCACAACTCGTATGCGACGGCGGACTTTAACGGTGACGGCAACCTGGATTTGGCGGTGGACTCACCGGAGGGCGTGGCGATTCTGTTCGGGAACGCCGACGGCAGTCTGCAGACTTCGCAGGCGTTTGCTGCGGGCAAGCCGGCGCTTTCAGGCGCGCTTGGGGCGTTCAACCCCTCCGGAACGTTGGACGCGGTGGTCTCGACCTCCGCCACCCAGAGCCAGCTCCTTCGCGGGGTGGGCGCAGGCAGCTTCGCCTACCGCGGATTTCCCAATGCTCCAATCCCAACCACCGCGACCATCGGTCCCTCCGACCTGTGGAGCGTCGTGCGGGTGGGCGACTTGGACGGGGACGGAAACCTAGACATCCTACTGACGGCGGACGGCCCCACAAGCGCGCTGCCCAAGACACCCGACGGCCTCCAGGTCCAGCCCGGCGACGGCACCGGCGGATTCGGCGCTCTCTATCCTGTGACGACAACCGTTGGCCCTGCGTGCCCTCAGTCTCCGGGACTGTTGTACGGAACCTCGGCGCTCGGAACAAGCGAGGTTGGCACAATCGTGGTGAACCGCGCCTTCGACGGATTTCATTACTTCTTCAACGGCAATCACCACCCAATCGGCAGTGCGGAGTTCTATGACAACGGCATCGACGGGGGTCGCCCCTGCGGCCTCTTCGCGCACGACATCGCGGTTACGGGCGTCTTCACCCCGCGCAACTCCGTCACGCAAGCTGTCTCCGACCTCTTCGTTCAAGCCGACGGACACCTCTACCTTTACTCGGCCAATAGCAACACCGGCTTCTATCAGCCCTCAGGCGACCTCTCGGTAGACGGATCTCTGACCACCGCGGGACAGCGTACGGCGCCTGCCCTCAGCGCCACCTTCAACGGTCCCGCCGTCCCGGTGGCGTCGGGAGGCCTTGGCTTCCCTGCGTTTATCGGCTCCGCCGTCACGGCCGATCTCGACCGCGACGGCAACCAGGATCTGATCGTCGCCTACGCTAATCTCTTCGCCAACCTGCAGGCGCCGGTCAACACTGCGCCGAACTATATCTATGTATGGTTTGGAGACGGGACCGGCCATTTCCCTGTCTCTTCCGCGCACCCGGTCAATCCCGTTCGGCTGACGCCCTCGCGAAACTTTTACCAGGTGGTCGTCGCGGACCTGAACGGCGACGGCATCCCGGACCTGGTTCTGAGCGACGGCTATGTCGTGAGCGTACAACTGGGCCAAGGTAACGGAAGCTTCGGCGCGGAGACGCACGTGCTCGCCGGGCAGGGCATCAACAGCATATCTACGGGCGACGTGAATGGCGACGGCAAGGTCGATCTGGTGCTGGCCAACGGCGGCGCGGTGCTGTCCAACCCGGTGGCAAACCTGGAGACGCTGGCGGCCAACGCCGAAGTGAACACGGGCGGCGTCACGGTGCTGCTGAATCAAGCAATTGCCCCGCGGGCGGTGACCAGCGGGACCGTTACCGCGAGCCCTGAGCCTTCGATCTTTGGCTCGAGCTTCACCTTGACGACAACTCTGGCTGCAGCTTCCGGACTCGCGGCCCCGACTGGCAGTGTGAGCTTCACGATCGATGGCGCGGCGGCAGGATCTGCTTCCCTGGCTGGCGGTTTGGCGACGTTGAATGTATCTGCCAGCGTTTACGCCTTGCTTGCCGCGGGCACGCACACGCTGGCTGGGCTGTATGCGGGCGACGTGACCTACGCGCCGGTAACGCTTGCCGGGACGCATGTCGTCCTGCAATCGACCGCGCTCAAGCTGCTCCTCTGCGTGGATGCTCCCGGGTCCAGCTTTCCATGCGGCACCCCTCTGAGCA
>CAXSDM010000066.1:5160-15734 GCA_964235575.1 uncultured Acidobacteriaceae bacterium | reverse complement strand
TAGCCGTAGCCGAAGTCGGTTTTGAGGAGCTGAGTAAAGATGGTCGAACGCTTGGAGGTATGAGTCGTGCGCTGACCCGCGTCGACGATCGGGTACGCCGCGCCGAAGCTGTAGGGGGAACTGTCGATCTTGTGGAGGACGCCGACGCCGATCTTGAGAAAGCGCCCGCCGTTCGACGGATCGTCGTAGCCAAGTTCGGAGGCGGGTGCGCGGAACTCCTCGGCCGGACCGGTGACGGAGTCATTCAGCAGCGGATCGTAGCGGGGAAACCACTCGCCAAAGTAAGTGTGGCCGCGGAAGGCGACGCAGCCGATCACGCCCGCCCAGTCAAAGCGGGAGCCCCGGTAGAAGCCTTGCTGCGCGTCTGGAAGGAAAAGAACGGCGGAGAGTGCGCCGTTGGCGAGCGTGGCCTTGGGATGGTCGGCGTGGGGGATCGTGTCACAGGTGCGGGCTGCCGGCGCGGGAGGCACGGCTTGCGGCAAGGCTGCATGGCTCCAAAGGGCAAACGTGCCGAACGACCATAGTGCGCGGCGAAAGTTCATCGTTGCGTACCTTTCAAGACGTGAGCTCAGAGCCCAGCCGGATGAAAGAGCAGGCTCGACGCAGCATTCACCTGGGCAACCATTTCCGGTTTGCCAAGGGTTCCGAAGGAGGCGCCAAAGGCGAGGCGAACGATATGGCCTGTGGCTCGCGTTATGCCCAAGAGATGAGTTCCGTCCGGGGAACAGGAGAGAAACTCAAGGGGCGCTGCTAAAGCAATCGCCGAGCGTTTCGAGAGATGACCGCTATTGGCGTCGATCGAGAGGGACCTGACGAAACCAGGGCCGGCGGTGACCAGGAAATGGCCGCTGGGGTGCATCGCCACGCTTGCCGGGCCGGGATGTAGAGCCCTGCCTGCGTGCGTGGCCTGCAGGCCGCTTCCGGTTCGATATATGGCGATCGAACCGTCGGTGGCGTGCAGCGCATAAAGCAAGTCGCCTGCGGGCGAGAGAGCAATCTGCGCAGGGCCTGCTCCGGGGTGCATGCGGGTACGACTCCGCAGGTGAATCGACTGGTGGTCAAACGAGAAGGTGCTGACGGTTTGCTGGCCGGTGTCCGCGGTGAGGATCGTCGCTCCATCCGGATGGAAGAGGGCGTGTCGGGGCGCTGCGATCTTCGCACTCGGGCTTTCGTCGAGGCCGTACTCTTTACGGATGGCAGAGGGCGGTTGGAGCGTACCATCCGGGCCGATCGGGAGGAGATTGTAGAGGCCGCCGCGCTCGGATGTGGCGAGCAGGAAGCGGCAATCCGGGTGAATCGCCGCGTGCCGCGGATAGGTGGCGGAGAGCGATAGCGGCTGCGTGTGGAGAAGCGTGAGTCGGCCGGTGATGGGTGCGACGGCATACGCGCTAATCGCGCCGCGCGGCAGGCTATTCCAGAGACCGACGGCATGCACGGCGTAGAGCACGGGCAGCGTGGGATGGGCAACGAGGCACGCCGGAGACGCGACGGCAACGGTCTGGACCGCGGTCCAACGTGAGCCGAAGACGTGAAAGACATGGATTGCGCCACTACTCTCCGCGGGCGACGAGCCGACGAAGGCGAAGCCGTTTGCATCGCGCGGCGCTGCCACCAGAGCTCTCCAGCCGAGCATGGAAGATGCGGCCATGGCGGTGGAGAACTGCCGCCTTGTCCATAGGTCCGATTTGCCGATCATGCGTTTCCCCGTGGTGTGGCTGCGCGGTTAGGCTCGTACGGTCATGCTGTGGTGGAAGATGTTGTTCGGGTCGTAACGTTTTTTGACGCTTTGCAGAAAGGGATAGAGGCCGGTGTTGCCGTAGTAGAGTTCCGGCCAGAAGGAATAGCGAGTCATGTCGAGGTCGGGGTAGTTGATGTAGCAGCCCTCGTAGAGGGCGTTGTGGAAAGGCGTTCCGGCGTGCGTGGAGTCGACGCTGGCCGAATACACGTCGGTGTAAAGCTCGTCGAAATACTTGAGGCGGACCTCATCTTCCTCGGGGTTCTGCCAGTACATCTGGTATTGCAGCTTCATCACGGAGGCGCGTTGCGGGATGGCCGTCTCGTCCGCGAGGTGCGGCCGGTTGACCGCGCCGCCGTAGGAATCGACGGCGATGATGCAGTTGGTGTTGACGCCGGGGATGTCGCGGGTAAGGTGCTTGTACATAGAGCGCAGTTCGGCCGTGGTGAAGTTCTTCTTCATGTAGCAGGACTTGTACTTGCCGCGGGTGTTGCCGTTGGCGCCCGCGCCGCCGCCATTGCCGATGGTGGCGTCGATCCAAGGCGAGGTGGTGTAACGATGCTGGCCGGCGACGCAGGGCGACTGCTCCGGAGGGCGGCCGCTGGTGGTGTCGGCGTGGTGGGCGTTGACGGGAGCATGTTCCACAGAGGCTGCATCGCCGCACTTCAGGAAGCGGTCAAGGAATTCGGAGGCGACGCTGAGATCGTTCTTGCCGTCCATGTCGTGCCAGGTGGCGGAGACGCCGATGCGGCCGTTGGGAGCCTGATGGGTAAGGCCCATGAAGGTGAACATGGGCCAGGTGTCGGGGTCTTTGCCGCGGGTCTCGAAGTACTCGCCGTAGGTCTGGGCGATGTGGATGAACTTGTCTTCGGTCATCGTGTCCCACGGAAAGGCGACACCGGCACTGCTGAGCGTGCGCGGCGCGGCGGGAAGACGCTCGAAATACAGGTTGGTGATAAGGCCATAGTTTCCGCCGCCGCTGCCGCGTAGCGCGCGGAAGAGGTCGGGGTCGTGCTGACGATCGACGTGGCGGCTGATCACTTTGCCGTTAGCTTCAACGGTGAGGACATCAACGCCGGTGATTAGATCGACCGTGAGGCCCTGCAGCCGGGTGAGCAGGCCGTAGCCGCCGCCGGTCAGATGTCCGCCCGCGGCTACCGAGTAGCAGCTGCCACCGGGGATGGTGACGTTGTACTTCCGGTAGAGCTCGGTGTAAACCGCGCCGAGGACCGCGCCGGGGCCGACCTGGTATCCGCTTCTGCCGCCGGGCGCAGCCGAGGTGTGATCGAGCATGCTCACATCGAGGATCACCCCGTTGGGATTGTTGACGACAAAGTCTTCGTAACAGTGGCCGCCGGAGCGGATCGTGGGTCGCAGGCCGGAGGCGACGACCTGCTGCAGAACGGCGGCTGCATCGGCGGCGCTCTCGCAGACTTCGATACGGGCGACCGCGTCGGCGCTCGTGCGAGGGAAGCGTGCGTTCTTGCCCCGGTAGAGGACAGGGTAGCGCGGGTCCTGTTTTGTGACTGACGAAGCCATGGCGATCCCGTGGATCTACTTCAGTTTCTCAGACGATCTTCGAAGCCGGAGTAGCATCCGCCATCGGACAAATGACCTGCCTCCAGCGCGGCGTTTTCATACGAATAGAACGCACATCGGCTTCTTTGCGGGATACGTGTGGACGGGAGCCGAGAGCCTGCCGGTCTTGCGATCGCGCTCGAGGACGACGAGGTCGTTGCTGTCCTGATGACAGACGAGCATCCAGCGCTGGCTAGGATCGAGTGCGATCAAGCGGGCGTTCTTGCCGCCTCCAGGTGCGGATTGCGTGAGGCTGAGCTGGTGGGTTTGGCGGTCCACGTCGAATACCGCGATGGTGTCGTCAGCGACGCGGTTGCCGGCGTAGACATTGCGTCCATCGGCGGAGGCGACGATTTCGCCGAGGGAGGCAGTCCTGGGCGGGAAGCCGGCGGGCAGCGAAGAGACGAAGCCGGCGGACCGCAGGGTGGCGGCCTGCTCGTTCCAGGCAAGGATCTCGACCGTGGAGTCGAGCTCGTTGGCGCAGTAGACGAAGTGGCCGTCGGGGCTCCAGGCAAGGTGCCGAGGGCCGGTGCCAGGGCGGCCGGACCAGAAGGGCGGCGTGGCAGGTGTGAGCTCGGCGGTCGCGGAGTTCAGGCGATACACCACGATGCGGTCGAGGCCAAGGTCGTTCACCAGGACGAAGCGGCCGTCAGGCGAGGTCACGGCGGAGTGGGCGTGCGGTGCATCCTGGCGGCCCTTGTAGGGGCCTGAGCCGGTGAACTGGAAGTGCGAGACAGCGGGCGAGAGCAGACCACTAGGCAGCACGAGGAAGGAGCTCACGCTTCCGCCGCTGTAGTTTGCGACCAGAACGGTGCGGCCGTCGGGCGAGAGGGAGACGTACGTGGGGTCATCGCCGCCGGTGGGAACCTGGTTGAGCAGCTTGAGCGCCGCTTGCCCCGGAACGATGGTGAACGCGCTGACCCGGGCGTCGGCGCCGTGCAGCTCGGAGACGGCGTAGAGGGAGACCTCGCCGTCAGGGCGGCGGAACTGCGCTAGAAAAGTCGGGCTACCGATCTCGGCGGCAAGGCTGAGGGGACCGATCTCGCCGGTGCCGGCGTTCCAGGTCGCCGTAGAGATGCCGTTGCCGGGACCGCTGAGGCCCGTGCCGATGTACAGACGACGAGGCGTCGCGGCTTGGGCCTGGACGCCGGAGGAGCAAGTGGCAAGGGCGGCGACAGAAGCAGTGAAGAGGAACGTGCGTCGGGGGATCATGGGGCGGCTCCGCATTGGGATTACTTTACAGCGGATGCAGGGAATGCGCAGAGTGGATCGGAATATTGCAAATGGCCTAGACGGTCCACGACAGCCTGCAACGCTTGCGATAGAGTTCTCCCATCCCCCTCGCGACCGTTTGGCCGCAGCAACCGGAGACGGCAGTGCCTGTCGAGCGTACAACACGCGTACGATTCTTCCTTGCGTTCTGGCTGTTCGTGATCAGCGGCGTTGCCTTTCTGGATCGCACAAACATCTCGATCGCCGGCCTCGAGATCAGCCGGGAGTATGGCCTCGGCAACCAGCGGCTGGGCTGGATCTTCTCGGCATTCCTGATCGGTTATGCCGGCTTTCAGCTTCCAGCGGGAGTACTTGCGGCGAAGTACGGACCGCGACGCGTGCTTTCGCTCGGCGTGCTGTGGTGGGGCGTGGCGACGGCGCTGACGGCCATTCTGCCATCCACCATGACTCATGCCCTGGTGCTGCTGATCGGGATACGCTTTCTGCTGGGCGTGGGCGAGGCTGTGATTTATCCGGCGGCGAACCAGTTTGTCGCGCGCTGGGTTCCGCAGCAGGAGCGTGGCTTTGTCAATGGGTTGATCTTTGCCGGCGTGGGGGCCGGCAGCGGACTGACGCCGCCGCTGCTGACGTGGCTGATCGTGGCGCATGGCTGGCGCTCGGCGTTCTGGTTTAGCGCGGTGGTGGGATTTCTCGCCGGCGCGGTGTGGTGGGTGTTTGCGCGGGATGCGCCGGAAGAGCATCCGGGCGTCTCGCGGGCGGAGCTGAACGAGATTCGCGAGGGGCTTGGATTCAAGCAGGCCGCAGCCGGGTTTTCGCGGCGCGAGGCCGGCAGCGATGCCATCTCCTGGCGGGCGATCTTTGCGCGGCGCGACCTGGTGGCGCTGATCGCGGGATACTTCAGCTTTGGCTACATCGCGTGGGTGTTTTTCAGCTGGTTTTTCCTATACATGGCGCAGGTGCGCGGGTTTGATCTCAAGGCAAGCGCGCGTTTCGCGATGCTCCCCTTCCTGTGCATGACATTCTCCAGCCTGGCCGGGGGAGCGCTTTCGGACCGGCTGACGCGGACGCACGGGCTGCGGGTGGGACGGTGCTACCTGGCTTCGGCGTCGCTGGTGGCGACGGCGATCTTCCTGGTGCTTGGGTCGCAGGTGCGCAGCCCGGCGCTGGCGGGCGTCATCCTCGCCGGGGGTGCGGGCGCGCTGTACCTCTCGCAGAGCACGTTCTGGTCGGTCTCGGTGGATATCGCGGGGAGGAGCTCGGCGGTGTTCTCTTCGCTGGTAAACATGGGCGGGCAGATCGGCGGGGCGCTCACGGCTTCGCTGACGCCGTGGATTGCACAGCGGTTCGGGTGGACGGCATCCTTCGCCGTGGCAGCCGCGCTGGCAATCGTGGGTGCGCTTTGCTGGCTGATCGTGCATCCGGAACGGGCGCTTGAAGAAGGCGAGCCGGCGACACGTTTCGCGCTTGCGCCCGAGGCGCAAGATGTGATGCGGTAGAGCGGTGACTCTGCGCGTGAAGTCGCTGCTTTTCCTGATCTTGATGGTCGACGGGCTTGCGTCTCCGCTTCGCGCAAGCCAGGTGGCGCCGTTGAACGATCCTTCGGTTGCCGTGGATCTTCCCGACGCTGGATCACCCGTTGCGAGCGCCGTTCCGCCCGGCAGCCCAGCTCCGTACATCCGCGGATGGTCCTTCCGCAGCGAACGCGAGCAGGGCGATCTCCTGCACGGAACTGAAGTCGCACTCGATCCCGGACATCCCGAAATCATCCTCTTCTTCGACGCGACCAGGCGCGACGCGAAGACGGAGTTTCGCTACCGGCTGGACGATTACGACGCGGACTGGACCGAAACGCTGGGGCGCATGGCCCACTATCGCCGCCTCACGCCGGGGCACTACCGGTTTGAGGTGCAGGCGCGCACCGCGGGCCAGCCGTGGACGCATGCGGAGGCGGTCCTGGCGATTCGTCAGCGGCCCTTCTTCTACCAGACATGGTACGCCTACGTGCTGGTGTGCATGGCTCTGCTTGCGCTGGCGGCGCAGTTGTTGAGCCAGCGCGACCAGCTGCTGAAGGGGCAGATGGGGATCGTGCTCGAGGAGCGCAACCGGATCGCGCGTGAGTGCCACGACACACTGATGGCAGGGTTCGCGGCGATCTCGTGGCAGCTGGAGGCGACGGCAAAGTTGTTCCGGAACGCAGGCGCCGGCACGGACCCGGCGGCGCAATCGTGCGAGCTGGCGCGGAGCATGGTGGCGCACTGCCAGGCCGAGGCGAGGCGCATCATCTGGGATCTGCGCGACTCGGACGAGATCACCGACAGCCTTTCACGCGCGCTCTCTCATGCAACCACTGCGTACCGGGAGCGCGAGAGCCCGCAGACGACCCTGGATATCCAGGGCAAAGAGATTCCGATCTCGCCGGGCGCCGTGCATCATCTGGTGCGCATCGGGCAGGAGGCGGTGACCAACGCGCTGCGGCATGCGGATTCTTCCTCGATTGCGATCGAGCTTTGCTATGATCGCGATTCTCTGCGGCTGACGGTGCGCGACAACGGGCGGGGGTTCCAGCCGGCCGATCGCTCCGTGCGCGCGGGGCACTTCGGTATTCCGGTGATGGAGGAGCGCGCGCGCAAGCTGGGCGGGGCGCTGCACCTGACGAGTTCCGCGGCTGGCGGCACAGAGGTCGCAGTGACGGTGAGCTTCGACGGGATCGTGCTGCCGGTCAGCCAGCAGCATCACATCGTGCCCTGGATCGGCGTGTAACTGGATCGGCGTGTAAGCCGACAACGATGTAAAACTATTGCATGAAGCAGATACGGGTGCTGCTGATCGAAGATCACTTCCTCGCGCGCATGGCGCTGCACTCCGTCTTCGGTGGGCATGGAGGCATCGTCATCGTGGGCGAGGCGGCAGATGGCGAGCAGGGCGTGGCCATGTACCGGACGCTGCTTCCGGATGTCGTCGTTCTCGACCTGCGGCTGCCGCGGGTGAGCGGGTTCGACGTGATCAAGCTGCTGCGTAAAGAGCGCACGCCCGCACGCATCGTGGTGCTTTCCAACTACCAAGGGTCGGAGGACATCTACCGGGCCGTGCAGTCCGGCGCGATGGCCTACCTGACGAAAGATGTGAGCGGCGAAGAGGTCATCAACGCGATCCAAAATGTATACCGCAATCTGCGCTATCTGCCGCGCGTGGCGCTCGACAGGCTGGCGGAGCGCATGCCGGCGGTGGAGCTGACGCCGCGCGAGCGTGAGGTGCTGCTGTGCATCACGCACGGGCGGTCCAATCGCGAGATCGCGGAGGAGCTCGGCATCGCGGAGAAAACGGTGCGGATTCATGTGTCGTCGATGCTGGGCAAGATGGGTGTGCGGGACCGCACACAGGCGACCATCTATGCGCTGCAGCGTGGCTTGGTTCACTTCGATCGGGAGTCGCCGTTAGGGCTTTTGCCTTAAAGCAAGCTGCGGCAATCGGCGGATGATCGCCACGTTGCTTTGTGTTTCAATCCCAAACATTCACACGGCATTCATCCGCGGTCGGGTTATTCCGATTTTGCCCTTTTTGCCTCAGCCGAGCGAACAGGAGACCCAATGTTGAAGAAGACTCTCACGTGCCTCACTCTGTTTGCCGCGGTGGTCGCAAGTCATGGACAGGTCGCAAACAATACCTCCCTGGTGGGTACGGTAACCGATGCCACAGGGGCAACCATCCCGGGCGCGCAGGTCATCGGCATCAACCGAGACACCAAGGTCGAGTACCCAGGCAAGACCAACGCCGAAGGTTACTACTCACTTCCATTTGTGCTTCCGGGCACGTACGATGTCGTCGTCGATCTGCAAGGCTTTCGCAAGGTGACCGCGACCGGGGTGGCCGTGACGCTGAATCTTGCTGCGCGTACCGATGTCGTGCTGACCGTAGGCTCGATCAGCGATGCGGTGACGGTGTCGGCGGAGACGCCCGCGATCTCAACCGACGACGCGGTCTTAGGCGAGACGATCGATACCAAGCAGGTCGAGAATTTGCCCATGAATACCAGGCGAGTGCTTGAGCTCGCGACGACAGTGTCAAACATCATTCTCGGACCCAAGACGTCGTACACGGGCGTTCCTCCGGGTGCGGACTTCATCGGCGCCGGAACGCGCGAGGTGACAAATTCCCTCACGCTGGACGGCATCACCATCATGAACTCGCTCATCTCGGCTTCGCCGGTCACGCCCAATCCGGATGCAGTCGCGGCAGTGCAGACGCAGACCGGCAACTATACCGCGCAGTATGGCGCGTACATGGGCGTCCACATCAACGTCGACACGAAGTCCGGAACCAACCAGGTGCACGGGACTGCCTACGATTACGTGCAGAACGACTTCTTCAACGCGAAGAACTTCACGACCGCGCCGGGAACGCGCACACCGGTGCTGCGCTTCAACCAGTTCGGTGGGGTCCTCGACGGACCGATCGTGATCCCGCATCTCTACAACGGGCGCGACAAGGCGTTCTTCACCGGCTCCTACGAGGGCCTTCGCCAGATCAACCAGACCCCCACGACCGCAACCGTTCTCACCGCGGCGGAACGGACCGGAGACTTCTCGGCACTCTGCGGAACGCTCGCGACAACGGGTCTATGCACAGGAACCCAGCTCTACAATCCGTTCAACCACACGCCTTACAGCAACGACCAGATCACGAACATCTCACCCTTCGCGCAGGCTTTCCTCGCCTATTACCCGCAGCCGAACCTGGCGGGACTCTCGAACAACCTGAATCTGCCCGTGGCGAACATGTTCAACAAGAACGAGACCCTGGACCGCGTCGACTACAACGTCAGCGAGAAGGTGCGGCTGTTCTTTCGCTACACGTACGAAAAGAGCAACTCGGTGAGCGGCAATGTGGTAGCCACGACGGCGAGCTACTCACCGACGACCGATTCGAACGCGGCCATCGGCTACACGCACATCATCACTCCGCGGCTAATCAACGATCTGCGCCTGGGATACAACAAGCTCTCCACAAATCAGCTGAACTACTTTTATGTAAACGGGCCGAGCGGTGCGGGCACGGCGCTGGGCATCCCGGGCTTCACCGCGGACACGACCAACGGCAACCCGGGTATCCCCACGGTGCTGATCTCAAACTTCACGGGTCTGGGCGACGAGGGCACAAACTGGTTTCAGGACGACCGCGCCCTGCATGGCTACGACCAGATCAGTTACAGCTTGAACAAGCACAATCTCATGGCCGGCGTGGATATTCGCCGGATGACGATCGGGCGCGCCGCGCAAAATCAGAACCGCGGTCAGTTCAACTTCAACGGAACCTACACGGGCAATGCCGCCGCAGACTTCCTGACCGGTGCGATCTACCAGACCACGACCCCCGTTACCCAGGTAAAGGGCTCCGTGGGCGAGTATCGCGATGGATTCTTCGTTCAGGACAACTGGCAGGCGACGCAGAAGCTGACTGTCCTCTACGGCTTCCGCTACGAACTGCCCACGGTTCCGTACAGCCTCAACGGCTACGCGCGCATCCTGAACCCAAGCTACACGGCGCTGATCCCGACGAGCAGCGCCACGACCGGCGCGACGTTTGTCCCAACGCCTGGCTTCAAGTTCATCGGACCAAACCACAACCTGTACTCTCCACGGCTCGGATTGGCTTACCGCGCGACCGACAAAATCGTCGTGCGGGCAGGCGGCGGCATCTACTACAACCCCAACCACCTAAATTCGTTTACCCTGGCCACCGGAAACTACCCGTTGGCCGCATCGGTCGTTTACACGGGCAATCTCGCCACGTCCACAACCCCCGCCATTGCCAACCTGACCCTTGCGAATCCAACGGGGGGCACCGCCGGCAGCGCCTCCCCAATGGCCGGAATTCCGGGCACGTATGTCTCTGAGTTCACGGACAATCCCTACCTGCCGACGCCGCGCTTATACCAGTGGAACCTCGATACCGGCGTCGAACTTTGGAAGAATGGCGCGTTCGAGCTGCAGTATCTCGGCTCCCGCTCTGTCCATCTGGATCACTCGCT
>CAXSDM010000066.1:2068-5060 GCA_964235575.1 uncultured Acidobacteriaceae bacterium | reverse complement strand
TCGAACTGGGATATCCGCAACCGCTTCGTCGCCTCGGTGGTCTACGCGCTGCCGCAGCTCACGCAGTTCCGCGAGGTCACACGAGCTTTGCTGGGCGGCTGGCAGGCGAACACCATCGTCTCGCTGCAAAGTGGCACGCCGATCAACGTGTCCATCACCAACGACCAGGCCAACGTAGGCGGAATCG
Source organism: uncultured Acidobacteriaceae bacterium (assembly GCA_964235575.1). Taxonomy (GTDB): domain Bacteria; phylum Acidobacteriota; class Terriglobia; order Terriglobales; family Acidobacteriaceae; genus Edaphobacter. The sequence continues at coordinate 4,873 of CAXSDM010000066.1, read as the reverse complement.
GCACGCAGCGTCCGAACTTTGTGCACACACCTAAATCCACCTGCGGCCGCAGCTCTTACACCAGCGGCGCCAAGGTGAGTTGCCTGGATGCTACGGCGTACTCGCTGCCCGCACCCTACACGTTTGGCAATCTTCATCGCAACGACATCTCCGGTCCGGGCCAGATCAACGTCAACTACTCGATGTTCAAGGACTTCCGGCTCTTCGACAGGCTTTCCGCGCAGTTCCGTGCAGAGGCTTTCAACGTGTTCAACCATGCCAACCCCTCGAATCCGTCTGCCACCCTGCCCACCGCGAACGCCAATGGCAGCTTCACCGTTTCTTCTTCCACGACCTTTGGCCTCATCAGTGCTGCGCAGAACAACGGTCGCGTCCTGCAGCTTGCGGGCAAGATCAACTTCTAGAGCTCGATCTAAACCGGTCCAACGCTCTGACGGTCCGGCAGCTCACTATTGCAATAAAACGTGCAAACCGCTAGGTTGAAGCTAACAAACGACCGACCACTCCTGCGGAGAGCGACACGTGGACCGCTCCTCTCACGATAAGAAAAAGTGAACGAGACTATCTCGTTGAGGAACTTACCATGCGACGTATACGCGAGTTGGACGGTTTACGTGCTATTGCCATCTTTTTAGTTCTTGGCTGTCATTACGAGGGGTTCTCTCAATTAGCCTGGCGCATTCCGGAGTTAGGCTGGATTGGTGTCGATCTTTTTTTCTGCCTGTCCGGATATCTGATTACGTCCATCTTGTTGGGGCTGAGAGGGAGAACGACGCCCTACAAGACCTTCTACTCCAGACGCCTGATGAGAATCCTCCCACCCTATGTTGCTGTAACCGCGTTGGTCTGCGTCTATGCCGCACATAATCACAGTCTGAGTGCCGGATGGTTGTCGGAGCAACTCTTCTTCTTACAGGCTTTTCGACCTCAGCAGAATCGCGCGGTATGGGATGTGCTCACTCATTTTCGGTGGTATCTTCACCATCTGGCGCCATTGCTAAGCGGCGCCAACCATTTGCTACCGGAACAGGTAGGAGCTCCGCTCAGTGTGCTCCTCGTTCCCTTCATTTTTTGGTCGTTGTCGATTGAGGAGTACTTCTATTTACTGTGGGCGCCCATTGTTCTGCGACTCTCGAGAACAGGAATCCTATCCGTCGGTGTGGTGATCTGCCTTATAGAGATGATGTTGCGATGGCTTACGAATTTGCCCGAGGTGTATTTTGGCGTTGCCTATCGATTTGACGCGCTGCTGTATGGAGCTTTCCTCGCGATTCTACTTGAGCATTGGCGGCGGACCTCCACTCCTCGCTGGTCACGCACTTTCTTCACCGCGATCTTAGTCACTGCAACGGCTTGCGTTGCGGGAATTCTGTTGGAGGTAGGCCCTGTACTTGGGAGAGATCCCCGCTCCTCTCCCCTCGTACTGTTACTTGGGCTACCACTGCTTTCGATAGCGTTCGCAGCCCTGATTGGATTGCTTGTTCTTCGTTCCGATAGCAATTGGTGGCTGAGCAGACTACTTCGTACGCGAGTCTTCCAGTTCGTTGGAACAATCAGTTACACGATGTACCTCGTTCATCTGATTGCAGCTGCATGGATCCGAAACCTAAGTCGCGTAAACGATGTCTTTCACCAGACGTTCCTGCAAGCGGTTCTGGCGACAGGGCTGACGATCGTGATGGCACAGGTCTCCTGGATTTTTCTTGAGAAGAAGGTCCTGGCTTGGAAGGACAAGCGCTTCCCGAACATTCCTCATCCTCCAGAACCGAACGTTCCTGGCTTGGGACAATCATTTCCAGTTTTTCCCCAGGTTCCTTCGACGTGAGTTTCTCTTCGTGAGGCCTGGAATACGGCTCGGTTCCATGGGTATCATCCTGCGAAGAGCTTGTGCGAAATCGCAGTCGTGATGCTTTGTACTTTCTTCGCTCAGCGGCTTGCGGTGGCGTTGATTGCAGGGCGCGGTGCAGGCGGCAGCAGGCCGGGCGTGGGTCGGTGGCCGGTGTGGATCCACAGGATGAGCTCGTCGAAAGTGCGGCCGATTTCGTCGGCGGTGAAGGTGCAGTGACCGTCGCGGTGAACGTACTGCTGGACCAGATTCTGAGAGAAGCCGGCGATGGCGACCTGCTCGTTGTAGAACGCGAGTGTGCTGGTGGGAATGCGCGGATCGTAGGTTGTATGAAGCGCCAGCATGGGACGATTCAGCCGGCCGTTCGGCGTGTAGTGGCGCACCAGGTACTCGCGCGCGTGGGGGTCTGCCGCGTACCGATGCACTCCGTCGTTCAGGGCGTTGTCTGATGCGGCGCTGCCAAGGCTGGTGCCGGCGTAGAGGAAGTTGCGATTGTCGAAGGGATTGCCGCCGGCGCGGCGCTGCATGTCGGCGATGACGTAGGTGAAGTACACCATCGCATCCGCGACCTCGACGTCTGTGTGCAAGCCAGTCAGGTTGCGCATGGAGGCTGCTGCTGTCGGGTTAGTCTTGAGCGCTTCCTCGGCTCGCCGGCGCAGGCCGCGGGATTCCTGGAAGTCTGGCGGCGAAGGGACGAGGGTGGGTAGAAGGCTGGGAAAGTAAAAATCGAAGGCGGCGCGCCAGGCGAATCGCCGCTGGAAGGCGAGGTCGGTGGGGCCGACGGAGCCGCACAGGTCGAGTCCCCCAGCATACGGCTTGGAATTGAGTTCGAGCTCCGCAGTAACCAGCGCGCCTCCCATCGAGCCGCCTTCGACGATCGTCTCCATCTGCCTGGCGCCTTTCTTTCCTTCCGCGGGCTGCCCGTAGTGCTTGACGAAGTACTGGCGCAGCTGCTCCGT
>CAXSDM010000066.1:0-1968 GCA_964235575.1 uncultured Acidobacteriaceae bacterium | reverse complement strand
CAGAAGCATGACGCGGCATGCTTGCGGGCAAGGACGAGGAACGCGCGACAGCGAGCGCTGGGAGCTTGGCATGGCTGGAATGTAGCGTCATTCTACGCGTTGGTGCGGTCATGTGCGAACGCATGTGTGAGGAATGGCGCTTTCGCCTAACCGTGGAGCGATGACCATTTCGAGCCATTGCGGACCTGACACAAAAAGTTCAGATTGAGAACTCATGTTTCTCCGGTTTATGCCGATGAATGTTGAAGAAAGAGATTTGAGGACACGCTGCTCTATGAGGGAACAACAAATTCGCCGCTTGCTTTCCGACGAAGCAGGTCAGGACGTCGTAGAGTACGCGCTGGTCGCTGTGGTGATCGGACTGGGGACCGTGGCCGCGCTGCAAGGGGTGACCGGGAAGATCGTAAATGTGTTTGTTGCAGTCGGAAACACGCTGACGGGCAGTGTGTGAGGAGCCGGCATGCAAAGAAGGTATTTGGGATTCGACGCAGGAGGCGGATGGGAGAAAAGACGGATTGCAAGATAACGACCCGGCTACTTCTGGAGGAGGATGGCCAAGACTTAATCGTGTACGCGCTGTGGTGGCTGCGCTGGTCGGGTTGGGCGCGGTAGGCTCCTTGCGGGGGCTGGCGACCAAGATCAGCACGGCACTTACGACTGTCGGCACAAGCCTGACGAGCAATGTGTGAGCGAAGAATCAGGCTGGTGTGTCCTACCGCGTCTTGGGTGTGTCCCGCTAGGTTGTGCTGTCCGAGACCAGCCGAGCCTCGGTCAGGTCACCTGCAATCTGAAGAAAAATGTCGTTGATCAATGTCGCTGTCTGGGCCGCGACGCATGTATTTGTCTGATCGTCCGAAAAAAAGGTCCAGGAGTAAGTCGCCATCTGCGTCATCTCGGCGCATGACTGGATGTTTGGAGAGGCGGACGTGTTCGCATTCGGAGAAAAGGCAGCATCCTGATCGGTGACGCAGGTCCCCGACGAGGGCGGGTCGTACGCAATGCTGTAGACGATGGTGTTGGTAAAGGAGTGCGCTGCGGTGATGCCTTGTCCGCACTCTCCGAGCCAGGAAGGATATTGCGCGTTACTCGTCGCGGGACTTGGCATGATCGTAGTTGATCCGCTGGTTTGCGGCGTGTTCTGGTTTCCGTTCCCGAGAATGATCATCACGTTCTGCGAGCCCGGGTTCTGCGCCTGCTCCTGCATCATGGCAGCCTGTGCGGCGTACATCATCGGAGCATAGTAGGTGTTGTTATAGGTGATATTGTCCGGCACAAGGATGCCGCTGCAGCCGGGAGTTCCGCCGGCGGCGTTGGTGAGCAACGAATTTATGTTCAGAGAAGTCGCCGTATCGGAAAGCCGGTAATCGCTTTGAAAGTCGATCACCCGGTAGGTCGTGCTGCTCGAAGAGGTGCCGGGGTTATACCCTGTGGCGCCCGCGGTTGGATACGAGAATACGGTGGAGGTAGGAGGAGTAGTGCCGCAGTTGTAGTCATTGCTCACGGTGGGATAGGTGATCTGGGGATCCACAAAGATAGTTACCCGAGCCACCGAGTTGGCCGCAACTCCGTTCGTTACCGTGCAGGTGGATTGGCTCGTCCCGCATGGATCAAGATGCTGAAGCAGCACCTGAATGCCGGCGAGCGCACAGACGATTTTCTTTACGTTGCCGCAATTGGGGTCGGGGTTGTGGTCCATGGGCCCTGTCGTGTCCATCACGATCGCGATGTTGTAAGGTCTTGACGGTCCGCCGCCTTTGACGGCAGTCGAGCTCGCGTAAATGGTCATCGTGGGAAAGCCGAACAGCTTTGCAAAATTCAGCGGAACCACCGCTCGCAGCTTTACCTGCACAGCGTTGTCAGGAACGTGTCCAACGCACGAGATACCCTGCGCCTGCATCGTCGTCAGGCATTTTACCTTGGGATATCCACTCACCATGGTCACGTTGGAGAGATTGCTGTAGACATTCT
>CAXSDM010000065.1:9726-15986 GCA_964235575.1 uncultured Acidobacteriaceae bacterium | reverse complement strand
GGGCCGTTGACAAGCATGGCCGCTTGATCGACTTCATGTTGGCAGATCGCCGCAATACCCGGGCAGCCCATGGTTTCCTGAGCAAAGCGTTGAATACGATGCGCAATTGGCCGCCGTCTTCAATTACCACAGACCAGCTCGGCTCCTACCCGAGGGCGATCGGCCGGTTGCAACGAGAGGGCAAGCTGTCGGTCGACGTGAAACACCGAACCTGCAAGTACCTCACAACATCATCGAAGCCGATCATGGCGCCCTCAAGCGAGTCATTCGTCCTACCCGAGGCTTCCAGACCATGAAAACGGCCTCGGCTACGATCAAAGGTTTCGAAGTAATGCGGATGATCCGCCGAGGTCATTGCCTCTCATGCAAGCCGCACGCCAAGGACGAGGTGCGTTTCGTCAATAAGCTGTTCGATGTCTACTCAAGCGCCGCTTGATCACCCGCCGCCCTCTACAAACCGCGCCAACCAGAGTTAATGCAACAGAGCCCCCGCATCACCCGTCCACCCTTCGGGTGAAGAACGGAGCTTTGCTCGGCTATCGTGATTGCGGGATACGGAGGACGATCCCTGCACCGAGTCTGAGGTTGTTTTGCACATTGGTCGTGGCATTGGGAAATTGGGTGCGGATCCAGTCGGCCTGGATTGGCTTGATGGCGAAGTGCCGACCAACTGCCAGATCAACGCCACCGCCCACCTGCAGGGCGAAGGTGTTGAAGGTTGTGACCGCTCCTCCGCTTTGCGGGAAGAAACTGTTCCAGGCGTGCGATTCCCCGACAAGTCCCTGCCCGAAGACGGCGGCCCTGCGATGGCGCCAGGTGTAACGCGGACCGAAGGTGGTCGTCAGGGTATTAAGGTCGATCCCGGTTCCCAGGATGTTGGTCGCCTCCAAACCCGCGATGTTCATCGCGATCCCGAGACCATGCGGTCCCTGGGTCGAGAGCTCGAAGGCACCACCCTGACGCCAGAAGAACTGACCTGGGGTGAGATTGCTTCGCTGCGCAAGGTAAGTGACAGCGAGATCTACCTCCTGTTTGGAGCTAGAGGTTTGCCCCCAGAGCGAGGTAGTGGTGACGGCAGCAGCAGCTCCCCAAAGGAGCAGATTGCGAAGTGACATGCGCATGGTTCTCTTCTCTTTCGGTTACTGAATATTGAGGACGACGGTGGTTGAGTGGACAAGGGTGCCGCTGGTTCCTGTGACTGTAATCGTGTAGCTTGCCCCGGGCTGGCCGAAGAATCCATTGCTCGTGCCGCAGCCAGTGAGACCGGCAAGTCCGCCCAGGAGCAGGAGTATGCCGAATGCATTCAAAGGACGACTCTTCCTGAGCGCCTCACGTCCTTTTCGCGAGATGCCGAATGGGACAAAGAGCAAAGCAAAAGCGATTCCTGCGGCTCCTTCAAGTTTGCGAGCTGTGGTGACGGGCTTGGTCGTCTGCACGGTGAGTACGGTACTCGCCGTGGCAGAACCAGGTGTCACCGTGGCGGGCGAAAAGCTGTAGGTCGCTCCGGTGGGCAGACCTGTAGCTGTGAGGGTGATCGTGCTCGAGAAACCTGCGGTGCCTGGAGTCAGAGCAACTGTGAAGTCGGCCGCCGTTCCGGGAACTACCGGAACGGACGGACTACCTGACGTCGCCGCAATCCCAAAGTCCTGAACAGCCGTGGCGTCGATGGTCGAGAGTGAGGTCAGGTAGTTTGCATCCCCGCTGTACGAGGCCGCGATGTTGAGAGCGCCAGCGGGCAGCGTGGACAGGGTTAGGGTCGCTGCGCCCGTTGTGGAGACAGCTCCCATTCCTAGCACCGCGGTTCCGTTCAGAAATGTCACGGTTCCGGTCGGAACGCCGGCTGAGCTCGCAACGTGAGCTGTGAAGATCACGGAGGTTCCCAAAGCCACCACATTGCCGTTTGTGCTTAGCGTGGTTGTCGTTGATGCCTGAGCGACCGCGAAAGTTTTGGTCACTGTCACCGGGGTATGAGCGCTATCACCCGCCTGTGTCGCCGTCAGGGTCACCGTCCCGGCGCCGCTGACGATAAGCGAAGACCCGTTGAGGACCGCCGGTCCTGTAACGGTGTAGGTGACTGGAAGACCTGCGCTGCTTGACGTCGGCAGCGTGGGAACGACTGCCCCGTAGGTCACGTTGGTCAGACTGGGTAGCGCGATCGATTGGGGAGCGGGCACCACAGTGACGGCTGCTGTAGCTGAGGTGAGACCTGCACCCATGGCGGTGAGTGTGTAGGTCCCTGCCGCTGTCGGGCTCAGGGCAGCCAGACTCAGGTTTGCTACTCCATTCACAGCAGTCCCGTTCACAACTTGCGAGAAGCCGTTTGGCCCGGTCAGCGTTGCCGTGATCGGTCCCGAAAAGCTTGTAGCCGTGTTGCCACTCGCGTCCTCGATGGTCACCGTGGTTGTGCCCAGGCTTTGGCCCGAGGTGATGCTGCTCGGCACAGAACCTAACGCAATCTGCGAGCCGGTGCCGGCTGTGACTGTGACCGGAGACGAAACGCTGGGGAGGCCAACACTGCTGGCCGTTACCGTATACACGCCGGCTGTCGTCAAAGGGAGCGAGCTCAGGTTGAAACGAGCGGGTCCATCGGAGTTCCGGCCAGTCAGAGTCTGGGAGTAGCCAGCAGGACCGGTTATTGTGAGTGTCACCGTCGTCGTGGCATAAACCGGATTGCTGTACACATCCTGAACTGCAACGGTTTCATTGCCCAGATTGGCTCCGCTGGTGAGGGTGGCAGGCAGGGCGCTCGGCACAAGCTTCGATGCTGGACCAGGATTAACTCTGGCGACGGCTTCGTCCGAGTTCAGGGTAGGGCTGCTGGCAGTGACAAAGTAGGATCCACTGGCCGTCAGGTTCAGCGAGCTCGCATCGAGCGTCGCCACGCCATTCACCGCCATGCCGGTCAGGGTTTGCGAGTAGCCCGCCGAAGAGCTGATGGTGACGGTCACTGGTGCGCTTGAGTTCGTCACGGTGCTGCCGTTCGCGGCCTCAACCCGTACGTTCAACAAACCGAGGTTGCCGCCAGCTGTGAGTGGGCCGGGAAGAACCGACAAGACGACCTGCGTTGGCACAAGCTGCACGGCGCTGCCACTAAGGGCAATGGTCTGGGTCACTGCGGCAGCATTCCCATTATTGTCGGTGAGCGTGAGATTCTCACTAAGCAGACCGCTCACCGTTGGCGCGAACTCAACTCCCAGAACACAACTCGCTCCTGCAGCGAGGGTCGTGCTTGCGGTGCAACTCGTATCCGAACCACCGAGGTTGAAGTCAACCGGGGTCTGCAACGCACTGAGGTTGAGTGCCAAGTTGCCGTCATTGGTAAGCGTCACATCCTGCGCTGCTGATGTCGAGCCTACATTGACGCTGCCCAGATTCAGGATCCCGCTGCCTGTCGCAACTTCACGGATGACGCGATTGTCTGTATCCGCAATCAGGAGATTGCCATTGCCGTCGATGGCGATATCTAGCAGATGACTTAGTCCAGCGTGTGTCGCAGCACCACCATCTCCTGAGTATGCGTCCGTACCGCCATTGTAGGTACCAGCGACGGTGGTGAGAATGTGGGTCGCCTGATTGACCTTGCGAACCAGGTTGTTCGATGAGTCGGCGATGTAGACGTTCCCCGCTCCATCAAGAGATACGCCCTTCGGCCCGCACATTTTGGCATTGATTGCTGCGCCATCACTCTCGCTATAGCCGCATCCAGCCGCCTGGTTCCCCGCGATGGTCGTTATGACCCCCGTGCTCGCGGTCACCTCCCGGACTACATTGTTGCTGCTATCCGCAATGTAGATGTTTCCCGCGTTGTCCACGGCAAGACCGTTCGGGTCGTGTAACTGGGCGTTGGTTGCTGCTGCACCATCGCCACTATAACCAACGCCCGCCTGGTAATTCCCGGCGACGGTCGACAGTAGCCCGCTGAGAACATCCACTTTCCGCACCAGCGAGTGGTCGAGATCGCCTAGGTACAGATTCCCAGCGCCATCCACCGCAACGGCGGCCACGGTGTCCAACAGGGAGGCGGTAGCCTGCCCTCCATCTGGCGTGTAGCCGCCTTGTCCGCTACTGCTTCCAGCGGCTGTCGTGATCACCCCGCTTGCTCCGTCGATTCTGCGCACATTGTGACCACCGGCGTCTGCAATATAAAGATTGCCAGCTCCGTCAAGGGCAATCTTTCGGGGGTCGTATAGCGTCGCGCTCGTGGCTGCGGAGCCGTCCCCGGAAGGCGCTGCACAAATACCTGTACCGGCTACAACAACCATCGTGCTGCCGTCGTAGCTCTGAAGAATGCAGTGCTGTTCGTCAAGCACGTACACCTTGCCGTTCGCATCCACGGCTACACTCGCCGCACTTCCGCCACTCACGAGTGCCGCTGGCAACGTGCTGATGGGTGCCGTGTCGAAGACGCCTTGTGCGGCCAGGCCGACACCATGCAGGTAGGTCGTTACGAGCAGACTACCCGACGAACTCAGGGCAGGATAAGTGGACCCGTTCTCACGAAGAGCAGTACGGGCGAGTCCACTTGGATTCGAGACGCGACCTGACAGACCTGAAGGCTGCACGCTCAAAGAGTTCGCTAACGTAGCCGGTAGAAATGCCGGACCCGCCACGGTAACGCTGGTTGTTGCTGAGGCAGTCTGACCCTGCGTGTCGACCACGTTGCAGGTGAGAGTGATCGTGCCTGGTGGCGATCCAACTGTGCTGAGGATGGCAACGCTGCTATTGCCGCTGATGGAACCACCGCTGGAGGAGTAACTGTATGTGAGTGGCAGGCCGGCCGGGCTTGTCGCGATCGCTGTAATGGTCGAAGAGTCGCCTGGAAAGACAAAGGAAGGATTGGCGGAGCAGGAGATTGTCGGCGGGCCCGCAACTACGCCCAGCAGCTCGGCTGCTCCCATCCGCAACCCCGCCGTAGTCGGGCTGAACGCGACTGTAACGGCGCAACCAGCACCCTGACTCAGTGCGCCTGTACACGAGTTGCTTGCGACGGTGTAGTCGAGGTTGACAATTCCCTGTAAAAGAGCGGAAGCACCGGAGACGTTCACCGAAGACGCGCTGTCCAGAGCGTAGTTCAGCGTGCGGCTTGTAACGCATTGTGAGGCCATGCTCGTCGTCGGGCAGACGTTCACGGAGCCGAAGTCGACGGCACCCAACGCCAGCTTTCGCAGCTGACCAGCGGCATCGGCTATGTACAGGTTGTGAGCGCCGTCTTCCCAAATCCCATTCGGGCGAAGCGTGTCGCCGAACAGGGTAGTGTCTCCTTGGGAGTCGTCGCTACGCAGAACGCCTACTCCTTGCGCGCCGAGGAACACGTTATCTGCAGCATCCGCGTAGAGACTAAGAACAATGCCGGAAATTGCATTGTGAATCTCTGGAGTCGTCGTCCCGGACAGAATCTCGTATACATAGTTGACAGAGTTGTCGCTGTAAAAAACATTGCCCGTTGCGTCGACCGTCACGGCCGTAATTGCTTGGTTCCCGGCAGAGACAAGCACCGTCTTTGTGCCACCTGAAGACACCTTGCTCAACCCTGTCGCATCCGCAACATACAGGTTCCCCGCGTTGTCGACAGCAACGCTGGTGGGATGGTCCCAACCGGATGCAATTGTGGTCTGTATGCCGTTCGTGGGTATGCTCACGATGCGCTGGTTTCCGGTATCAGCGATGTAAAGATTGCCAGCGGCATCGGAGGCGATTCCTCCCGGGGCGACCAAACCTACACCCACGTTGCTCTCTGTGCCGTTCGACGCGATCTTAATGACTGAACCAACGCCGGAGTCGACAATGTACAGGTTGCCAGCGGCGTCACCCGCAATTCCATGGGGTTGTGACATCCCAGCATAGGTCACATAGCTCCACACCCCGGTGAACGTGAGCGGGGCAGTTTGCGCGCAAGCTACACCTGCGCAGCAAAGAAGCAGCAACCACAAAACCGCAAGAAGGCGTCTTCGTCCACAGTCGAAAATACAGGGGAAGCATAGCGAGAAGAGGTTAGAACAAGTAGGCACGTAGTATCCCTTTGCGGTCATTTCCGCAGCTATTTCGGGACCTAGGAGAATCGAAAACAAAAGAAGCAAGATATGCGAGTCGTTACGGCGACTCTCGAATGGCTTGACCACTGGCTCTTGTTTAGGGCAGTGTGCCAGCTCAAACGACCGCGCATTGTCACGGCACGTCCTTCATGAGGCAAGCAGACGTGAACCGCGTCAAGTGAACGAGATCTGACTTTACCAAAAGTCAGGCGCAATGACGGAGAAGCT
>CAXSDM010000065.1:1476-9626 GCA_964235575.1 uncultured Acidobacteriaceae bacterium | reverse complement strand
CAGTCCAGGCTGGTGGCAGGAGAAGCTCGCCACGTAGCTCTGACATGAGGTAGCGAGAGTGAAAGTTGAGCAGAAAGCGCGAGAGGTGTACTTTGGTGTTCCGCCATCTGTAATCTGAAATTTCACCAGCGCCCCCGCCAGTCGTCATGGCATCTTCGGCTATACCGCACAGCAAGCGGACTGGCAGAGAACAGGTGAAGTTTGCAGGAAGTGAAAGGGCGTAGAAGCGATGGCAAAGCACGAGAGCCTGATCGATCGCGCGGGACGTACCATTCGCCGTCCCACGCTGGCGCAGGAACTCGATCAACTCTGGATGCAGGCGGAGCAGGGCGGCGACATCTGCTAGCCACTTGAGTCGTGACCACGCGTGCGAGGCGCCATGCACACAAAGGTATTCGACCAAGTCAGGATGCGCCAACATTGGAATGGATAGACCGCCTCCCACGTTGACTCCGCGCCAGGTACTCGTCGGCGGAAACTGCACACCAAAATGCGAATTAGCCGCGAGCCGCCAATGCAATTCAACCTGGGCTCCTGTTTGCGGATTGAAAAATTCAAAGTGGGAACGCAATTCGCGAAAGTCTGAAACTTGATCCTGCGACCATGCTTCAGGCGGCACCAACCGCGTATATCCCAGCTGCATGAGCATTGCTCCCGTCTCTGTCACCCGGCTCGGATCTACGAGTAGATCGATATCTTTGCTGTGCCGAATGCTGGAACTGCCGTAGGCGAGAATACCGAGTGGGCCGCCTTTCAAAACCGCCGCTTCTATCCCTGCATGACGAAATTCAGTCAACAAGCGGTGAGTCTCATACAGAAACAGAATCCCGGTGCGCACCTGGTTCTGCGCTTCCGTCGCGAGAGCTGCAAGAACGGCGTCGGGCACCATAGCTGGAGGAAGCTTGCTCATAGAGGCACTCACCAGGCCCGCCACTCGTTGACGGTGGGTGACGGCAAGAAAGTGGTTCCAGTTAAATGGGCCTTCTACGAGGGTCCGGAGACGGGACAAGCTCTGCTCCGTGACCGGCCATACAGTCGCCGACACGACAGCGAGGAACTCCGGAGACAATCTGCGGTGAAGGCGCAGGATCGTTCGACGATTCTTGTTAGAGAAGGTTCGTTCGCGTCGTTGCAGGGGAATCCTTTCCGTAGCATCTCACGTCACCTCCTCGGCGTCGTAGGAGGGTACAGCATGCAAACCTGCACTCTGCATGTGGAGGAAATATGTCCACTCAGTCAAAGTTACCGGCACCTTCGATCATTCTGGAGTGGGAAACCGTTCTGGAAGGTGGAATGGACCGTGTACAACAGGGGCTCGCCGAGATGCGACGGCAGATTGCAGAGTTGTCGCCACGGATGGACGCGCCACCCGAGATCGTGATCTGCCATGATCCTGAGGTGATCTCGCCAGAAGACCTGACGGCGTTGTTGCAGCGAAATTTGGGAACTGCTGGCCGATTTGGTACTGAGATCCAGCTTTGTCAGGTGCCGCCGGACGCAGACTATTACGAGAAAAAGAACATTGGCGCATTACAAAGCCGGAACGGGATTTTCCTCTTCTTTGATACAGATCTTGTGCCGGATGCCGGATGGCTGGAAGCTATGCTGGCGCCCTTTTGCGACTGGAATATCTCCGTGGTGGTAGGCGCGACCCACCTGGACCATGTGCGCACCTACGAGATGGCGGTTGCGCTTTTCTGGATCTTTCATCCGGCCCAGCCTGATCAACCTCTCCGTGCTACCCGCCGGCTCGTCTCCAACAACATCGCATTTCGTCGACAGGTTTTTGAGCGATTTCCTTTCCCGCACCGGCCAACGCACCGTGGGCAATGTACGGAACTTGGAATCCAGTTGATGGGTGCAGGGATCACGATGTATGAACAGACGGGTGCTCGTGCCAGCCATCCCCCGCCGCCAGGATTCAGCGGCTTCGTGAAGCGTGCCTGGGCCGCCGGCCTGGACGTGTACTTCTACGACCGGCAAGCGGAACATGCGAGTATGGCTGAATGCCGTGAGCACCTTGTAACCGACGCGCGCAGTGTGGCCAAACGTATACGGGAACGAAAACAGAAACTACGGCCACAGCTGTTACAGCTTGCGGCCGCCTGGTTTTTAGGTTGGACTTACTACGTGATCAAAGCATCCGGGTACCTCGTAACCTTACTCAGAGGTGGCGTAGCTTAAGAGCACGAGATAGAAGTCGGTAGTCTTTCACGAAGGAGTGTTCAGGAAGCGCAGGTCTGCAAGTCCGCGGAGTTATGGACATTAACTCCAGAAAGCGTGGCCTTAGCTACTTCAGCTATTTTCGCGTCAGGTTTAATCCACTGCAGGCGCTGCTCATCGTCTTGGCTTTTCTTGGTCGCGCTATCGAGACCAGACTCAAACTTGATCACAAATCCTCCAAAAGCTCGGTTGAGTGATTGGCACCGAACGTAAGTAACACTATACGGCATCGATCGGTAACTGAATAGCCGGAAAGTTATACTCCCGGATCATCTCCGCATACGTCTCTGCTCGTCCCTGATGCTGCAGGCGATACAGGCCGACCCGCTCTGCAATCAGGCAGGAAAGCTGAAAGTGGCTGGCGACGCAGCCGAGGGGCTCGAGATATCGTGTCCGATAGGTGTTGGCCATGAGCAGGGCGAGCCTGTCCGGTCCTTCCGCCGGCACGATACCTCCCGATACGCTCCTGTCCAGTTCAAGGATGGCGCGCAAAGGCACAGGCTGCTCATACACGCTGGCGGGAACAAGGTACTTGTCGCGGTCACCCGGAAGCGACTGCAAGTGCCCGGTATCTTTCTCCATCCGCTCACAAGTGTCTTTCCAGAGCTTGAGACCGGGACGGCCGGGCCAGGCCAGGATGCTTTCCGTTCCTTTCTCTCCGGCTCGATAAAGAGCGGTAAGATCGTCGCTGAGAAGCGACCATCCGCGCTTCAAAAGCTCTGCGGTAAGCGTCGACTTTCCGGCGCCCGAAGGGCCAGCAATGGCGATGGCATACTCCTGGCCCGGCGGCAGTATGCAAGCCGCGTGCAGGGGAAACCCGCGCTGCTGCAGGATCAGAGCGCTGCGCACGGCTCCATACAGAAATTGCTCTACTTCCAGCGGGTCCGCATCGGGATCACGCATGACCTGGATCTCGCGGCCTTCCAGTGCGAGAAAGCGCGCGACTCGAGGCACCACGCGAAGCAACGCTCCAGGCCTGGCCACCGAGTATGGACCCACACGCGTTGCGCTTTCAAGTGTCTCCGGCAAGAAGGAAACCTCGCGGATCACGGCGTCGGGAACGCCCGGTACCGGCATTGCTGGAAGCATGTCTAAGAGTCTCCTCCAAAATAGTGGAGCAGGAAACTTCCTGAGTCGCACGCCCGATCCAGTTGCCCTGTCAGTACACTCGACGTTTCCCCTGCATCGATCAGGTGCATGGCTTGCCTTATGGCAGCCATGTCGAAGATTTCCCGGCAGGCCACAGACTTAGCCATGGCTTCCACCATGTCACGGTATTTCGGCAAGTTTACCTTCTGCGCGTATGCGTAGTCGGCGGCCTGCTGGCCCTGGGTACGGCGGATGCGCACTGATTCTGGCAGCAGGTCCCTCCCGAGTTCTCTCGCCAGACCGCGGAATCTTCCGTGCTGTACGAACGCGGACAAAGGAAAGGTTAGAAGACGCTCCAGAAGGCGGCGGTCGCTCGTTGGATCTCGAAGCTCGATGTCCCATTGCGGCAAAGAGTCGGCCGCCCAAAGCATACCAGGAGTGACCAGCAGGCGGGCAAACTCCTCCCTTGTTCTTACTGGCCAACGCTTTGTCCGCAGGATGGCGCGATGTTCCGTCCGAAATGCGGCAGTGGTCAGCGCATCGAACCGGTCGGTGGGAGCGAGCTTCATCGCCCATTGCTCGCGCAGCTTGTGATAGCCGCGCTGCGGCAATAGGTTTGCCACAGCGGTCCTCCAGGCTGGCCGCTCGCCACTGCGGTGCAGTTCCAGAGTCAATCGCAGCGCGCCAGGGTAATCCCGGCACAACAGGAGCTCACGGAGTGCTCCTAACCCGGTGTGGCTAAGGCCAAAGTTGCCGCGTGCTCCGGTTAGCAGCACCCGTGATCCTCGCCCGAAGGCATGCCGTGCCATGCTGTCCAGCCACACGTGATTGCCGCCGTTCCGCACCGGCGTGCCGCTGCGGCGATGAATGCCGGGTACAAGGTCAAGCGCGCAGGAATCGTCGCTGCGCAGAATGAGGTGCCGTAGATTCGGATGGAGTGCTGCCGTTGCAGCGGCGTAGGGTGCGTCGTCCGGCTCCCACCGGGGTCTGTGGTAGAGCGGTGTGCCGGTCTGCGGGGCTGAGGTATAAGCCGTCATCTCACCACCCGTATCGGCCAGCATGCGTGCCGCAGTCGCCGTCACCAGGCCTGAATCCAGGCCCCCGCTCAATGTGCCGCTGACCTCGGATGAGCTTCGAAGGCAACTCTGTACAGCTTTCCCGAAAAGCTCGCGTACCTCCTCCACGTATTCGTGCGAGCTCTTGTAGGCCGTCGTGGCGTCCGACGCCGGACGCCACCAGCGACGTGTAGTCAACTCGCCATTTTTCCATAGAAGGCAGTGTCCGCCCTGCAGTGAACGAATCTCCCGGAAGGGAGTACGCTCCCTTCCGCCACGCGCCTCCGCGGCGAAACCCAAGACGACCGGGTCGATGCTCGTCGAGAGACCGGGTGCGCGGCTGATCGCGGCGAGCTGCGTGCTGAGCAGCAGGCAGCCATTGTCCGTGCGATAAAACAAGCGAGTATGGTTTATGGGGTCGAGCGCGCAGAAGACCTCGCCCCGTGAACGCGAGTAGGCCGCAAAGGCGAAGTCGCCATACACGTGCTCAACACAGTCTTGCCCCCACCGCAGATAGGCCTGCTGCAGCACGAACGAATCCGCCATCTCGTCTGGCCGGCCGCCGAGATCGAGTCGCTCGATCAAGTCCTCGCGAGTGTCCAGCCTTACCTGGCAAACAAAAACCGTGTCGCTGTCCATGGAAAGAAGAGGCTGCCGATCGAAGCGGTCTTCCAACAAAACACCCGGTACGCGCACCGCGACACTCGCAGGGAACCGGGCAAGGTGCCCGGGGTCGGACCAGGTGTTCAAGGTGGTGGAACCGCCCAGCAGGTATCCGCCCACCAGGCTGGCCAGCGCAGGATCAGCCCCTGGACCAACGCTTAGCGCAAACAGGAGCTGTCCTCCCGGGGAGCATTTATGGCGGGGGTCACGGGGCTATTATCGAAGCGGTATACAGGGGAGTAGGCATTCGCCTCGGTACGGCCCGTCACTACGATGTTTGCGGCTTCCAGCCAGGCGTGAGCTCGCACCGTGGGCGTTTCGCTGGGCATAACGGAAAGCACGAGCGCTGAAGGGACGCGTCCGCGGCGCAGCAGGCTTTGTGCGGCGATCGCTTTGACCAGACAGGTAGGTCGCCAGGGCAGCCGCCTGCACACCGAGCGCAGCGCCCCGCGTATGTCGAGCGCCACGCGCAAAGGATCTGCCGGGGCAACTCCGGGACCAGGTGGTTTCGAAAGCCGCTGAGCGGTTCGAGAAAAGGGCTGGCGGCGCACAAACCATTCAGCCTGGAGCAGCGCGACCGCACAACGCAGCATTCGCCCAAAGTGCGCCATACCTTCGAACTTCGTTTGAACCTTCGCACCCAAGAGACAGCCCGGCTTTCCCTGTTAGCATTCTAGAACGCGCTGACGCAGACGGATGCGCCAGCATGAGGATTGAAGCCCCTATGCAGACTGAGCGGTATCAACGCGTGGCCGAAGTCATCGAGGCACAGGTTGGAGGCAAAGCCTTCCTGCTCCACGTCAAGGATTGGATTTATCTCGAGTTGAATGGAACCGCCGGTCGCATATGGGCGCTGCTGGAAGGCCAAAGGTCCGTGAACGATCTGGCTTCCGACTTGGTCCGCACCTACCAGATTGATCCCGCCGTGTGTGCGGCCGATACGGCCGAGTTTCTAGGTTTCATGGAAGAGAAGCACTTTGTGACACGCTCTTCGCTCGCTTAGCCGTCCGGTTCTGGCTTGTTTGAATGCGCTCGGTCAGTGGTGCGCGTGGCCGTCAACTGGAATAGCTTTGCCCGGTCTCCTTGAAAACCTAGCGGTGATCGACCGTAGACCGTCGGCCAAGAGCAACCCAGGAGCGAGTGCGGGGAGCCATTGTTCGAAGTGTTCGTCAATGGTTCGCACGAACTTGTCTGAAAAGCTGCGCCACTGTCGCAGCCACGCCCACGTGCGGACCATCCGGCGTTGATGCATGGACGGTAACGGCGCTGAGCGCATCATGGATGGGCAGGTACTCGCTAGGCGCCTTAAGTCCGTGGGAAGCTCGCCCGTCATTTGCTCTGCATACCACCAGCCACGATGATGCACTGCATGCTGCTCGCAGCGCAGAAGATGAGGCAAAGACAACCCGCGCTCGGTCGCCCACTCCGCGTGAAAAACGCGATCCAGTTTGCGCGGAAGCTGGGCGGAGGGATCGACGGCGGTCAAGTGGCGGCCAGCGTCCGGCAAGACAGGCCAGGACTCCGAGCTATACCGGAGCTGGTAGGGTGAAAACCCGGACGTCCCCTGAAACGTGCTGAAAGGCGCAGCGACGCCGGATCGTCCGCTCCAGCGACTGCTCAGCTCGTGCCAGGCTGGAGCAGGGATATGGCCAGAGGCGAAGGCGAACGGCTGCGTGAAGTCTACGCAGCACGTGGACGCTGGCGCCAAAAGATTCAGCTTCTGGTAGTGGCGCGTCATCTCCAGGCGGTGCGGCTTATAGAGACCTTCCGCACGAAGCTTTTTAAGTACAACGGAACTAGGGATCTCATCGGCGTCCAGCAGGAGCACAACATCCTCCGGGGACGCGTCCTGTAGAGCCAGGAGCAGCACGTTCCGCTGCATCTCCGCACGTCCTCGAGGCGAATCCATCGGGGAGCCGAGCTTCCTGATTTGAACCGGTCTCAGTTTTTCAGCGGCCCATGCAAAGCGTGCACGATTCTCTTCAAAGTGGAAAGGCTTGGAACGCCCACGATACGTTTCGCCCGCTTCCACGAGCACAAAGACATCTGTATCACTGTAGTTTTCGCGGAGACGAAACTCCAATAAGTCCAACTCGCCGTCGAAGAGGAATGTGTCATAGATGCGGCGAACCACGGGCATGAATTAGATCCTCGCACTCTTTGGGGCGGACCGGTTTGGACTTTGGGGCGCGTTGCGAAAGAGCACACTTCCCTTTCATCCCTGCTTGCGATAGACTCCGGCTGTCCCTCCAATCGCTTCTCCGGAGCTAAGTGAAAACCTTCTTACGCGTGACTTTATCTTTCGCCGTTCCCGTAATTGGCTTGTGCACGGCGTACTCTCAGGCTACTCGTACTTGGGTCTCTGGAACCGGAGACGACGCCAATCCTTGCAGCCGCACCGCACCCTGCAAGACCTTCGCCAGCGCGATCACAAAGACCGCTGCCGGCGGCGAGATCGATGCCCTCGACCCTAATGGTTCTCTCGGAAGCGTGACGATTACTAAAGCCGTTACGATCGACGGCGGGGCCGGTCAGATAACCGGCGTTTTGCCCAGTGCCACTGCCGGTATCACCATCAGCGCCGGTGCGGGCGACGTTGTGACGCTGCGCAACCTTACCCTCAACGGAGCGAATCAGGCCACCAGTCCGGGAACAATCGGAGTGAACATTCTTCAGGCCAAGGCCGTGCACATCGAGAACTGTGCGATCTTCGGCTTCTCGACAACTGGAGTGAACGCCAGCACTTCCGCCGCTTTGGAACTCTATATCGACCGTTCTTTCATTCGAAACAACACTGGCTCAGGGGCCACCATCGCAAACACCACCACCATAGGAACCGTGGCCTCGGTGAGCGAAACAACGCTTGACAATAATGGCGTGGGCCTGTTGGCCTCCGGTAACAGCAAGGTGACGGTGCGCAACAGCACGGCCATTGGAAACTCCGCGGCAGGCTTCCAGGCCGATGCCACCGCCGGGCCCGCTACGCTCAACCTTCTGACATCTCTCTCAGCGAATAACGGAGGTGCCGGCCTGCAAGTTTCCAGCGGGGGGAGCTCTACCGCCGTGATCCGCATCAGCGGCGTGTCGCTGTTTTCCAACAACTCCGGCCTGTCCATCGGC
>CAXSDM010000065.1:0-1376 GCA_964235575.1 uncultured Acidobacteriaceae bacterium | reverse complement strand
AATCGCGCAGTTTTCCGCAGGCTGAAGCATTCTATGCAGAACTGATCGTGCTCTTGGAACGGCAAGAAGGGAACGGTTTGCGTTCCTGCAACCGCTCGAACGTTCGTCCACTCCGGGCAGCGGATTCCCTCACGCTCGCTCAGTTCCGCGATGCCCTCAAATTGAATGCCCTCTGAACACGTTTGGCCGCACAGCACTCGAACATATAAGGGGGCTCTGCTGCGTTAACTCTGTTGAGCTCAATAGAATCTTGCGTAGTGATCAAGCTGCGATCGTGAAGGAGTCGAGCAGCTTGTTGATGAAACGCACCTCGTCCTTGACGTGCGGCTTGCAGGTGAGGCAATGACCGCGGCGGATCATCCGCATCACTTCAAAGCGCATCACGAGCTGCTGATCAACCTTCTGCTGCTCATTCTGATAGTGGTGGCCGACAAAGGGCGGATTGCCGAGGATGTAAGAGCATTCGCCACGAGGAAGCAGCTCATTCCAATCCATCTGGAGGGCATTGTCATGCAGAATATGCGGGCTGTTCCGCAGAGGCAGTCGTAAAAACGGCGGACCGGAGGCCTCATGGATGCGAATGTTGCTTTGGTGATCGATCAACTAAAGCGCGACTTCTGCGATGCGTACTGGCCATTCGGAAATCTCAATGCCATAGAACTGGTTCACATTGATTGTTGAGAGTCGGTTGACTTAGTCCAGAGTCAGAGCTTGTTGACGGCCGTGTTGCTCCAGCAGGATGTCAAGCTCTAGGAGCCTTATTTCGCGGTATGCAATAACCAGAAAGGTGCCATAGTCACACGCTGGATCTAGGAACCGCAACATAGAGAGATGCTGGCGAAGATCGCTCAAGCGCCTTGGTCCACGCCCAGAACGGTCGCCTCGCGCACTCTCAAAGTCCTCTCTCAAACGGTCAAGGAAGAGGGGACGAAGCACCTTCATGATGTCGCGTTCGGAGGTGTAATGAGCACCGATCTGGCGACGCTCACCTTTGATGACTTCCTGGAAGAGCGCTCCGAAGATTGCGGGAGAGATCCGCGACCAGTCAAAGTGCGTACAAGAAATTAGAGCTTCTCTCTGCTCGGTGTTGAACTCGGAAGGCGAGCTGTTCTGTAAAGAGCTGGCCGTTTACGTAAGGTAGTCCAGCGAGTGACTCATCAAGATTGCGTTGTCGCCGTTCCGCAGGCGTATCCAGGACTTGGAACATCTGAGCTAACCTGACGCCAAGGTCTGAGCCATCACGTTGAGTCCGATTTTTGATGTAGAGCGCAAACGCACCAGGGTCAAACGGCTCTGTTGCAAAGTTCCGGTGGCCGCCTGAAGATGGGCTGAACACGAGCGGAGCTGGTTATGTCAGAGTTCAAGTGGCGTCAGTT
>CAXSDM010000064.1:8040-16038 GCA_964235575.1 uncultured Acidobacteriaceae bacterium | reverse complement strand
TTGGTATTTACGCTGCCGCGCATCAGCCGCGTGGAGGACATGACGGCGGCGCTGCCGGTGAGCATGCTGCCGCCGGGGAGCGCCACCGTGCTGGTGTGCGACGACGACGCCAGCATTCGCACGGTGGTGGGCGAGAGCCTGAGCGGGCACGGGTACACGATTCTGGAGGCTGCCAGCGGAGAGCATGCCCTGGAGCTGGCGGAAAAGAACAATATCCAGGCCATTCTGCTGGACCTGTACATGCCGGGCCTGACGGGCTGGGAGACGCTGAGGAAGCTCAAGGCGACGGCGCTCACGGCGGAGATTCCGGTTGTAATTCTTTCCGTGCTCCCAGCTTCGGCGAGCTCCGAGGACGACGTGGACGTGAGCCAGGCGGCCCAGGGATGGGTGCAGAAGCCGTTCAACGAGCGCCTACTGCTGATGGAGCTCTCTCGCGTGCTGCATAGTGGCGAAGGGCCGCCGTATGTGCTGCTGGTTGAGGATGACAATGATCTTGCGAAGGTGCTCACTGCCGGCTTTGAAGAGGCCGACGTGTCCGTGGATCATGCGCGGACCCGGCAGCGGGCGATCGAGTTGTGCCTGATAGCGCGGCCCAACCTGCTGATTCTGGATCTGGGGCTGCCGGACGGGGATGGATTTTTACTGGTGGACTGGCTGCGCCAGCAACCGGATCTGCGCAGCCTGCCGCTGGTGGTGTACTCGGGCCAGGAGGTCTCGGACGAGGACATGTCGAAGCTGCGGCTGGGTCCCACGCAGTTCTTGACGAAGGCGAAGGTTGAGGCTCAGGATGTGGAAGCGCTGGTGCTGAAGATTGTGCAGAGGCTGCGCACTCCGGCGGCCCTGCGGCCAAGCTGAAGCGGTTTCCATTGCACCTCTGGGGGATTCGACGAGCCTGGGTGAGCATGAGAAGGTAGCCACGTGCGAAGTGTTTTGATCATCGACGACGAAGACGATATTCGGGAGGTAGCGGCGCTTTCGCTCGAAGCGACCTCCGACTGGGTCATCCATACCGCGGGTTCCGGCAAGGAAGGCATCGCCGCGGCGAGCACGAAGCAGCCAGACGCCATCCTGATGGACGTGATGATGCCGGGCATGGATGGTCCTACGACCTTTCGGCAGATGCAGGAGAATACGCGCGTGTCGCATATTCCTGTGGTGCTGCTGACGGCGAAGGTGCAGGGCGTGGATCAACGGCGGTTCGCGGGCTTGGGGGTAGCGGGCGTGCTATTTAAGCCATTTGATCCAATCACGCTGGCCTCGCAGATCTCGGATTTACTGGGCTGGGAAGAGTAAACGTCTTCTTCTAACCACGAGAGTGCGTCGGGTGGACGCACCAGGTTTTGCGCTCAGCCATGGGCTCGATGGCCTGTCCCATCCAGGCGGGAACGATCTGCGTAACGTTTATGAAATTTTTTGCTAAAGGTTTTGCTCAGGATGCCGATAAGGGAACCAGAGAATGAAGATGGTCGCCAGATTAAGAATTTTGGACGACTTATGAACATTCTTCTTGCAAAACTAGAAAACTTTACTACTCTGGTGAAACCTCTCATGTCACCTCATACCGTTAGTCTCGCTCAAGCCGAAACGACGAAGAAGTTGATTGCTGGGATTTGGCGGCGGAATCGTACCCAGGTTCTTGCCCGCCTGGAGCTCTTGGAAGGTACTGCGACTGCTGTTGCCGCAGAGAAGCTCACGCCGATACTGCTCGAGGAGGCGCTTTCGACCTCGCACAAGCTGGCCGGCTCGCTGGGCATGTTCGGCTTTGGCGAGGGCACGCAACTGGCGAGGGTGCTCGAAGAACAGCTGGAGAGCGCAAAGCCCAGCGCGGGTGTGATGCTGGTGACGATCGGCCGGCTGCGCGAAGTCTTGTTTCCGGAGACCCTGGCGGGGACGGGCCTAGTTACAAGCAACTAGGCTCCAGACTCCGGACGGGTTGGAGTTGGCTTGCGTGATCGAGAGATCGATGAAGCTGCCGGCGGAGACTGTAACCGGGCCGGTTGCCGTGCAGCTTTGACTTTGCGAGACCTGGCAGGTGAGCGCGGAGTTCA
Organism: uncultured Acidobacteriaceae bacterium; assembly: GCA_964235575.1. Taxonomy (GTDB): domain Bacteria; phylum Acidobacteriota; class Terriglobia; order Terriglobales; family Acidobacteriaceae; genus Edaphobacter. Next base: position 13,990 of record CAXSDM010000064.1, on the reverse strand, counting down.
CCATGGACCCGGGCGTGCCTACGCGCAACGTGACGGTGATAGTTGCCGCCTGCTGAGAGAACACCGTGAGCTGCGTGGCCGTGCAGCCGGTGGGCACCCAGGTGAGCACGGACGCGACTTCCGTTGAGCTTTGATTGGTGTTGTTGACCGAGTAGTACGTCGCAGCGTAGGAAACCGAGTGGTACATGGAGGCGAACGGAATGCCGCTGGTTCCGGAGTTGCCGGAACCGCTGCTGGAGCCGGTTCCGGCTGCTCCGGCGGCACCTTGGGGAATGGTGAAGTTCAGCACCGCCGCAGAGGCCGTGCCGACGTTGACCACGGAGGCGCTTGATCCCGCCGCGCCGGTGCTGACGGAGCCAATCTGGACCGAGGCGGGCGCACCAGCTGGGCCGGTCGGACCGGCGACGCCTGCCGGGCCGGTCGCACCGGCTGCGCCTGTCGCTCCTGCCGCGCCCGCGGCCGCCAGTAAACTCCAGGCGTTGGGCGAGCTTCCGGGCGCGTTGCCGGAGTTGCTTGCCTGGGTCGAGATGTAGCTTGCGCCCTGGAACGTCACTGCCGCGTTCAGCCCGTAGTTGGTGCTGGAGTTGTAGGTCCCCTGGTAGACGAGTCCTGGGGAGCCAGTGGGCCCCGCGACTCCGGCTGGGCCCGCCGGACCGGTGGGGCCTGAGGGTCCGGAGGGACCTGTGGGGCCGGCGATGCCAGCGGAACCGGTTGGTCCGGCAGGGCCTTGCGGGCCTGGGTATCCGGTAGGGCCCTGCGTTCCGGTGGCTCCCTGGGGGCCGGCGGGACCGGCTGCGCCGGATTGCGCGAGTACGGACCAGTAGATGGGGCTAACGTCGGGCTCGCGGCCGGAGTTGGCGGCGATGGCGATGTAGCTGGTGCCGCTGTAGCTTACGGTGTCCCCGATGGCGTAGGTAGAGCCGGTCAACCAGCCTCCGCGAAAGGCGATCGGCGGGCCCTGCGGGCCGGCTGGACCCTGCGATCCCGTGGCTCCCGTTCCGCCGGACACCCCCTGCGGACCGGCTGGGCCTGCTGCTCCGGCGGAGCCAGCTGGACCGACGGAGCCGGTCGCCCCAGTGGGGCCGGGTGCGCCCGCTACCCCGGCGGGCCCGGCCGGGCCCTGCGCGCCGGGGTAGCCGGTGGGGCCTTGAAGTCCGGCGGCGCCTTGTGGGCCTGCGGGTCCGGCGGCACCGGGCTGCACAAGGACGCCCCAATAGTTGGGGCTGACGTCGGGCTCCCGACCAGAATTTGCGACGAGCGCAATGTAACTGCCGCCGCCGTAACCGACGGTGTCTCCGATGGCGTAGGTGGAGCCGGTCAGCCAGCCGCCGCGAAAGGTCACGGGCGGTCCCTGCGGCCCGGCCGGACCCTGGGCTCCGTTGACTCCCGCTGCGCCTGTCGGCCCTTGCGGTCCCGCGGCTCCAGCAGCACCCGCCGCGCCCTGCGCGACCAGCACTGCCCAGCTGGCGGGGTTTTGGTCGGGTGTGTTGCCGTGATTGCTTGCGACGAGCGAGACATAGGTGGAACCGCCGTAGCTGGCGGCGTCCGCCACGGCGTAGTTCGAGCCAGAGCTGTAGTTGCCTTTGTAGTTGATGGCGGCGGGCCCTTGCGGGCCTTGCGGGCCGACGCTGCCGGTGGGTCCGGAAGCGCCTTGTGCGCCCTGCGGTCCGGTGAGGCCGATGGCTCCCTGCGCGCCGGTCGCTCCGGCGGCTCCGGGCGTGCCGGCAGCCGCGAACATGGCCCAGGCAGCCGGGCTTTGGTCGGGCGTGTTGCCGTGATTGCCGGCGATCAGCGAGACGTAGCCGGTTCCGTTGTATTGCACGCCGTCAGCCAGGGCGTAGTTTGCGCTGGACTGGTAGGCTCCGCGGAACGACAGCCCGACCGGACCTGCAGGCCCTTGCGGACCCATCGGCCCACTGAGGCCGGTGGCGCCGGTCGTGCCGGGGATGCCCTGCGCGCCGGCCTGTCCGGGAATCCCTTGCAGGCCCTGGTCGCCACGCTCACCGGGTGGTCCGACCGGCCCGAGCGCGCCCGGGATGCCTTGCGGACCGGGTGCTCCAGTGGCTCCGGTCAGGCCTTGCAGCCCTTGCTGGGTCAGGATGCCCCAGTAGCCTGGGCTTTGGTCGGGCGTGTTGCCGTGGTTGCCGGCCACGAGCGAGGCCCAGCTCGATCCCTGCCACAGGACGACGTCGCCCAGGGTGTAGTTGTCCACGGATTGGTAGACACCCTGGTATACCAGGCCGGGCTTGCCCGGCGCTCCATCCCTGCCTGCGGGTCCGGGGTCTCCGGGCGTGCCGGCGGGTCCCTGAATGCCGGCCGCGCCTGCAGTTCCCTGGATGCCGGCCGGGCCCGCGGGGCCGGTGGCGCCCGAGGCGGCCAGCAGAGTCCAGGCGCCGGTCCCGAGCCCAGGACTGTTGCCGTGGTTCGACGCCATGGTGGAGATGTAGCTTGAGCCGGCGAAGGCGACGACGTCGTTGAGGCCGTAGTTGGTGATCGAACTATACGTGCCTTCAAATCCCAGGCCGGGCAGTCCTTTGATCCCTTGCGGTCCCTGGAGGCCGATGGGGCCGGCGGGGCCTGTGGCTCCCGCGGGACCGGTCAGTCCGGCAGCCCCCGCTACGCCGGCCAGACCTTGTGGCCCCGCAGGGCCGGCGGCTCCGGCCGGGCCGGTGGCTCCCTGGGGTCCGGCGGGCCCTTGGGAGACGGTCTGGATATCCAGCACCGGCCCATGCCCGGTCAGGTCGTTTTCCTTGCTGTCGAACTGCACGGAGGCTGTCCCGGCGGTGAGCGCCAGGCCGAAGTTGGTTGCGGGCGCCGTGACCCAGGCCTGGACCAGCGCCGTTACATCGACCGAGACGTACTGGCCGGCCTGGCTGACGGTGAAGACCTGGGCCACGCTGCCGGTTGCAGGGAGAGTCTGGTAGGTGACACCGTACTCGCTCCAGGCTCCGTTGAGCGGCTGCAGGCTGACCAGGCCGGCGGTGTCGGCGCGGTTGGTATAGAGGCGCAGGGTGGCGTGGGCGATCTGCGCGGAGGTGGTGCCGGAAGGAAGGACGCCTAGATCGAACTGCAGGAGCCCGGTGTAGCCTGCGCCGACGTTGATGTTCGAGATGGCTCCGCTATTGACGGTGGGACGGGCGGAGTTGACGTGGGCGTCGGCGACCAGGGTGGCCTCAACCGCTTGCGCGCGCATAGAGAGCGCCAGCAGTCCGAAGAGCAAGAGGATCCTGCCCAGGATCGACCTGGAATCGAGGCGCTTCGTCTGGTTCTCCTCTCTGAAACAGTTGCCGACCCGCACCGGCAGCATTTGGCCGGAGCATCCGCACCCCTCATTTCAGCCGACGGTTGGGGAAGAGACAATCCACCGGGCCGGATCGGAACTACCACCTACGTTTCGCTTCCTGCCGCTTCCGTGACCATTTTGCCGGGGACAGGTCAGGCGCGCGCCATCGACTATCATGAGGAGAGTCATGGATGGATCGGTCAAAGAGCTTCTGCAATCCGGCGCGGCCCTGACGGACAGCGCGTTGGAGCGCCTGCTTCCCTCCCCCGACACGCCGCCGCACTCGATTCATCGCGCGATGCGGCACAGCACGTTCGCAGGCGGCAAGCGGCTGCGGCCGATCCTGTGCCGGGAGGCGGCGCGCATGGTGGGTGCGGGCGAGCTGCCGGAGCCGGTCGAGGACCTGGGCGCGGCGCTCGAGATGATCCACACGTACTCGCTGATCCATGATGATTTGCCAGCGCTCGACAATGATGATCTTCGCCGCGGGCAGCCGACCTGCCATGTGGTGTTCGGCGAAGCGACGGCGATTTTGGCCGGAGATGCCCTGCAGACGCTGGCGTTCCAGACGCTGGGCGGGATGGCGTGCCCGGCGCAGACCGTCGTGGCCATCCTCAAGGAGATCTCCGCGGCGATCTCGACGGGGGTGGGCGCGGACCTGCCGGGAGGCCTGCGGCCGGGGATGATCGGCGGGCAGGTGATGGACATCGAGTCCGAGGGGACGGCTCCGACGGCGGAGCTGGTGGAACGGATTCACCGGGCGAAGACGGGGGCGCTTTTTACGACGTCCGTGGTGACGGGCGGACTGCTGGCGCGCGGGGTCCTGGAACTCGATGAGCGGACGGGGCATGCGGTGGGACACGATACGATTGCCCGGCTGCGGACTTTCGGCGAGAAGGCGGGGCTGGCGTTCCAGATCGTCGACGATGTGCTGGACCGGACGCAGGACTCGGCGCAACTGGGCAAGACGGCGGGAAAGGACACCGCGACGGACAAAGCTACGTGGCCGGCGGTGTACGGGATTGAGACGTCCGTGCAGCATGCGCAGGCACTGATCGAGGATGCGTTTGCGGCGCTTGCACCGTTTGGGGAGGCGGCGGAGCGGCTGAAGGCGCTGGCGGTGTATCTGACGGCTCGAACGAGTTGAGCCGTGCCTGACCTGATGGGACCGCCTCACCCGGTGCTTAGCTTCTGGTTGGACGTTGCTGACAAGCTGATCAAGTTTGCGGCAGTATGCCTGGGGGGCGTGTGGACCTGGTGGAATTTCCGCAAGAGCCGTACGTGCGCGCAGAAGCTGGAATTGCAGATCGCCGGCCATGTGTTCCAGCAGGGCGACTTCTATGTAGACACGCTGGTTACGTTGCGCAACGTCGGTGCTTCCCGGTACACCCTTGAGGCCGATGAGAACACTTGCGAGATTTCGGTTCTCTTCGAGGACCTGAGCGAGCAGTTGTTGCGGATTTTTTATGTTTTTGAGCTTAGCGATTCTGTCGAGCCGGGAGCCGCTGTTTCCGATCAGCTGCAATGGCGCATTCCGGTTCTAGAAGAAGCAATCGTATGGGTTAAGATTCGCTTGAGAGTCGCGTCGAACAGGATAGAATGGAATGAAAGCCGCTTGTTCCGCGTCAAGACAGATGAAAAGACTGGCACAGGAGAACTTCTATGAACAATTTTGCCACGGCCTCAAGGCCGCTTCGTCCCGAGGTGAGCAAGGCCTTGAAGGAGCAGATTCGGCAGCAGGAAGAGCAGGATCGCAGGGAGAAGCTGAGCAAGCAGCAGGCCGGCTCTCCCAGCTCCAGCCGCTAAGACCAGAGGACCGGCTGTGCAGCGGCCTGAAGCTAAAGACAGGGATTCTGGCTCGTCAGGATGACGCCGTGTTGGACCGGGTGCGGAGTAAAGTGCAGCTTTAAGCTGACGTTCAGAGCTTCGCCATCGCACTGTATTCCTGCTCGGAGACCGGCCTGCCCCACACGACACTGAGCCCGGCCTCGTCTTTCTCCTGCATGGCGAGGTGGACGAGGGTGTGCTCGGCCTGGGCTCCGTGCCAGTGGTTCTCGCCGGGCGGGATGATGACGACATCGCCAGCCTGGATCGCCTCGGCCGACTCACCTTCCTTCTGCGCCCAGCCGACGCCGGAGATCACGTAGAGGGTTTGTCCGCGCGGATGGGTGTGCCAGGCGGTGCGTGCGCCGGGGGTGAAGGTGACCAGCGCGGCCTGCAGGCTGGCCTCGGAGCCGAGGGCGGACGGTTCGACCACGGAATTGACCCATACGGCTCCGGTAAACCATGCTTCGGGGCCGGCTTTGCTTGGGCGTTCCGCGCCGGGCAGAATCTTCATAAAGTTCACTTTACGCCGTACACTCGACCAAGCCAATGTTTACTGAAGACCAGGTGCGGGACGCCTTGCGCGACTGCTATGACACGGCCAATCCTTATCAGCAGCCGGTCAATATTGTGGATTTGGGCCTGGTGGAGGCGATCTCGCTGGCGCTCGATGACGAGGCTCCGGGAGCGGGGATTCGCGGCGTTCCGCCGAAGTACCGTCTGCGTCTGACGCTGGTCGCCTGCACCGCGGACGAAGATGCCCGGACGGTGCTGGGCGCGCAGATCGCGAATCGGCTGGCGGGCCTTCCCCAGCTCTCTGGAGCCTCGATCCGCTTTGCCGAC
>CAXSDM010000064.1:4430-7940 GCA_964235575.1 uncultured Acidobacteriaceae bacterium | reverse complement strand
ATTCCAGTGTTGTCGGCCTTCTTTCGCGAACCTTCAAACCTCAAGGGAGTCTCCTCCACCATGTACTACACCGACAAAAAACTTCAGTTTCCGGTTACGGTTGAAAAGCCGAATCCGATCTTCGCCCGCATGCTGCAGCAAGCCATTGGCGGCGTGGAAGGCGAGATCCGCGTTTGCATGCAGTATTTTTTCCAGGCCTGGGGATCGCGTGGACCGGCCAAGTATCGCGACATGCTGCTGAATACGGCGACCGAGGAGATCTCGCACATCGAGATGCTGGCGACAGCGGTGGCGTTGAACCTCCAGAACGCGCCTGTGTCGCTGCAGGAAGAGATCTCGGCCGATCCGCTGGCCGGCGCTGTGCTGAATGGGATGGACATGCGGCACATTCTCTCGACCGGGCTTGCGGCGATGCCCTCCGACGCGAACGGCGTGCCGTTCAACATGTCACACATCTATGCGAGCGGCAATATCGCAGGCGACATGTACTGCAACGTGGCCGCGGAAGCGACGGGCCGGGTGCTGGCGTGCCGGCTGTACAACGCGACGGACGATCCAGGGATGAAGCATATGCTCGCCTTCAACATTGCGCGCGACACGATGCACCAGCAGCAGTGGCTGGCGGTGCTTGAAGAGCTGGGGCCGACGCATCTGCCGGTGCCGAACAGCTTCCCGCAGACGCAGGAGAACCAGGACTACAGCTACAAGTTCTTCATCACGACGACGGACAAGCAGGTGGGCAACCAGGAGGGGCAGGCCTGGACGTCGGGCACGGCTCCGGATGGCCACGGTAAGTTCGAGCCGTTCATCGCCGGTCCGATTGAGGGCGCGGGTGAGCCGAACCTGGGACCGGGACGACCGGATACGTTCGGCCAGAAGGAGCAGGCGATGGTCTCGCCGAACGGAACCTCGAGCCACGATGGCAAAGGCAGCGTCAAGCATGTAAAGACAGTCAAGGCGTAGCTCGTTCGGGTACGCTGTTGCAGAAGGGGAGCGCCGGTCAAACGGGCGCTCCCCTTCTTGTTTGCTTGTAGACTGATCGTTCCATGAGTGAGGCGCAGAAGAAAGACAGCAAGGGCGCAAGCCACGCGCCCAGGACGAGTTCCGGCATCCCAGTGAACGCGGTCTACGGGCCGGACGCGGTGGCTGCGGATGCGGAGATCGGCCGGCCGGGTGAGTTCCCGTATACGCGCGGGATTCAACCGACGATGTATCGCGGGCGGCTATGGACGATGCGGCAGTACGCGGGCATGGGCGATGCCGAGGAATCGAACCGGCGCTACAAGTTTCTGCTGGCGAACGGGACCGCCGGGCTGAGCGTGGCGTTCGACCTGCCGACGCAGATCGGCTACGACTCCGACCACCCCATGGCGCTGGGCGAGGTGGGCCGGGTAGGCGTGGCGATCGACTCGATCGAAGACATGCAGAGGCTCTTTGAGGGCATCCGGCTCGACACGATCTCTACCTCGATGACGATCAATGCCACGGCGTCGATTCTGCTGGCGCTGTATGTGGCGACCGCGCGGCGTGGTGGGGCGGAGGTAAAGCGGCTGACCGGCACGATCCAGAACGATATTTTGAAGGAGTACATTGCGCGTGGAACGTATATCTTTCCCATACCGCAGGCGATGCGGCTGGTGACGGATATTTTTGCGTGGGCGGGCACGGAGGTTCCGGAGTGGAACACGATTTCGATCTCCGGGTATCACATGCGCGAGGCCGGCTCGACCGCGGCCCAGGAGCTGGCGTTTACGCTGGCGGACGGGATGACGTATGTGCAGGCGGCACTTGGCGCGGGGCTGGACGTAGATGCGTTCGCGCCGCGGCTGAGCTTCTTCTTCAACGCGCACAGCAACTTGTTTGAAGAGGTGGCGAAGTTTCGCGCGGCACGGCGGATGTGGGCGCACATTATGCGCGATCACTTTGGGGCGAAGAATCCGCGGTCGTGGATGCTGCGCTTTCACACGCAGACGGCGGGTAGTACGCTGACGGCGGCCGAGCCTGAGAACAACATTGTGCGGACAACGCTGCAGGGGCTTTCGGGCGTGCTGGGCGGGACGCAGAGCCTGCACACCAACGGCTTCGACGAGGCGCTAGGGCTGCCGACCGAGGCGGCGGCGCGGCTGGCGCTGCGGACCCAGCAGGTGATCGCGTACGAATCCGGAGTGCCGCAGACGGCGGACCCGCTGGCTGGCTCGTATTACGTGGAGGCGTTGACCGACGAGTTGCAGGCGCGGGCGCAGCGATATCTGGACACGATTGCCGGCTTCGACACGAGTGGGAAGGGCATGGGCATGCTCCAGGCGATCGAGCAGGGCTATGTGCAGCGGGAGATCCAGGCCGCGGCGTACGACTACCAGCGCCAGGTGGAGACGGGCGATGCCATTGTGGTGGGCGTGAATCGCTTCGTGAGCGAGACGGCGGAGAGGAACACGCCGGTTCAGCGGATCGACGAGGCGCTGGAGCAGCGGCAGGTGGAGCGGGTGCGGGCGCTGCGGCTGCGGCGGGATCGCGGGCCGTGGCAGGCCGCGCTGCGCGGGGTGGAAGACGCGGCGCGAGGGCAGGAAAACCTGATGCCGTGGATCCTTGAAGCGGTAGAGGCCGAGGCCACGGTGGGCGAGGTGGCCGATGCGCTCCGGCGATGCTTCGGGGAGTACCGGGAGCGCGCGGTGATCTAGCTTGCGGTAGGTCAGACGACCTGCCGGATCAGTCGGCGGACCAGCTCCGTGCCGGTGCCGTATAGGGCGTGCGAGGAAAAGCCTTCCCATTGCAGCACTTGCGGGGTTTCTGAGAGCGGAGGCAACAACTTCAGCAAGGGCAGAATCGCGTCGTTGCCCACCGCGAAGACGACGCAGCCAAAGACGGAACCGAGACCGATCTTGGTCGCGGGCAAGTATTCAGCAGCGACCCCGTAGAGTGCGCCGACGATGGCTCCGGTGGCGTAGTGGGTGATGGGTGTGGCGGTCTTGCGTTGGGCGGCGCTCAGCTCGAAGCCAGCGGCTCTGGCCAGCACGGCCGCGGTCTCGGCATGCGCGGCGTGGTAGTTGAGCAGCTGGTTCTCCTGCTGCGTGGAGTACGTGTGCGGCGATCCGGAGACATCCTCTACAGCGCGGCTTCCCTTGATCAAAGCCTTCTTGAAGAGATCCAGGGCCGCCGTACCGATGAGGCCTCCGATCGCACCAGCGGCCAATCCGATCCACGGTGAGCGTTTGCGTTGCATGCAAGGTCCTTTCCTGCTTCGCACGTTCAGATGCATCCGTGCAGAGGATTGCTTGTGTCCGTGGATGAGAGGCTCGCTAGATGCGCTTCGCAGATCGCCAGGCGACACCTCCAAGGGCTGCGAGAACTGCCACGAGCGCCACCCAAAGCAAGTTCGGGTGCCGCTCCGAGAACGGCCTCGTTTCTCCCGGAGGAAGGTAGGCGGGATTCGCTGTTTCCGGCCCAAGCCGCGCCACGGCTGCGGTCTGCGCCGGCTGGAAGACCCGCGAGAAGTCATACACGGGAGCCTTC
>CAXSDM010000064.1:0-4330 GCA_964235575.1 uncultured Acidobacteriaceae bacterium | reverse complement strand
ATCTCCCCGCGGATCTCTTCGCTGGCCGGATCTTCGCCGCCGTTTGCCTTGTCTGCCCGGGCGAGAATGCGCACGGGCCGGCTGAAATTGGTCGTATACCCGGGCGCGAGCACAAAGCTGACGCGCTCGACCGGCACGTGCGCGGGAAGAACGAACTCGGCCACAGACTCATGTCCGCGCTCGGCCAGGACGGACGTCTCCGCCACGGGGGTGTAGAGCGTCTGCGCCTCGCGGCTGGGCGGCACCTGCGCGCCCTCGACGAGCGCCGGCGAGGCTTCAAAACGAGGCTGGCCCGGAGCCGCGGAGAACGCGAGCTCTACGTGCAGGAACGGGAAGCTGGATTCGGGCAGCGCTACGGTCGTGTTGCGGCCCAGCCGCTGGCCGCTCAGGTCGAAGAGCGTGAAGGTTCCCAACGTGGTCCCGTCGGCGTCCTTCAGGCTTTTTAGTCCGGTCACCTTTGCCGCCGCAAGGAAGTTCACTCCTCCCAGCTGAAGCAGAAGCCCGCTGTAGAGCCGGTCCGGCATCTGCAGGTCGAAGGTGACGGTCTGACCTCGTTTGCCGAGATTGAGAACCGGTGCCGGATCGCTTGCGAAGCTTGTTTCAGAGATGGTCAAGGCGTACGGAATTTCCTGCGCGGCCCCGCCCTCGCCGCCGAACAGACGCACATCGGCCAAGGCCGGCGCGGCGTGCGCGTAGACCGTGCCGTCCAGCACCGCGCAGCTTTGCGCCCCGGCTGCCACGCCCGCCGGCAGGGCAAGCTCGCGCCGATAGCGGAAGTCCGTCACCTTCGGCCCGGCGGACCCCGCGGCCACTTGCAGCAGCCACGCAGCGGCCAAAATGCGTGCCCTCATGGCTTACCCGCCGTGCCTTCGTGAGGGCCGGACGCGCGCAGCCCAAGCCAGTTCTTCTGGTACGCAAAGCTGACCGCGAGCAGCAGCACGCCCAGCCCGAGAAAGCTGGCCACGCGGTACCCGGCGCTCAAGCCGCTCACGTCGTAGAGGAAGACCTTCAGGATCGTCAACACCAGCAGGCCCAGCCCTTGCCAGCGCGTAAAGGCGCTTCTCGCGCGGAAGCCTGCCACGAGCAGGCCCGCCCCGTACAGCATGAGGAAGCCCGAGATGGCGAGCGATCGCTGCACGTCCGCGCCCTCAGCGGGCCAAAGCGATCCGATCTCCCGTACGACGCTGGCGATCGCAAAAAGATTGGTCAGCAGGAAGGTGCCCTGGGCGGAGAGGAGCATTTGCTCGGAGGTCACGCCCCGGCGCAGCAGCCGAAAACACGTCCAGGACACCGCCGCCAGCACCGCCAGGCCGAGCAGCGCGGTGTCAAATTCCGCGTTGAGAAAGGCCGTGCGGCGTGGGGCGAACACAGCCGCCGGCGCGAGCTCACGGAGGATCAGCAACAGCCCTACCGCGGCGATGCCCGCAAGAGAGGCGGCAACGTGTTTTCTGCGCTCCGGAAAGCGTCGGGCGAGCCACGCCGCACCCGCCAGCGTTGCGACCGCGACCAGCGCCGAGCCGAGCTCCGCGTTGAAGAAGCTGCGTCCGCTCCGCGCAAAGGTCCAGTGAATGACGAGGGCCAGAAGCCCCAAACCAAAGCCGGCCGCGGACAGGAGCAGCAAAACTCGCCGGGCCGCGCGCTCTTCCGCTTCGACCCGCGTGGACAGCCAGTAGAGCAAAAGACCCTCGACCAGCCAGGCTGTGGTCAGCGCCTCGCCGCTTAGCTTCAGCGGCACGGCGATGGTCAGGAAGACGACCGCCATCGCAAGGTGGACGGCTGCGGAGACGACGGTCGCCTGCACCCGCATAAGCAGCAGATACACGGCCGCCAAGCCCACCATGAGCCACGCCAGCATGCCGTGCAGGCCCGAGTCCTGCAGCACCGAGTACAACGCCAGCGACACGAAGGCAGCATTGGCGAGAGGTACAAGCACCGGAACGACGAGGTCGCCCGGCCCGGGACGCGCCTCCTCGGTAGCGGCCCATCCGCGCATGGAGATGACCGCGAAGATCGCAAAGAACAGCAGCGCAAAGGCCGCCGTCTCCGCCGACTGCCCGTCCCAAGGCGCGCGCACTCTTGCGCGAAAGAACTGCGCGTACCAGCCGATGAAATAGAGGGCCGTTCCCGCGTAGGTCGGCAGCAGAAGCCGCCGCCACGGCTTCGAACGCATCAGCAGCGCACACCCGAGGTCGAGCGCCGCCAAATAGCTGAAGAGAAAACCCTCGTGATTGCCGCCGGTCGAGAGCAGGACCGGCGTTGCGAACCCGCCTAGCAAGGCGTAGCCCGCGAGCAGCTCCGCATCCTGCGACCATGCCATGAAGACATTCCAGGCGGTCACTAACAACATGGCGGTCAGTGCCACGGCCGCGGGGATCAGGTGATAGAGGTGGAACGCGGCCCACAGGGTCAGGTAGAGCAGGCCCGTCCCGACCGCCTTCAGCGCGAAGGAGAAGGCGTGCACCGCCTTTCGCCGGAACATCTCCGACCACAGTACGAGGGCCACCCCCGCGGCCAGGCCGATCAGCACGCGCCCCACTGGCCCGATCAGACCACGCTCAATGGCCAGCTTCAAGGCCCAGCTGGCGCCGACGATGACCGCGAGAACACCGACCAGGCTGAAGACCTGCGAGCCCAGCCGATCCTCAAGCGACGGCCGGGGCGTGACCTGCGCAGCTTCTTCGGTCAGGAAGGGCGGTGGTGGAGGCGGCACCTCGAAGTCCGGCAAGGACGCAACCGGCTCAGGCCACGCAGCCTCCGCAGCCGGCACCGCGCTCTCCGGGCTTGCTCCCCGCAGCTCGGCGACCTGCCGCTCCAGCTCTCCGACTCGCCGTTGCAGGGCAAGTAAATCCCGCCTCCAGCCGATTTCCTTGCTTTGGCTCGGTACGTGCAATGCGCCGTCCTTTCCAACAGATTTACACTGCTTCTCCACTGAATTTTCAGCAGGATTGCAGGACGCAATACAACTTTCGTCCTCTTGGCACTTACTCTATCGTGTCATCGACTCACCCGAGCGGCTCTTCCCCGTCCCCACATCCCCTGTTACCTTTGTCGGGTGCGAGAGACACCTCACCCTGGCATGCGCCTGATGATTGTCGACGATGACGCGCTCAGCCGCGAGGTCTTGGCGGTTCTGGCCGCTGACTCCGGCTTTGCGGTCGAGGCGCACGAGTCCGGCGACTCCGCGCTTGAGGCGATCGCCGCCTGCCCGGTGTGCCGCCCGGACGTCATCCTGGCCGATCTGCAGATGCCCGGACTGTGTGGAGAGCCACTCGCACGGCAGCTTCGCGCGGCGTGCGGCGAGCAGACCGTGCTGCTCGCCATGAGCGGAAGCTCCGTCTCCTGCGAGGCGATCCGCTCCTTCAACGCCTTCGTTCTCAAACCATTCTCCATGGAGGAAATCTGGACGGCGCTTGACCACTCCCGCCCGCTTCCGGCCACCTCGACCTTGGATAGACCGAACACCAATCTTCCCTTGGAGGTACTCAACCTGACGACATACACCTCGCTGGCGGATGTCATGCCCAGAGAGCAGCTGCAGGGTCTCTACGCCATGTGTCTGGACGACGCCCTAGCACGCATCGAGACACTGCGCCAAGCCAGCCTGGACCGCAACTCCGAGGCCTGGACGCGCGCCGCACACTCGATCAAAGGCGGGTGCGGCATGGTCGGCGCGGAGGAACTTGCGCGCATGGCCGCGGAGATGGAACGTACCGGATTACCCGTTGTTGGCAACATCGCTCCTTTCGACGAATTTCTAGCTGCGTCCAGCCGCCTCAAGCGTATTCTGGACGCTCAAAACTGAGCATTCCCATGGTGACCTTGTGCTGAAAACTTTAGAGATCTCCGACCGCATGAAGATGCCCCTCAAACGAACCTCAACGACCCTCGCGCCGACGATCCGCATCGTGGTCGCCGACGATCATCCCGTCGTTCGCTTTGGCGTTAAGAATATGCTGATGCATGAAGAGGGATTTGAGGTCGTCGGCGAGGCCGAGGACGGCGATGTCGCCATTCAGCAAGCGCTTGAGCTCGAGCCGGATATCTTGCTGCTTGACCTGATGATGCCGCGGCTGCCCGGGCTTGAAGCCATGCGCGCCATCATGACCAAGTCGCCCCGAGTAAAGATTATCCTGCTCACCAGCACCATTACGACGCAGCAGGTGATCGAGGCTCTGCAGATTGGCGCACGCGGCATTGTGCTTAAGGATGCCGTGGCCGGCGATCTCTCGCAGGCGCTGCGGGCAGTGCTGCAGGGCGATTACTGGATCGGCGGAGAGCGCGTCGCGAATCTGCTGAAGGCGCTGCATGAGCTGATGCAGAAGGCGGCGGC